>DAORNI010000031.1:12718-21599 GCA_035440845.1 Parachlamydiaceae bacterium | reverse complement strand
ATGAGTTTTGCAATTTTTTTCTAAAGCCAGGTTTTCACCCTTCTTGAAAAAAAAAACCTGAAGTTCGAGGAGAGAAACTAGAAAACTCAGGTTAATAAATGCTCGTTATTTTTTTACCAGTGAGAGCAGTAAGATCAGTAGTAAAATTGGATAATATTAAAATTGCAACGGGTCATACCTATACTAAAGATCGTTAAGCGATGTTGCGCTCGACCATGCTGATTTGACGACGTAGCATCTCATCGCCTGCAAGTTTTTTCTCAATTGTTTTGCAAGCATGTAAAATAGTAGAATGCGTTTTGCCAAAAGAGGCACCAAGCATCTGAAGAGATTCATTGATTAATTTGTATGCCAAATACATGGCAACCTGGCGAGGCAGTGCAATTTCTTTTGTTCTTCCGGTTCCTCTTAAATCGCTAATACGGACGCCAAAAATGGCAGCAACGCTTTTTAGGATTTGCTCGACAGAAATTTTTTGTTTTGGAGCATGTTGGAACATTTCGCGGAGTGTCTTTTCGACAAGTTCTTCAGTGACTGGCATATTAAATAGGCGGCAGTGGGCGCTTAGCTTATTAATGGCGCCTTCTAATTGACGCACGTTATTAAAGATATGCTCTGCCATGTAAAAGGCGACCTGGCTTGGGATTTCAAATCCTTTTTGCTGCGCTTTATGCTGCAAGATGGCAACACGGGTCTCTAAATCGGGAATGCCAATATGGGTCACCAAGCCCCACTCCATCCTTGCAATCATGCGCTCTGATAGCTTCAATTGCGATGGCGGCTTGTCGCTTGTGATGACAATCTGCTTGTTTTGATTGATGAGAGTTTCAAATGTATTACAAAACTCCTCTTCAAAATTGAGGCGATTTTGTAAAAATTGGATATCGTCGACAAGTAAGACGTCGATGTCTGAGCGGTAAAAACGCTTCATCACATCGACAGATTTATTTCTTAAATTGTCGACTAGTTCATTGATGAACCCTTCTGTTGTAATGCATTGAACCCGCAATTTTTTGTTATGTTCTCTGATGTAGTGTCCAATACTGTGCAAAATGTGGGTTTTGCCAAGTCCGACACCGCCATGGATAAATAAAGGATTATAAGATTGCCCGGGTCTTGAGGCGACGCCAATTGCAGCCGATTTTACAAACTGGTTGGTGGGTCCTTCAATAAAAGTATTAAATTGATAATTTTTATTAAATTTAACTTCCGGGATGTTTTGAGTTACGGGTTCAAGTGTGTTAGGTTCTGCCGGCTGCGAAATGATAGTTACTTTTTGAGCCTCGGCAATGACGAATTCAATTGCCGGTTCTTTGTTTTGTGTGGCCGGAAGAAAAGCTAAAAGGTCTTGTTTGTAATTAGATAACAAATATTCTTTTACAAAAATATTTGGGATCTCAAGTTTGATGGAGTCCGCCGAGGCGTCTAATACTTTAATTGGGCTTAGCCAATTGCCAAAAGCAGTGGCGGAAGTCTTGCTTTTGACATATTGAAGAAATTGAGTCCATGCATCAAAATGATGTGCATTAGTCATAGTTTCCAGCCTTTTTTAAAGTTATAAACAATGTTCCCACAGTGTATTCTGGGGCTTTCTTGTTGAGGTAATTTACCATTTGAATCCTTACCGAGCAAGGAAATTATCGCAAAAAAAAAGAGCAAAAGTTCTAAACCTTTTAAAATCAAAATAAAAAGTTTTCAAAAAAAAATTTAAATTTTACTCCGTGAATTTTCACTTTTTGCTTAAGTTGCTTAAGTTTAATGCAAAACGCTTTTTTTGAGTGGTTATTTTTGTTTTAACATTATGATGTTCAATGTTTTGAGAAAAAAAAAGAGCCCTATTTTTTAGTTGCTTTTCATTTTTCATGGTTTGGATTAAACTTCTTATTTTATCGATTTGGAGACTTATGAACAATTTTATCCCATACACAAAACAAACTCTTGAAAAAGAAGATATAGAACAGGCAACTGCTGCTTTAAAGGAAGAATTGATTACAAGAGGCCCCCATGCAGAAAACTTTGAAAAGAGCATGGCTCATTATTGCGGTGCTCAATATGCGGTCTCTTTTAATAGCGCCACAACGGCTCTTTATGCAGCGACCTTTGCCGGAAGAGTAGGGTCTTTTGATGATTGTCTGACAACGCCAAACAGCTTTATTGCCTCTGCCGGGTGCGCGGCATCAAGAGGAGCCAAGCCTGTTTTTTTAGATATTGACCGAGAAACTGGCAACTTTAATTTGGATTATCTCAAATATAATCTTGAAAAAAAGAAATCGAGGGGAAAAACAGTGATCCTGCCTGTCCATTTTGCGGGCATCCCTGTAGATATGGAAAAATTAGACAGTTTGATTGCTGATCCTAATGCTTTAGTGATTGAAGATGCAGCGCACGCTATTGGATCTTCTTATAAAGATGGAAGTAAAGTGGGCTCTTGCAAATGGAGCCATATGACGGTCTTTAGCTTTCACCCTGCAAAGCAGTTGACAACTGGCGAGGGAGGGATGGTCTTAACTAATGATGAAGAGCTTTGCTACCGTTTAAAGCTCTACCGCAACAATGGCATTGTAAAAGAAGGCAAGCATCTGATTGGCAAAGAGGCTTTGGGCTATTATGAGGTGCATGACTTAACAGGAAATTTTCATCTCACCGATTTTCAGGCAGCCCTTGGACTTTCTCAACTTAAGCGTGTAGATGCGATTGCTGAAAAAAGAAGGGTTCTTATCAAAGAGTACCGCAAACTTTTAAAAGATGTGCCAAATATTAAAATGTTTACAAAAGAATTTGATGATTCTTCTTCTTTTCATTTAGCTGTTGTCCAGATCGATTTTGAAGCTTTTAAAACAACTCGCGAAAAGGTGATGTTTGAGCTAAAAGAAAAAGGGATTGGGACGCAATGCCACTACATTCCGATTTATCGCCACCCCGTTTTTTCAAAGGTTTCTGGAGATATCAACGAATATTTTCCTGAAATGGAGCGCTATTATGCCCAAGCTTTAAGTTTGCCTTTATATACGAACTTAAAGCTTGAAGAGGTGAATTATGTTGTAAATTCGCTCAAACAGGTTCTTCAGTTGTCACAATAGCAAAGCATTGAACGCCATCGCCGCAGCCAAAGTCAGTTAACCCTTCGCCAGATGTTGCAGTAATGCCAACATCTGCAGCATCTAAGTGCATCATCCTTGCAATATTTTGGCGCATTTCTAAAAAGCGCTCTTTGAATTTTGGCTTTTTACCTTCCAAAGTGATGGCGACATGCGTCACTTTTTGTTTTCCAAGGGTTTTCATGGCCTCTTTCAAATAAACCTCACTGTCTGTGATCCCATCTTTTAAGCAAAGTTCATCTGCAATGGCGCCAAGGATCAAAACAGATGTCAAAGATGTAATGGCATTACAGATGGCATGCAATACAACATCGCCATCAGAATTTGAATTAAAGCCTGGTGCATCATCAAAGATAATACCCCCGATTACGCAAGGCTTAGATGCTTCTGCGGGTAAAAATCGGTGGCTGTCTTGGCCAATTCCAGTTCTTGTTTTCTTCATAACTCCTCAAATTTTTAAAAGAAAATTACTTTTATACTAAAAATAGATTTTTGAAAAGTTTATTAATTTTTTTAATTTTTGTAAACAGTATAAGCGAATCTTGTTGTAAACTAAATGAGAGTTTGGTAAGAGAGTGTTTACAAATTCATAATGGTTTATATTCGAGATTATTTTCGGCTAGCCTTAGGCCATTAGCAATTTGTAAATACCCTCTAGAGAGATAGGCAAATAATTTAGGAATAAAAAAATGGAAATGTTGAAGATCAGGGGCGGCGCACCGCTTAAGGGCCATATCAAGGCAGCCGGCGCTAAAAACGCGATGACAAAATTGCTTGTCGCTTCTCTTTTATCTGATAAGAAATGTGTTTTTTACAATGTACCAAACATTGGCGATGTCGAGGTTACCGTTGCTTTATGCCAGGAAATTGGCATGGAAGTTGCCTGGGACAAAGAAGCTGGTATTATGGAAGTGATCACAAGAGAGCTTAAGACTTCTTATGTGCCGCAAAGGTTTTCTGGTGCCAACAGAATCCCTATTTTGATGATCGGAGCTCTTCTTGGAAGGACAGAAGAAGATATCATGGTGCCAACAGTTGGTGGCTGCAACATTGGGCAGCGCTCTGTAGATTTTCATATTAGGGCGCTAGAGCAGCTTGGTGCAACGATCGAATACCGGGGGATGAAAAGGGAGGGCGCTTATTTTGCAAGGGCGCACGAGGGGTTGAAAGGCACGCTGCCTTATCCATCTGTTGGAGCAACAGAAAATACGATTTTAGCAGGTGTGACAGCAAGAGGGATCACCATCATTAAAAATGCAGCTGCAGAACCAGAAATTGTAGAGCTGATCCTCTTTTTACAAAAGCTTGGCGCTATTATCACCTTAGATACAGACCGCACCATCCGCATTCAAGGAACAAGACGCTTTTATGAAGTAGAACATACGGTTGTTTCAGACAGGTTAGAGAGCGCCTCTTTTGGACTTGCAGCGATTTGCTCTAAGGGACGTGTTTTTGTGGAAGGCGCCAACCACTCCAACATGATCACGCTCCTTAATAAAATTCGGGAAGTAGGCGGCGGCTTTTCTATTAAAAGCAATGGGATCGAATTTTATTATGATGGACCCTTGCAAGGTGGTCTTCATATTGAGACCGATGTGCATCCTGGCTTTGTTACAGATTGGCAGCAGCCTTTTGTTGTTTTGCTGACACAAGCCGGCGGATCCTCTGTTGTCCATGAGACCGTTTATGAAAACCGGTTTGGCTACACAGAGACTTTAAATGAGATGGGTGCCGATATCAGCTCCTTTAGACAGTGTCTTGGTGGTAAAGCATGCCGGTTTGCCTCGCAGAGTTTTTCCCATAGCATTATTGTAAAGGGAGCGACACCCCTTGTTGGCAAAGAGATCAAAATCCCTGACTTAAGAGCAGGTTTTGCCTATGTGATGGCGGCTGCCGTTGCAACTGGGGAGAGCACTTTGAGCGGAGTTCAGTTTTTAGACCGCGGCTATGAAAATATTGTAGGCAAACTCCAATCGCTTGGTCTTGATATTGAAAGAGTAATAGAACCGGACAAAAAAACCAAAAAACCAGCTTTAGTTAAAACAACTGCTTGAAAAGAAGGCTTTTTTTTGAGATAATCGCTCCATGATTATTTTAGATCAAATAGAGCCGTGGAGAAAAATTTTAAGGCAAAATTTTACAAACACAGAAAAATTAACTGTTTTTTTGTGTTTGGATGAAAAAAACCAAGAAAAAATTTTAAGAAAACAAAAATTTTCTTTGAATCTCCCTTTGCGTTTGGCTCAAAAAATTAAAAAAAATGATTTAAATGATCCTATATTGAAGCAATTTCTGCCTTTGTCAGAAGAAACAAAAACGGCTTCCCATTTTCTTTCAGATCCAGTAGGAGATACCAATTGCCGCTTAAGCTCCAAGCTTCTGCATAAGTACCAAGGAAGGGTGCTTATTCTTGTGACAAGTGCATGTGCCATGCATTGCCGCTACTGCTTTCGCCAGAATTTTGAGTATGCGGAATCAAACGGTTTTTTGTTTCAAGAAGAAATCAAGCTGATTTTAGAAGACTCTTCTATCCATGAAGTGATTTTAAGCGGCGGAGATCCGCTTTCCCTCTCTAATAAGCAGCTTCAATCTTTGATTGAAAAGCTCGAAGCGGTTCCTCATGTCAAAAGGCTTCGCTTCCATACGCGGTTTCCGATTGGCATTCCAGAAAGGATAGATGAGGGATTGATAGAAATCTTTAACAATTGTAAGCTGCAGATCTGGTTTGTCCTTCATATCAACCACAGTCAAGAATTGGACGAGGAAATTTTATCCCGTGTCAAAAAACTGCAAAGAACTGGTGCTGTTATTTTAAATCAGGCCGTCTTGTTAAAAGGCATCAATGATGATGCAGAAACACTTAGCCACCTTTTTGAAACACTTGCAGACCATGGGATTTTGCCCTATTACCTGCATCAATTAGACCGGGTGCAAGGCGCCCTTCATTTTGAAGTGGAAGAAGAAAAAGGACTTGAGTTAATGCAGGAGATTTCTAAAAAGCTATCTGGCTATGCCGTGCCAAAATATGTTCGGGAGATCGCCGGCAAAGAGGGTAAAACCCCAATTATTCCTGAAAATAGTCCCAAGGGAAGGCTTCCAGTAAAGGATTGATATCTATTTTGGCAGGTGGTTCCCCGCCTAATTTTAGGGCATCTTGCACAGACGTTGCGTATTTGAAATTTGGCCTTCCAGTCGATTCATAATAGTCTTGATATTTTAAAAGAGGCTCTAGCCAGGTCATCTTTAAAAGCCTTGTTGGCACGCCAAATGCTTCTGCTACAATAATGCCGTGCAAAGAGCTTGAAATGACCAGTTTTGTCTGCATCATTTTTTGCACAATTTCTTGCCAGGGCAGTGTGGGCAAGATCACATTTTTATAAGGCAGAAAACATTTGATTTCTCCAATGTTTGGGATGACGATGTAATCGTAAATGGGTGTTTGTTTTTTAAATTCTGGAAATAAATGGGCAATTAAAACCGCCGGGTCTCCATAAACCTCTTTGCAATGGATTCCTTTTTTTAAGAGGAACTCGCGCGTTTTGGGTCCCCTCACTGCTCGCACATCCAGACTTTGAAAACGATTTTCTAAAGTCGGATCCTCTCTAAATCCAGAGCCCCAAATCACATCATGATTTCGTGCATAGTGCAAAATAGAGCCGGCAGCTAGCAGCGTTTTTTTGGGGTTGCTCAATGACTGCTGCTTAAGCGGAAAACCAACAATCTTTTCTACAATCACACGAGAGAGGTCATCTCCAAAATTCACCCCATTTCCAGTTGTCCACCAATACATGGTGTCTGCTGCAAAAATCTGAGACACTAATAACAAGAAAAGTAAAAGAAATCTATTAAAGTTTTTTGGCATTTTCTTGGCGTTCTTTGGATTTTTGGAAAAGAAGAAAATCAGCTGTTGGAGTAAAGGGAGAAAGGATTTCTGCCCGTTCCAATAAAAAAACAAGTGAAAGCTTCATGCTATGCCAATTAGGGTCTGTAAGCAAAAAATATCCCCCGGTTTTCAATTTTTCAAAGTAGGTTGTGACATGTCCAAAAGCGATATCTTCCATATGGCTTGCATCTAAGTGAATAAAATCAAAAGAAGCCTCTTTAAACAGTTGGAGAACTTCTTCTGCCGGTTTTTTAAGAATTTTGCAATAGCCTTTAAGTTTATGGCGAGCTAATAGATTTAATGTTTGCTCATGCAGATCATTAAAATCAATGAGAGCCCACCATCCATATTCAGGGCTGTTTAAATTCATTCCTTGCAGTGCAAGAGAAGAATCCCAAGAATCGACTGCATAGACAACACCTTTTTTATTGTATTTTAAGGCTTTAGCAATTGGAAATAGAGACTTTCCCCCAAAAACACCAATTTCCAGGCATCTCTTGAGTTGCTTGGTCTTAATGAGATCCATCATCAAAACAGCTTTTTCAGGAGAGCACCAGCCATTAATGGACTGCATGGTAATTAGGGTGTTCTTTTTTACAGAGTCCCAGCTTTTTGAAAAAAGAGGAAAAGAAAAAATAAAAAATAAAATCAAAAATGTAATTTTTTTCATGAAGCTAAAATGACCTAAAATTGCATATTTTACATTTTATCCACAACGGGGACACCCAGGAGTTGCAGACCTTGTTTCATGACAATGGCAACAGCTTCTGCCAGTAAAATTCTTGAATTTTGGTTAGGAGAGCTAATCACCTGGCAGTCGCGGTAAAAGGCGTTGAATTTTTCCGCAAGACCGTAAAGATAATCTGTCAGCCTGTTTGGCAAAAGGTCTTTTGCAACTGTCTGGATCATTTCTCCAAACTGCGCCAAATGAAGAGCCAAACTGATTTCAGAGGGCTCTTCCAAAACGATTTGAGATTGTGCTTTTAATTCTTCAATATTGACATCTGCTTTTCGCTTAATGCCAGCTATCCGAACGTAAGAATACATCAGAAAGGCTGCCGTATTGCCCTCAAAGCGTAACATGCGCTCATAGCTGAATGTGTAGTCTCCTGTGCGGTTGCAAGAGAGGTCTGCATATTTAATGGCGCCAATCCCTAAAGCTTTTGCAAATGGTTCTAGTTCATCTTCTGACATCTCAGGATTTTTTTCTGATAAGATTTTTTTAGCTTCGCTAATGGCTTTTAAGATCAGGTCGATCAGCTTTTCAGTTTCTCCAGAGCGTGTTTTGAATTTTTTCCCATCTGCCCCAAGGACAAGGCCAAAAGGCACATGATCCACTTTGACTTTTTCAGTGTCTAAATATCCGGCTTTTTCAGCAGCTTTTGCAATCATGGCAAAGTGGGTGGCTTGTCCGGCATCGGTAACGTAAATAAGCCTTGTACCTTTTTCTTTTTGGATGCGCTGTTTGATGGCTGCCATGTCTGTTGTGTCATAGTTATAGCCTCCATCTGATTTTTGCACCATCAAGGGCAGAGTTTCACCTTCCCTGTTCTTAAAACCTTCTAAAAAGATGCACTTTGCGCCATTTGAAATTTCAACAAGGCCTTTTTCTTCCAGCTCTTTGACTGTGTCTGCAAGCATCGGGTTATAAAAAGACTCGCCTCTTTCCTGGATGCGGATATCTAAAAGATCATAAATTTCCTGGTAGGCTTTTCTGGAGATATCGCAGATCAGCTCCCACGCTTTCAAGGCATTTTTTTCTCCACCTTGCAAGGCGACAACTTCTAACTGCGCAGCTTTTTTAAATTCTGGGTCTTTGTCAAATTTTTCCTTTGACTTTTTGTACATCTCCATAAGCTTTGGCAAACTTGTCTCTGCTTTGCCTTCTAAAACGGCTTTT
>DAORNI010000031.1:0-12708 GCA_035440845.1 Parachlamydiaceae bacterium | reverse complement strand
ATCCTCTTTCATGTAAGCGATCAGCATTCCAAAAGCAGTTCCCCAGTCTCCCACATGGTTTAAGCGAAGGACATCATCTCCCATGAATTCAAACACACGCGCCAAACAGTCGCCAATAATAGTTGAGCGCAAATGGCCGACATGCATCTCTTTGGCAGTATTTGGAGAGGAAAAATCGATGATGACTTTTTCTTTTTTCAAAGAGGGAGGCGCTCCAAGACGAGGATCGTTAAAAATAGGCAAGAGGCGCTCTTGCAGCCATTTTGGATTGAGATAGATATTGATAAATCCAGGGCCTGCCACTTCCAACTTCTCAATCATTTGACCAAATTCTACCTGTTGGACAATGCTTTTTGCAATTTCTCTTGGATTTTGATTTTTTTGCACAAACTTGGTGAGCTTCATGCATGAGTTGAACTGGTAGGCACCAAATTTTTCTGATGCGCTTTTTGCAATTTCAATTTGGAACAAGTTTTTTTTCTCTTCCAATTCGGGAAAAGCTTTAAAAGTGGCATCTCTAAATTTTTCTTCAAGAAGGCTGCTGATTGTTTTCATAAGACTAAAGCTTATCAGTTTGCCTAGTTTCTTTCAAGAATCTATCCATTTTCTCACAATTAACTACTGTTTTAGCCAGAAGTTCGCTTAATTCTTTCGAGGGTTGGTAAGGTTCCATTGTTGTTTTATTTAATTTTGAGAAATGATAGGCATTAATTTCTTTTTTAATAGCTTCAATTTTTTCGTTGTTTTCTAATATTGGATTGAAAATGTTTAAAACAAAATTTTTTATTTTAATCCATAAGAGCTCAGCGTATTCAAAAATGTTTTTTGGCTGATAAGAGAGCAGGACAAGACGCTGGTTTTTATAGAGAGCCAATTTGGGATTTTGCTTGTTTTCTACAAGATGGTCAAAATAAGAGAGCGTATTACTATTTTCAATTAGCAGATAGTTGTAAGACATGTTGTTCCTAAAAAAATTGTATGGGTGTCAATCGCTTGCCAATTTGATGCTTTAAATTATATTCTGCAAGCTCATTTGCAATTTCCACCGTTGTTTTATGGCTTTTTTTCGAGGCATCAAAAATTTCCATCATAGTTTTAAAAATATAATTAAGTTTTTCTCTTGCCACTTTTGCATGATATCCTAAAGGCTCAAATTCGGTCGTTGCATTCATAAGACCGCCGGCGTTTGCCACAAAATCAGGAGCGTAAAGAATGTTTTTTTCTTTTAGCAATTTGGCCGTTTCATCATTTAAAAGCTGGTTGTTGGCAGATCCTGCAATGCCTTTGCATTTCAAAAAGGGAATAGTCTCTTCTTTTAAGATGCCCCCTAATGCGCAAGGAGAAAAAATATCACATTCAACATTAAAAAAAGAGTTATTTTCCAAATATTTTGCTCCATAAAGGATCGCTTCTTTTTTTGCTTTTTCCAGATCGACTTCGTCGATGATCAAATTGGCTTCTTCAAAAAAGAGAAGATTGGCAAGTTTTGACCCTACACTTCCAAGGCCTTGAATCAAAATTGTTTTTCCTTTTAGAGAGGGAGAGCCAAAAAGCTTGATTGCCAAAGCTTGCATGGCCAAGTAAACGCCAAAAGCAGTAAAACGGCTTGGATCCCCACTACTTTTTTCTGTTGGCAGGGCAGAGACATAAGGTGTGACTTCGTGGATGATCAGCATGTCATCTGCCGTTGTGCCTACATCTTCTGCTACAATGTAATGGCCTTTTAAATAATTGACTGCTTCCCCAAAAGAATGTAAAAATTTTTTTGTCTTTATGTTGGAAGGATCTCCTATGATGACGCTTTTGCCACCTCCTGTCCCTGTTTTTGCAAGGGCTGCTTTATAGGTCATCGCCTTTGAAAGACGCAAGACATCTTCCAACGCTTTTTCTCTTGTTTTGTAAGGATAGATGCGGGAGCCGCCAAGGGCTGGACCCAAAGAGGTGTTGTGTAGGGCAATAAAACTGTGAAGGCCTGTTTCTTCATCATGAGCCTCAACGATTTTTTCATATCCTGGGACTGCAATTTCTTTGATTTTCAGCATGATCTTTCTCTAGTTTTTTGTTGCTTAATAAAGCTTTATGAAGCTACAATTGTAGATTACTATATATTTTTTTGAGGTTCCGATGGCAAAAACAGTTATTACAGAAGAAATTAAAGAAGTTCTGCATCAGTTTTTGAATGAAAATCAGCACTCTGAGCTAATCAACACTTACTTGTGTTTTATCGAAAATAAATTTAATCTTCAACCGGTCTTATTTCCAAAAGATAAAATTATTTTTCAAACAGCAGGCAATGCCATTGATCATCTCGAAAAAAATGGAAAGCTCTGGCACGAGACGGAGATAAAAATAGGCTTTAGCCACGAGAGCGTCAATGAAAGCACAAAGAAAATTTATATCTGTCCCTTCACGGGCAAAGTTTTTGGCGACAACACGCATCCAAATCCGCAAGATGCCATTTATGACTGGGTCTCAAAATGCCCTGAAAATAAAGAGCGTGTGGGTGGCCTTAGGGTCAAACGTTTTTTTGTCTCTGAAGACCCAGGTGTCATCGCAAGCTACATTGCTAAAAACAAGCCAAAAGAGCCCATTACAAAAGTTGTTTTTTCATCTGTTTTAAGTGGCAAGCTTTTTAGCAGTAAAGAAGCGGTGATTGAAGATTTTAAAAAGAATTATTTAAAGCGCCTATCTTTGGTTGAAGTTCAGAATCAAAACAAATTCCAAATCGAAGAAAACTTTTTAGCCTTTATCCAAAAGCAATTGGCTGAAGAGAAAGTAGCTTCTTTTGTAGAAGGTCTTGCAGAGTTTGAAGAATTTGTCCCTTTTGTTGAACAATGGCTAGAATAGGTTATAGGCAATAGTTAATCATTTATTTGAATTTTCCATGAAATCCTATATCTCTTACTCAGAAAAAGACACTATTGCATGTGGAAAGGATTTTGGAGCCAACCTTTCAGAAAATGCCGTTGTTTGCTTTTTTGGAGATTTGGGGGCTGGGAAAACGACTTTTATTAAAGGCGTCTCAGAAGGATTTGCAGGCTGCTCCTCATCAGATGTGAACAGCCCTACATTTGTCTATCTCAATATTTATAAAGGAAAAAAGGACGTTTATCACTTTGACCTTTATCGATTAAAAGATTCTGAAGAGTTTTTAAGCATGGGATTTGATGAGATGTTTTATGCCGGCGGAGCAACTCTTTTGGAATGGTCAGAAAAAATTGAAAATATGCTTCCTGAAAATCACATTAGGGTCACCATTTTGCATCTTGGAGAATCTTCCAGAAAAATCACGATTGAAGAGGCTATAGCATGAGCATCTTACAGATGTTTAAAGACGCCAGGTTCATCAAAACCGCTGTTTTGACCAAAGATTATCCCGTTTTAAGAGACTTGTCTGGAGATATTGTCAGCGAGATTGCTGTTGCCGGACGCTCTAATGTAGGCAAGTCCAGCTTGCTCAATCATCTATTTCAGTCTAAAGGGCTTGTTAAAACATCTTCAACACCGGGAAAAACACAAGCCCTTAATTTCTTTATGGTAGGAAACGACCTTGCATTTGTAGATCTGCCAGGCTATGGATTTGCAGAGGTGCCAATCAAGATACGAAAAGAGTGGGGACCTATGGTTCAAACCTATCTGAAAGAGAGAAGTTCTCTAAAGCTTATCTTATTTTTGTTCGATATCCGCCGAAAACCAAATGAAGATGATAAAAATTTTTTAGAATGGGCAGCCCATCATGAAAAAGCTGTCATTTTAGTTTTTACAAAATGCGACAAGCTGAAAAAAAATGAGAGAAAAACACAAGCAGAAATTGCTTTAAAAGCATTCAATGCAGAAAATTTACATCATGTTTATTACTCTGTAGAAAAAAATATTGGCCATAAGGAATTAAGAGACATGATTCAAGATGCTCTAAAGGATGAGGGGTGTTAAAATGGGTGAGGGAAGATCTTTGGAGAATGAGATTTTTATCTGTTTGGATTGCGAATCGACTGGTCTTGATCCAAAAAATGATAAGATCATTGAAGTTGCGGTTGCAAAATTTGATCTAAAAACCATTCATGACCAATATGAGACATTAGTAGACCCTTGCTGCGAGATTCCAGAAACTTCCATTGAGATCCATCACATCACGCAAGACATGGTAAGTGGAAAACCGGTGATCAAAGATATTTTGCAGGAATTATTGCAGTTTATTGGAAGAGGCACAATCGTTGGACATGGCATTGGCTTTGATATCGACCTCATTGCAACAGCTGCTGAAAAAGAGGGAATTGCTTGCACATTGCGCAATAACCGCCTTTTAGATACTTTAAGGATGGCAAGGCTGTATGGGGACAGCCCGACTAATTCCCTTGAGCAGTTAAGGAAGCATTTCAATATAGAGTTTGAAGGGGCGCACCGCGCGATGAACGATGTAGTTGTGAACATTGAAGTCTTTCGCTTCCTTGCAAAAAGATACCAGTCTTTAAAACAGATTTTTGCGGCTTTGTCTCGTCCAATCATGATTAAAACAATGCCTTTGGGACCCCACAAGGGCAGGCGCATGGGCGATGTCCCTTTGCAGTATTTGCTTTGGGCAGCAAATAAAGATTTTGATCAAGATCTGCTCTATTCCATTAGATCAGAAATTAACCGCCGCAAAAAAGGTGGCCTTTTTACACAAGTTGGCAATCCATTTGCTGATTTATAATATCAATTTAGAAAGGGAAAAGTGATGCGAAAACAGCAGAAACATTCGCTTGAAAAAAGCTCATTTGAAGTAAAAGTCGGTCTTGCAGAGATGCTAAAAGGCGGCGTCATTATGGACGTCACAAATGAAACCCAAGCAAAAATTGCAGAAGATGCAGGTGCAGTTGCTGTTATGGCTCTGGAGCGGATCCCTTCTGATATTCGTGCAGAAGGGGGGATTGCGCGCATGTCCAATCCTGAACTGGTTCAAAAAATCCAGGAAGCTGTTTCTATCCCCGTGATGGCAAAATGCCGCATTGGTCATTTTGTGGAAGCACAAATTTTGGAAGCGCTGTTTGTGGATTTTATTGATGAGAGTGAAGTGCTGACGCCAGCTGATGAAGAAAACCATATCGACAAGACCAAATTTTGCATTCCCTTTGTTTGCGGCTGTAGGGATTTGGGCGAGGCTTTAAGAAGAATTGGCGAAGGCGCTGCTATGATCCGCACAAAAGGAGAAGCTGGCACTGGAAATATTGTAGAAGCAGTCCGTCATATGCGCACATTGAACCGCGAAATACACTTTCTTACCAAGCTTGACCATGCAGAATTGATGAGAGAGGCAAAGCGCTTGAGTGCCCCTTATCATTTAGTTGAGGAAGTGGCAAGGACAGGAAAATTGCCGGTTCCTAATTTTGCAGCAGGCGGAATTGCAACGCCAGCTGATGCTGCTTTGATGATGCAGCTTGGTGCTGAAACAGTTTTTGTGGGCTCGGGCATTTTTAAGTCAGAAGATCCTGAAACTCGTGCAAAAGCGATTGTAGCAGCAGCTGCCCACTATCAAGATCCCGAAATGCTTGTGCGCATCTCGATGGGTCTTCTAAATCCAATGAAAGGCATTGACTTGCTGCAATTGGCTCCAGAAGAGCGTTTTTCTCCAAGAGGGTGGTAACTAATGAAAACAGTTGGAGTGTTAGCCCTACAAGGAGCCTTTAAAAAGCACATGGAG
The DNA here is from genome assembly GCA_035440845.1 of Parachlamydiaceae bacterium. GTDB lineage: Bacteria > Chlamydiota > Chlamydiia > Chlamydiales > Parachlamydiaceae > JBBSJT01. Next base: position 7,028 of record DAORNI010000031.1, on the reverse strand, counting down.
ATGCTTCAGCTTTTGGGCGTTCATGTCCTGTTAGTCAAAAAACCAGAGGATTTGGAAAAATGTAATGGGTTGATCATTCCAGGAGGTGAGTCAACCGTTATTTCCCGTCAGATGGATTTTATTGGCCTCACCGAAAAAATCAGAGAATTTGGGGCTGAAAAACCAGTTTTTGGCACATGTGCCGGGCTTATTTTAATGGCAGAAAATATTTTTCAAAGTGACATGAAGCCCTTTAATTTCTTAAGTGTCGATGTGGAGCGCAACGCTTTTGGTAGGCAGGCAGATTCTTTTTTGACAGATGTTGAAATCCGGTTAAATCCGAAAAAACAAGCTACTATTTTTCCAGCTATCTTTATCCGGGCACCGCGCATTCGAAAATGCTCTTTAGAAGTAGAAGTTTTAGCTTCTTTTGAAGAAGAGCCTATTTTAGTGCGTCAAGGGCATCATTTGGGCGCTACTTTCCATCCTGAGCTAACAAATGACACTTCTATTCACGCCTATTTTTTAAAAATGTTATAAAGGTGTATTAAGTAAATAAAGGAAACTTTATGAAAAAATACAAAAACAATTAAGACAAATCCTAAAAAATTATTGGTTTCTTCTAAATCTGTATTAAAACCTACATCTTTATGATGTAGGTTTTTACAAATGGACAAAAACCCAAGCCAATCTTTTGAAAAAAAACAGATTTCAGAATTAGATCTCAATAATTTAAGAGAAGAGATTGAATCTTTGGGAAAAAATGACAAAAGATCTTTACCAAGTCAAACAACAAGGCTTTTAATAGATCTCTTAAAGAAAAAAACTGAGTTTTCTAGTTTAAAAGCTTTGGCTGCTATTACTCCTTTCAGATCAAGCCAGTCACATTTTGCATCTTCTTTAAAGAAATAAGAGTTCTATTCAAAAGATTTATTATATTAACCCGAATTTCAAGAAAATAAACTAGAAAACTCAGGTTATTAGTTAAAAATTGATTTGTTTTTTTGCGCAAGGTGAGTGAGTAAAACATTTTATCTCCTGTTAGGAGAGAAGCCAGAGGTAATTGTCCCATATTGTCCACTACACTGAGAGTGGGTCGGAAATTTTAATGAACCAGCCGTTCTTGATTAGCTCCTTTTCTCTTTCATACTCTTCTTTAAGTTCAGCATCTATTTCAGTGAGGCGTAAATATTTAGAGCCAGACACTATCCAAGGATCAATCCCTCTAAATTTACTTTTTACAGTATAATCAGCGTCTTGGCTATTAGCAGTTGAAGAAAAATAGCTTTCTGCATCCATCACCATCGTCATATTTTTCTTAATCACTTCGTCATCTTGAACCATTAATTTATCCCAAATGAATTGATCCGTTTTAAAATGAAGTTCTTTATAAGAAATAGATCCCAAATCAATGGCTCTTAAAATAGCATCAGCTAACCATCTGGATGTGACATAATTGATTGGACTGCCCCAGCAATCTTTTGTCATAAAAAGGGAAAAACGTGTGAGCTTTTTCATTAATTTTGGCTGGGTGCTGACCCAACAATGGTTGATAAATTTTAAGTCTTTAAAAATTGACAAAGCCTCTTCATAAGTTATAAATCCCTGGTAGTAAGCGCCTTGTATATTGTAATCGATGCGGTCGGCACAAAGATTTGGCAATTTGTTTTCAAGGGCAGGAAATAAATTTTCTTCTGGAAGTATTTGATCTAATGTAAAATGGTATTTATTAAGAATTTCTTCCAAACCACTTGTCTTTAAGAAAAGAGAATGAATGTCATTTTGATAGTCTTTCTCTTCGTTTTCTTTACCAAAAATCCAATCTCCTACATGAGAAAAGGCGGTGTGAGAAACATCGTGCAAAAGTCCTGCAATTTGCTCTTTTAAGCTGGCATTATTGGATCTTAAAATTGTAAAAACACCGATGGAATGATCGTAACGGTTATATTCTTTCTTATGAGTTGTGTAGTAGGAAACACCATACTGATGAATATTTTTAAGTCTTTGAAAGACGGGACTATCAATTAATTCTAAAAGAACTGGTTCTTCAACCTCTATAGCCCCATAAAATGTATCTATTTGCCTGCCACATAAAATGTATGGGAGCAACAGTATGAAAAATAAAAAGATTTTGAAATCAGTAAAACGCATAACTCAAATCTCCATTTAGTACCATTCATAAAAAAATAGCTGAAAATAATTAAATTGACAATAAGTTTGGAAAATAATATTAAAAGCTTTTAAAAGCACTTTTAAGAGGTTTTTGTTAATGGCAAAACTTTCGTTGAAGGACTTACAACTTGACCAAAAAAAAGTTTTGATGCGGGTGGATTTTAATGTGCCGCAAGACAAAGACTGTACTATCACCGACGATACCAGAATCAAAGCTACACTTCCCTCTATTGAATATATATTAGATCAAGGTGGCAAACTGATATTGCTTAGCCATTTGGGAAGACCAAAAGGAAAAAAAGATCCCAAATTCTCATTAAAAAAAGTAGCTGACCGTTTATCAGAACTTCTTAAAAAACCGGTCTTTTTTTGTGAGGAGTGCATAGGAGAAAAAGCAAAGGCCGCTGTAGACAAGCTAAATCCAGGCGATGTCTTGCTGCTTGAAAATTTAAGGTTTCATGACGAAGAGGAGCACCAAGAAGCAGCTTCCGGGTTTGCTCAGCAGCTTGCCTCATTTGGAGATGTCTTTGTTAATGAAGCATTTGCAAATTCTCATAGGCCACATGCATCTATAGTGATGGTTCCAAAATATTTTAAAGAAAAATCTGCCGCCGGATTTTTGATGGAAAAAGAAATAGATGCTTTTTCAAAGCTTTTAAAAAGTCCAAAAAAGCCTTTTTATGCCATCATTGGAGGAGCTAAAGTCTCTAGTAAACTGGGCATGATCAAGGCTCTTTTAAATAAGACAGATGCCATTTTGATTGGCGGGGCGATGGCTTATACGTTTTTAAAAGCCAGTGGTTTTGCAGTCGGCAATTCGCTTGTGGAAGAAGAGTTTATAGAAGAGGCCAAACAAATTTTAAAGCTTTCTGAAAATAAAAAGGGGGCTGCTATTTTTCTTCCTGTTGACCATTTGGCCTCAAGTGATTTAAGCGGAAATGGCAAAGAGTTTTTTTGCAGCAGCAAAGAGGGAATTCCAGAGGGCTTTTATGGCGTTGATATTGGACCTTTGACGATCCATCTTTTTACTGAAGAGTTGAAGAAAAGCAAGACCGTTTTTTGGAATGGTCCTTTAGGGATTTTTGAGGTGCCAAAATTTGCAAATGGCACAATAAGCATCGCTAAAGTATTAGCTTCTTTAAAGACGGAAAGCATTGTGGGTGGGGGTGATTCGATCGCAGCTCTTAATACCGCTCAAGTTGCAGATAAAATCTATCATGTGTCAACAGGAGGAGGCTCTGGCCTTGAATTTTTAGAATATGGAATACTCCCTGGAATCGAGGTGCTGACTGAAAAAACTTAAATGAATTTAAACCGATACCCTAAATAAATCATTGTCAAAATCTTATAAAGAGTGTATAATAAGCCTTCTTTTTAAAAGATTTTTTTTAAAAATTTGCTTTCTGAAAAACTGGGATGCTTCAGTTTAAAAAGTTTTTGCAAATTTGAGAAGAATTTGGTATAAAAGGTGTCTCTTTAAATTTAAACGTTGTTTAACCTAAAGGTTTTTCATGTTGAACTCAGATTCTGGCGGTCCCGAATTTGGTAAGTGGCGGTCCTACTTATGGCCAATTCATGGACATGAGTTGAAAAAACTCATTCCAATGCTCTTTATTTTTTTTCTTATCACTCTTTCTTATAATATCTTACATACCATGAAAGACGCTTTGGTCGTAACGGCCAAAGGCGCAGAAGCCATTCCCTTTATCAAAGTGTGGGGCATGTTTCCTGGCGCTATTTTAATGACCCTCCTTTTTACACGCCTTTCTAACCGAGTCTCTAGAGAAACAGTTTCCTACATCATGCTCTCTATTTTTGTCGGTTATTTTTTTATCTTTGCCTTTGTTCTTTATCCTGCAAGAGAGTCTTTGCATCCCAACGAATTTGCCGATTACTTGCAAGCGACGCTTCCTGCCGGGTTTAAAGGCGTTATTGCCATGTTCCGCAACTGGACGTTCACCTCTTTTTATATTATGTCAGAGCTTTGGAGCAATATCATCTTGGCTCTTATTTTCTGGGGTTTTGCAAACCAGATCACAAGGTTGAACGAAGCCAAGCGCTTTTATGGTCTTTTTGGAATTGGCACAAATGTTTCTGGTGTTGTTGCAGGAAATTTGACAGCTCATTTTAGTCGGCATGCTTTTAATCCAAGTCTGCCTTTTGGCGAAGATGCCTGGGGACAATCGCTTACTATTTTACTCTCTTTTGTGGTGATTTCCGGGATTTTGGCGATGCTGCTTTTTTATTGGATGAACCGCTCTGTCTTATCTGACCCAAGATACTATGATACAACCTCTGCCATGCAAGAAAAGAAGATGAAGGGCAAGCTCTCTCTTCGCGACAGTTTCCGCTATTTGGCCAACTCTAAATATTTAATTTGTATTGCAGCGATTGTGATTTCTTATAATCTTGTGATCAACCTTGTTGAAGTTCTTTGGAAAAATGAAGTGAAAGAACTTTATCCATCCCCTAGCGACTATAATGCCTATATGGGTGGGGTTAAAATCTGGATTGGGGCGTTGGCTACTTTTGCCTCTCTTTTTATTTCTGGAAATTGCGTCCGTAAATTTGGTTGGTCGGTGACAGCTTCTATTACACCTGCTGTTCTTTTAGTCACAAGCATTGGTTTTTTTGGTTTCTTCTTTATTAAAGATCAGCCTCTCTTGATCAGTTCTATTGTTCAGGGGATGACGCCCCTTGCTCTTGTTGTCTTCTTTGGTTCTGCTCAAAATGTTTTGAGTCGTGCAGCTAAATACACGGTATTTGATTCGACAAAAGAAATGGCATTTGTTCCTTTAAGTGCTGAGTGCAAGCTAAAAGGCAAAGCTGCAATCGATGGAATTTGCTCCCGCTTTGGAAAATCAGGCGGATCTCTTATCCATGGCGGTCTGCTCGTCTCTTTTGCTTCTTTTGCAGAAAGCGCACCTTATGTTGCAGCTATTTTATTTGGCGTTATCTTGATTTGGATGGGCGCTATTCGCATCCTTGGTAAAAAATTTGCCAAGCTTACAGCTCCAAAACAGGCTCCTTCTTTTGAAGAAAATGGGACTGTTTTAGGAGTAGATCCTACACAAGCCGATCTATCAGAACAGCGCGCTTGAGAAATTATTATTAATCAAAAAATAGAATGAAGAATTGAATTTTAATTGTTTTTTAATGTTTTTTTTATTATAATTAGCGTTTTACAAAGGCTTATTAAAAAATGTCTACAGATGTGAGTTTTGGCAAAATCCGTTCTTTTTTATGGCCGGTGCACGGTCATGAGGCCAAAAAATTTATTCCCATGTTTTTGATGCTGTTTTTGATCTGCTTCAACTATGGGATTTTGCGGATCATGAAAGATTCTGTTGTGATCACAGCATCTGGTGCAGAAGTTTTGCCCTTTATTAAGGTGTGGGGCATGCTACCTATGGCGATTCTGCTTACCTTTGTTTTCACTAAACTTTCTGACCGTTACAGCCAAGAGCGCGTTTTTTACCTCATGACGACAGGCTTTTTAAGTTTTTTTGCCCTTTTTGCTTTTATTTTATACCCGATGCGCGAAGTGTTTCATCTCCATCAAACAGCTGACTTTTTAGAGGGCGTTTTACCAGCTGGGTTCAAAGGGATGATTTCTATGCTTCGCTACTGGATTTTTACCGGTTTTTATATTCTTTCAGAGCTTTGGAGCACAGTCGTCATGCAAATTCTTTTTTGGGGATTTGCCAATGAAGTGACAAGGATCCATGAGGCGCGCCGTTTTTATGGCACATTTGGCATTGGATCCAACTTTGCAGCCATTGCTTCTGGCCAGGCTGGCGTCTTTTTCTCACAGGGAAATACCTATAACCCAAGCTTGCCATTTGGCCATGACGCCTGGGAGCAGACGATGATGCTTTTGATGCTGGTCATTATAGGATCTGGTCTTTTGACTATGTGGATCTTTCGCTGGATGAATAAAAAAGTTTTAACAGATTCTAGCTTTGACGATCTGCATGCAACTAAAAAAGCGATCAAGGCAAAAGGGCGCCTCTCCTTGAAAGAGAGCTTTTCCTACCTTTCAAACTCCAAGTACCTTCTTTGCATAGCAGTCCTTGTAGTCTCTTATAATTTAGTGATCAACCTTGCAGAAATTGTGTGGAAAGACAAGCTATTCCAGCTTTATCCTTCTCCTAGCGATTTTAACACTTACACGAGTAAACTTCATTCGATCATGGGTGTTGTATCCACTATTACGGCCTTTTTTATGGTATCGATCATTGGCAAGTTTGGATGGACTAAAACAGCTTTAATCACTCCGGTCACAATGCTGATCACAGCTGCCGGGTTTTTTGGGTTTCTCTTTTTCCAAGAGACTTTTTTGGATGTCTTTATTTCCTGGATCGGTATGACGCCGCTTGCTATTGCAGTCTTTTTTGGATCGATGCAAAACTGCCTTAGCAAGGCTGCTAAATATTCTGTTTTTGACACGACCAAAGAAATGGCATTTATCCCGCTGAGCCATGAGTCTAAATTGCGTGGAAAAGCAGCGATTGATGGTGTGGGGTCTCGTCTTGGAAAATCAGGTGGTTCTTTGATTCATCAAGGACTTTTAATGTTTTTAACAACAGTAAGTGCTTGCTTGCCTTATTTAGCAGTTATTTTTGTTGTAATCATTTTTCTTTGGATCATAGCTGCAAAATCTCTTGGAAGTCAGTTTAATGAATTAGCAGCTGTAAAAGAAAAAGCCGAAGAAAAAACAGTCTTTGCTAACAACACCCAAAAAGATGAAGCATTGCAAGCTGATCCTGTCGGTGCCTAATAACCTAAGTTTTCTAGTTTCTCTCCTCGAACTTCTGGTTTTTTCTCGCAATTTTTGCACTTTTTTTCTCAAGAAGGGTGAAAACCCGGCTTTAGAA
>DAORNI010000030.1:21916-22202 GCA_035440845.1 Parachlamydiaceae bacterium | reverse complement strand
AAAGAAATAATTTCTTTTTAAACTTATACGGCAAGAAATTTTTTTGATTGTGCTTTGATAAATTAGTTATATAACTATTTTATGAAATATCAGCTATACCAGCATTTTTTAGCTTGCTTTCCAACACAGTTTTTCGCTAAAACCGGATTATGACTTTTAAAACAGTTTCCTATTTAGATTTGGATGGCAATTTATCTCCTGAATGTAAAGATTTGCCCCCTTCTGATCAATTGCTTAAGATGTATAAGACGATGGTGTTGACAAGGCTGGTGGATGAGCGCATGAT
>DAORNI010000030.1:18604-21850 GCA_035440845.1 Parachlamydiaceae bacterium | reverse complement strand
TTGCTCTGTTGGTAGCGCTGCAGCTTTGCAGCTTGCTGATTGGATGTATCCGCAATACCGCGAATCAGGCATTATTTTTTGGCGAGGGCTTACAGTAGAAGAATATGTGAACCACATGTTTGGCAATATGCATGATCCTACATTTGGCAGGCAGATGCCTAATCATTTTGGTAAGCGTGAACTCAATGTTGTTACAGTTTCATCTCCCATTGGTACTAAAATCCCGCATGCAGCAGGTTGTGCTTATGCGATGAAATTGCAAAAGGAAAATTCTGTTGCGATTGCCTATTTTGGGGAAGGTGCAGCCTCTGAGGGTGATTTTCATTGCGGCCTTAATTTTGCAGCCGTTAGAAAAGCACCGGTCATCTTTTTTTGTCGTAACAATGGCTATGCTATTTCAACGCCCTCTTATCGCCAATATGCTTCAGATGGCATTGCAGCAGAGGGCCCGGGGCATGGCATTAAGACGTTTAGAATTGATGGAAATGATGTTTTTGCAGTTTTTCAAACGGTAAAGCAAGCAAGAGAGTACTGTTTAAAAGAAAAAGCGCCTATTTTAATTGAAGCAATGACCTACCGAATGGGTGCTCATTCAACATCTGATGATCCAACTCTCTACCGTACAATAGAAGAAGAGGCTCCTTGGAGGGAAAAATGCCCGATAGTGCGCTTTAAAAAGTATTTGGAAAAAGAAAAACTTTGGGATGAAACTCAAGAAGTTGCATTAGAAGAAGAGATTGCAAAAAAGATTACAAAAGCTATTAACAGTGCAAAAGAAACAGATAATCCCCCTATTGAAATGTTAGTAGAGCATGTCTATTTTGAAGTACCAGACACCTTAAAAGAACAATTAAGAAAAACAAAAAAGCTTTTGGGAGGTAATTAAAAATGCCTCTTTTAAATATCATCCAAGCTTTAAATTTAGCGCTTCATCAAGAATTTGCAAAAAACCCCAACCTTGTCCTTTTTGGTGAAGATGTAGGGGCTTTTGGTGGAGTTTTTAGAGTTACATCCGGTTTGCAAAAAGCATTTGGGGAAGAGCGCTGTTTTGATTCTCCCTTATCCGAGCAAGGTATTGTAGGCTTTGGTATTGGGATGGCAGAGAAAGGCTTGAAGGTGGTATGCGAAATTCAGTTTGCCGATTATATTTTCCCGGCCTATGATCAGATTGTCAATGAACTTGCTAAAATTCGTTATAGGACAGGCAATCAATATTCAGCTCCTTTAGTGATTCGTGCACCATACGGAGGAGGTATTCATGGGGGGCATTACCACTCTCAATCTCCGGAAGCACAATTTCTGCACACTCCAGGGTTGCATGTTGTGATGGTTTCATCTCCTTATGATGCTAAAGGGCTTTTGACAACAGCTTTAAGATCTAATGACCCGGTTATTTTTTTAGAACCAAAGCGTATTTACCGCACATTGAAAGAAGAAGTACCAGAAGAAGAGTACACCATTCCCTTTGGGCAAGCAGTTGTTGCAAGGGAAGGAAGAGATATCACTTTAATCGGCTATGGCGCTCAGCACCATCAAAATATGGAAGCGGCAAAAGAGCTTGCCAAGACGCACAAAATAGATGTGGAAGTGATTAATTTGCGCACGCTCAATCCTTTAGATATCCATACCCTTATTTTATCGGTTCAAAAAACAGGCCGATGCTTAATTGCCCATGAAGCACCAAAAACGCAAGGCTTTGGAGCAGAGCTTAGCAGCCAGATTACTGAAAAATGCTTTTTGTCACTAAAAAGTCCTGTTTTTAGATGCTGTGGGCTAGACACTCCTTTTCCTAATATTTTAGAAAAAGAATATATGCCAGATGCTTATAAAGTCATTCGTGCTTGCATAGATCTGATGGAGTATTAATTTGAAAAAAATTCATACAGTGAACTTACCAGATATTGGAGAAGGGGTTGCAGAAGGAGAAGTGATCGAGTGGCTAAAAAAAGTTGGCGATGCTCTTTCTCAAGATGAGCCTGTAGTCATTGTCATGACGGACAAAGCAACAGTTGAGCTTCCAGCGCCTTATCCTGGCATTTTATCAAAGCAATATGTAAAAACATCTGAAATAGCATTGAGAGGTAATCCTCTTTACGATATTGAGATAGATGTAAAAGAAAAAGAAACACAAAAGGAAATAGAAAACGAAGCGAAAACGGTTATTAAAACGGATCAAAAAAAAGAATTTAAAGAAATAAGAGAAGAAGGTGTTGTCCTTGCGATTCCAGCTGCCCGGCAAATGGCAAAAGAACTTGGCATTCCCATTGAAAAAGTGAAAGGGAGTGGAAAAGAGGGAAGAATCACCTTAGAAGATTTAAAAACTTATATTAAAAATGAGAAAGAGCAAGATCCGATCTTGCATCTTCCAGAAGATGAAGAGAAGCCTCTTGTTGGCATCCGCAGCTTGATGGCCAAGAAAATGGCAGAGTCTAATGCTCATATTCCGCACTTTTCCTTTTTTGAGCAAGTAGATGTGACGCGTCTTGTAAAGCTTAAAGAAAAATATAGTCAAGAAGGTATTAAATCGGGCGTCCATGTCACCTATATGCCGTTTATTTTGCGCGCCTTATCACTTGCTTTAAAAAAATTTCCTGAAATGAACAGTTCATTTGATGAGGCGCATCATGCACTTATTGTCCATAAGCCACATCACATTGGCATTGCGGTCTCATCTCCTTATGGCCTGATCGTCCCTGTGTTAAAAGATGCGGACAAACTCTCGCTCAATGAAATCATTTTAGCTTACGAAGACTTAAAAAAAAGAGCAGAAACAAACCAGCTAAAGCCTCATGAAATGAAAGGTTCTACTATTACGGTAACCAACTTTGGTGTATTTGGAGAGGGAGTTGAATTTGCAACTCCTATCATCAACTACCCAGAAGCAGCTATTTTAGGAGTTGCCCGCATTCAAAAAGAGCCTGTAGTTAAAAATAACGAAGTTGTGGTCTGCGACATGCTCCACTTATCGTGGAGCTTTGATCATCGTGTAGCAGATGGGGATGCGGCAGCGAGGTTCTCCCACGAAGTCGCATCCCTCTTGCACAATCCTGCTTTGCTACTTTAGAATATTATTCCCAAAACTCATCGTAGAGGAGAGCTCCATCTGCGTTATTGATGTCTTCAATATAGACTTTGTCAATCCCAAGGCACTGCATAAACCCTAAAACTAAAGCAGGGTTTGTGATGTAGACATTGGCATAATCGCCACCGCCTACTTGTTCATCTGTTTTACCAATCAGCCGATGC
>DAORNI010000030.1:11101-18566 GCA_035440845.1 Parachlamydiaceae bacterium | reverse complement strand
ATAGATCGCATTTTTGCAAATCGGCTTGATGTTGTAAGTAAAGATATTGCCAACACCTACAACCTTAGAGTTCGAATGGTCAATTTTTTCCCTAAAAGCAGCATCTACTTTTTCGGCAATTTCCCGCGCTTTTAACTCTGTCATCGACATCTGCTTTGGAGACGTCGGGTTTGGTTTTGTAGTGTCTGGCAAGTCTTGACGTTTGATATGGGTGATCACATGGTTTCTAAAAGGAACTGAAGCATCAGTGCCACGAAAGACCATGATATTGCCATCTTGGTCAAGAGTAGTAAACTGGTAGCTGCCGCCTCCAATATCCCAAACAATCAAGTCTTCTTTGGGAATATCCACTTGAGCTGTTGCTGCCTCAAAATTTAATATCCCTTCTAGCTCTTGGTCGATGATATGCACTTTGACACCGGTTTCTTTGTAAATGCGTTCAATAAATGCATCTGCATTTTGTCCGCTTCTAAAAGAAGCTGTTGCAACAGCCACGACTTTTTCAGCCCCATGTTGCATGGCGATTTCTTTTGCTTTTTGGATGGCGTCAATCCCTTGTCTCATGATCTCTTCTGTAAACATGTTGTCTTTTGAATTCAAAAGAGACTCTTGGTATTGCACAGAGAAGTTTTCAACTGCCAATACCTCATCAATTTTATTTTCATCTAAATTGACTTTGGCCACTTTTAATTTGGTGGCTCCAGAGCCAATATCTAATGCTGCTCGTACAACTTCTTTTTCTTTAGATATAGGTTGTTCTAATTGAGCATTTTGCGCTAAGCTAATGCCTGTCATGAGCGGCATTGAGGCAAACGCTGCCAAGACATAAAAATGGACTCTTTTATTAAAAAAATTCATAAATGCACCCATTAATGATGGTTTCGTGATTAGCAAGGTGCAAAAAGTATGCCAGTTATGTATGAAATTGAGCCGATTGGGTTTTTTAAAGCAGAAGATGTTGAGAAATATTCTGTTTGCAGACAGCCGGGATTAAAGGAAAATCACGGCATCATCACTTTAAATAGCCAGTCAAATTTTGAGCAGGCTTTAGAAGATTTAAAAGGCTTTAGCCATATTTTTGTGATCTACCGCTTCCACCGCAACCATTTCTGGAAGCCAAAAGTGATGCCCCCTCGCGGGAAAAAAAAGAGGGGAGTGTTTGCCACAAGAGCTCCCCATCGCCCCAATTTTTTAGGGCTTTCTTGCCTGGAGCTTATCAAAATTGAGGGATTGAATGTTTATGTAGGCAATCACGATTTGTTAGATGGTACCCCTGTTTTTGATATCAAACCCTATTTGGCTTATGCAGATTCTTTTCCTGGTGCAAAACAGGGTTGGCTTGAAGAATTGGAAGAGGAGACTCTATTTGATATTCAATTAACGCCAGAGTGTCAAGAAAAGCTGGATCAAATGAAAGAGGGACAAGATGTTTTAGCAAACATTACCCCTCGTTTAAAATTTTATCCTTATCCAAGAGAACAAAACAGGATTAGGATTTTAGAAAATGGCTTTTATGAGATTGCCTATAAAGCATGGCGCATCTCATACTCTTTAAGCTTAAATCCGCCTACTGTCTTGATTCATCATATATAGTCGTTTAAAATTACATTTTCATTTTTCACATGGGTCAAAAACGAAAATTTAAATTTAAAAGACTATAAACTGCTTAAACTTTTTTGGTCTAGAAAAGCTATTTCACATCTTTGCAGCCCATAAAGTAATCTACAAAAGAAGAGACAGCTAAGTTTTCAAAGCGTTCTTTATCTGCAAATAATTCCATGAGGCTTTTGATTTTTTCTTTTGTATAGTGACTGCTTAAATTGCGCTCAAACTTTGTAAGGAGGCAGGGAGTGGCTTCTTTTCTTCTGGAGGGATGTCCAAGCGGAGCGGAAATGGAGATCGGGCCAAAAATTGTCCCATCTAGCATGGCAATAGAGATGGAATTGCCGATAAAGCGCTTTTTAGGGTCGTAGTAATCTTTTGTGAACTGCGCGTTTTCTTTTAGAATCATTTTATTGCGAAGAGCATCGATCAAGGGATTTAAAGCATTTTGATCGCTATAATCTTCTTCTTTTAAATTTCCGGTTAAAATCGCGACTGCAACCATATATTGCAAGCAATGGTCGCGGTCTGCATGGTTTGAAAGCACTCCTTTTTTGTCGATGATGCGCATTGCTGGCTCTTGTGTTTCTATTTCAATCTTTTCAATTTCATCCCACTTATCTCTTATTAAAGGGTGCAGTTGGATTGCTGCTTCTACTGCTGTTTGGGCGTGAAATTCTGCCGGATAGAGAACTTTGAACAAGATATTTTCGATGATGTGGGAGTCAAGAGGCTGTACAAGCTTGAAAGGTTTTCCTTGAAAAAGCACATCATAGAGCCCCCACTTTTTAGCAGAAAGTGCTAGACTGTATCCCATTTCGCCTTTCATGGTCAAAAAAGCAAAGTAAAGACCCCTTGCCGCCTGATCGCCAGCTGCCCAGGATTTTCTGGAACCGGTATTTGGGAAATGGCGGTAAGCTCTAATTGGGCCTGTGTCTATCCAGGCGTTTGAGAGTGCATCAAAAACTTGGTTTTTATGGGCGCCAAGAAAGAAGGCACCAACTGCAGCGGATGCTATTTTTACAAAAATCACATGGTCAAAGCCTATCTGGTTAAAACTGTTGGAAATAGCAAGAGTGCCTTGAATCTCATAAGCTTTGATGATACCGGTCAACAAGTCACGCATTTTAAAGTTTTTTTTAGTTTGGCTTAAATAGTCCGCCAAGGGCAAGAGCGCTCCAATAGTGTCGGAGGGGTGTGCCCACTCTTTGCCTAGCCATGTATCGTTAAAATCGAGCCAGCGGATCATGGAGCCTAAATTAAAAGAGGCAGTGATAGGATCTAAAATATAAGGAGTGCCAATCACACGCGCGCCGTTTGGTACAACTGTGCCATCAACTACTGGGCCCAAAAGCTTTTGGCAATCGGCAAATTTCAAGCTTAAAATAGCGCATCCAAGGGCATCTTGCAAAGAGAGCCTGGCCGCATCATAGGCAGCTTCATTTTTAATTTGGTCGTTTGCTACATAATCAACAATTTTTAAATTTAATTCGTCCATTACCGTTTTACAAGCTCAATAAACGGTTTTTTTAAAGAGCCCGTATATTGGCTTAAAGGGCGGATCAGCTTGTTGTTTTGTCTTTGTTCTAAAATATGGGCAGACCAGCCGGCAATGCGTGCAATGACAAAAAAGGGCGTAAACATCGCTGTTGGAATCCCACAAAACTTATAGGCAAGGGCGCTATAAAAATCGAGATTTGGAAAGAGCTTTTTCTCATTCCACATCACTTTTTCGATTGCCTCGGCAGTAGGATAAAGATGTGTGTCATGATTTTTTTTGCTTAAATTTTTTGCAAATTGTTTGATGATGACAGATCTTGGGTCTTTTGTTGTGTAAACGCGGTGGCCAAATCCCATGATGAGCTCTTTTTTTTCAAGCATTTCATGGATGCCAATTGCTGCTTGGCCAGGGTTTTGAAAACTCTCGATCAAATCCATGGCAAATTCATTGGCTCCTCCATGAAGAGAACCTCTTAAAGCGCCAATGGCGCCGCAAATGGCCGAATAAAAGTCAGACAACGTGCTCGAAATAATCCTTGCCGTAAAAGTAGAGGCGTTAAATTCATGCTCTGCATATAAGATTAAAGAGGCGTTTAGGCATTTGACTTTTAGCTCGTCTTTCTCTTTTCCAAGAAGCGTTAGAATATGCTCTGCAAGAGTCTCTTGCCCTGTATTTAAATTAGGGCGTTTTCCTGTTGTGGAAAAGATGTACCAGTAAACAAGGATGGAGCTCATTTTAGCAATGAGGCTGTCAGCTATTTGAAAGGGGGGACTGTTTTTGCTTTCCGGCTCAAAAATCCCAAGGATAGAGCAGCCGGTCCTCAACACATCCATCATGTTGGCATTTGCAGGAATAAGCTCTAGGGTTTTTTTAACTCCTTGTGGCAAATCGCGCAAGTTTGCAAGCTTTTGCTTGTACTCTTTTAACTCTTCGTAATTGGGCAAACTGCCTCTTAATAAAAGCCATGCCACTTCTTCAAAAGCTACATGTTCTGCCAGATCTTCAATACTATAGCCTCTATAAAGAAGGCTTTCATCCTCATGTCCACAAAGACAGATGCTAGATTCTCCTGCAATAACCCCTGCAAGACCGCCTGTTTTTTTCTTCTCTTTTAGTTTAGCCATTGTAATCACTATAATTTAAAAGTTTATATAATTCCTCGCGCGTTTGCATATGAGGAAGCGATTTTTTTTGAGAACCATTTTTACGGATATCTTGGTACACATTAAAAGCAGCTTTTTGCATAGCTCTTGAGGCTGAAAGCGGATAGAGCGCAATGTCAACGCCTGCATTTTTGAGCTCTTCCAATGAAAAAATAGGGGTCTTGCCAAATTCTGTGAGATTGGCAAGGATTGGCATATCCAGATTTTTTTTAAAGAGGCTGTATTGCTCCAAACTCTTTGCTGCTTCTAAAAATAGAATATCAGCCCCTGCTTCTTTGTAGCTTTTAGCGCGCTCTAGCGTTTGCTTTTCTCCTTCTATTGAAAGAGCGTCTGTCCTTGCAATGATAAGAAAATCGGGATCTTGCCTTGCATTTACCGCTTCTTTGATTTTTAAGCACATCTCTTTTGTTGAAACAAGTTTTTTATTTTCCAGATGACCGCATTTTTTTTGCGGAACCTGGTCTTCTATATGAATACCAGCAGATTTTAAGCAGCTTAAAAGATCAACAGCTTTTTTAAGATTCTCATCAAAGCCTGTATCTAGATCGACAATAAGGGGCAGATCAACAGCTTTTAAAATGCGGCCAGCTTCTTCTAACACATTTTCCAAAGTGGTCATTCCAATATCTGGGACTCCATAAGAGATATTGGCAATGCCAGCGCCAGACAAGTAGATCGCTTTAAAGCCGACTTCTTTTGCCATCAGGGCAGAAAAAGCGTTTAAAGTGCCAGCTAGTTGAAGCGGCTTTTCCTCTTTCATGGCTTGTTTGAATTTTTTTCCATTGCTTATATGCATAAGGCTATCTTATGTTTTAAAAAAAATATTAACAATATATTGTTTTATTAAATTTTTAAATTATTAAAATTCAGTGTTTTAATGATGCTCTCGCAAATTTATTAGAAAAATGTAATAATTCGATCATATTTACAGGGAAAAGAGATAAGGAGGATTTTTAAGGATGAAGAAATTGATTTTTACTGTTTTGCTTTTAGCTTTACTGTTTACTGGTTTTTGGTACTATAGCGCTCAACAAATTGAAAACTTTATTGCAGGCAAATTAGCAAAAGCTGAAGAGCAGTTTCAAAAAAAAGGATTTCTTTTAAAGCATGAAGGACTATCCATTTCCGGCTTTCCCTTTGGCTATGAAGTGACATTAAAATCCCCTAGCATTACAAGAACAGGCCAAGGAGCTGGAATGCAAGAACTTTTTGGATCTGCTTCTTTAGATGGCTCTATCAGCTTAAGCTCTAATCTTGTCGGTTCAAAATTCACACTCACAAAGTCTGGAAAGAGCCGCTTCATTGTCCCTAATATGCAGAGAGGAAACCTTAAAGAAGATGAATTTACAGCTTCTGGAAAGGCATCTTTTATATTTAGCGCAGAAGAAGAGTCTTACGTAGAGGCTATTAAAAACCCTTTTAAAACGCTTTTTGAACTCCTTGAAAAAAACGATCAGTTTTTGATCGGCAAAAAAGGAGTGATCGATTTAAAGAACATCAAATTCAGCCATGCAGAAAATGAAGCAGTTTCCCTTATGCAATTAGATGATGGAGAAATTCGCTATAGCATTTCTGACGTCAATGAAAAAGAGATCGCCCTTGACTTTAGCGGTGATATCAAAGGACTAGACCTTGATACGTTGATCATGGGAAGCGACGCTTTTACACCAGGGAGCGAAAGATCTTTAAAAGAAATAGCCCTGCTCCTTTCTATGCCAAAGCCTGGGAAAATAAATATTGATTTTGATTTAGAGGCCAAGCTGCCTTCTAAAGATTCAGAGGCAATTAATCAGCAAAACCCAAATTTTGCTAAAATGCCGGCCTTTCGCTTTGATTTAAAGAAAATGACTGTGACAAGTAATTTTGGCAGCAACAGAGTTAAAGGATTGACTTTTCTAACAGATATAACAGATGGAAAAAGACAGCTTCACCATAGCCTGATCAGCACATTTGAAAATTCAAAAGAACAGTTTGATGCCTTAAGGGACACTTGGGAAGACTTTTTAAGCAACCTGCCTGTTTGTCAAGGTAATGAGGCAATCAAACCAAGCCCTGCTTGTCCTGTCATCAAGTCGCTTATTCCAAAATTTGATACTTTTGGTAAAATTACTTTCCAGTCAGATCTGGATTTTGATGTGAACGATGTAGATGACCTTTTTAATGGTTCTAAATTAGTGATTCGCCATTTAGATTATTTTGCAGAGATCTACGGTTTGAAATCAGATGGAGAAGCAGATTTTAAACAGCCGGAAGTTATAAAGGCTGTTTATAAGATCAATTTGTTAAATTATAAAGAGATTTTTCAAGATTTATTTAGTTATTTGAAAAAAATGGAGCAATTTCTGCCCTATTTGACAGAAGAGGCAGCAAGCTTGCCAAAGCTTTCAGAGAATCAGCTAAAATTGATCCTTAATTATTTAAGGGTGATCTCAGATGAGCCGGAAAAAGAGCTGAAAGATATCCGCATCACACTTTTTATAAACGATCCAAATTCTTTTAAAATTGGAACACTCTCTGCTGTAGAATTTGAAAAGAAAACAGCAGAACTGATGCAGGAATTATCCAAAGAGATGAAAAATGGAATCGAAAATAAAAAAGAGGAAATAAAATAAAAATGCATTTTGGAATATTTTTAAGCTTTCTTTGTCTTGTGGCAAGCTTGTCTGCCGATTATAATGATTTTGAAGAAAATCCCTATATTTCTAAAGAAGCAAGAGAAAAAATAAGACCTTATTTATTACCAGAGGATCATCCTGCAAGAGAAAAGCTAGACCGGATCTTTAAAAAAAGCCGTGCAAGCCTAAATGACAAAACCTTGAAAAGTGCAGGCTTTATTATTAAATATAAGCAGCCAAGGAGTTTTGTCCGTGTTGTCAGCCATCCGGATTTGCCAGGTTACCTTTTAAAAATAGTGACAGATGCAGAACTTAGAGAAAAACATCATAAGCCTGCATGGCACTGGTTTGTCAATCGCTGCGTTGGTGTTGAAAAGATCCATCGGGCTATCAAGAAGCATCAGGTAAAGCTTTTTGTAGCGCCGGATAAATGGATTTATCCGCTTCCAGTCCATCCTTATCCATCTGGAAAAAATTCTGACTACAAGAGAAAAATCGTAGTCTTGCTGGTCGATGACATGAATTTGGTTGGCAAAGAGGAGAACCGCGCTGCTTGGAAAAAGAAAATTACAAAAGAACATTTA
>DAORNI010000030.1:4756-10929 GCA_035440845.1 Parachlamydiaceae bacterium | reverse complement strand
CAAGTCTACTGGGACCGGCTAGTTTATTAATCTGAAGTTAGAGGATAGAAACCCCAAACTCAGGTTAATAAAATAATATTTTTAATTTATTTATCCTTATAAAATCTTAATATTATAATATTATTATATTTTTTTAATGAAGATGGATTTGTAAAGATGAATATTAATCATTTATATTTAAATAATAAAGAGCCTTTTTTTTTGATTAGGCATCAAAAAGAGATTGGACGTATTGCAACTATCGCCCTTCCTTTTATTGCCATGTATAAACCGGCAGCTAAAATAGCCATGCCTCTTTTACACCTGCATCAAGCTTCTCTTTTTGCAATGGATGTGAAGAAGGCATCGGCAACTGGAAAAAGAGAAGATTTGGTTGCAGTTGCCTTTAATGTTTCTCTTTTTTCTCTTTCAATCCTTTTTCCGTCAGCTTATTTATTCCTCGATTTAAGCTATGGCTTTATTTCACATCTTAAAGGCTTTAAAGAAGAAATAAACAAAGAAGGGTGTTCAAAAAATGCACTCTTCATACATTTATCAGATGCTATTTATTGTGCAGTTAATTTGACGCTATTTGCAAAACCTAACAAACCAGAGCTTTTGATGGTTTCTTTTGTTGTTCAAAGTTTGCAAAAAGCCCTTATTGCCCTTAAAGAGTATGATAAAGAGCATTACTTGGAATTAATAGCAAATAGCGCACTTTCTTTGATAAAGCTTAAATCTTTTCACTATTATGCAGAAATTAGCTACCGCAATCGTTTTGGAAAAACAGTCACGCAAAAAGATTTAGATCTCCTTCTTGAAAATTTAGAAAAAAGTGAAAAGTCAAAAATCCCAAAAGAGAAGAGTAAACCAGAATCAGATGATGCAAAAGTAGATAAAAATCGAGTTGTAAAGCAGGAAGCAGCAACTCCAATCTCAAATTTTTTTTTACAGCAGTTTCAAAAGCTAGAATTAGCCCTTCAAAATTTAACAAATACACTATCAAATTTGCAAAGAAAACTTTTGAGATTGAAGAAAAAAAAGAGCCTTTCTGAAGAGTTAAAAAGATTCAATTATAAGGGCAATCTTAAAGATCTCACATTCGAGGGCAATTCTGTTCAGCGGCTCTTTTTTCAAGATCTTGTTTTTTCAAATGTGACATTCAAAAACGTATCCGTTAAAAAATGCAGTTTTACATATGTCACGTTTGATCATTGCCAATTTTTAAATGGGTCTTTATTAGATTGTATTTTTTCTAAAAGTAATTTTAATGATTCTTTGATTCAAGAAATTAAATGCCAATCTATTTTTTATAAATGTTTATTTAATAATACTCGCTTTATTAAGCTAGAAGCAAAAAATATATTCTTCCTTGGATCTGTTTTTAATTGGGTGATGTTTAGAGACTCAAATTTAAAAAGAGCCGGATTTGACGACACAAAATGGAAAAATAGTCATATTTTTGGCAGTAATTTGAAAGAAGCTGTTTTTTTTGGTGCAAAAGCAGAGAATTCATCCATTGAAAAGTCGATTCTTAAAAACACTTTATTGCTCGATGCGAAAGATGAATTTTCTTTGGTAGATAGTCATCATCAAATGTCAAAGCGCATCATTGGTTTGATCTATGATTTTGAAGGTGTAGGGGGTTATACTAAAGCTATTGAAAAAGCTGCTAAAAAATTAAATGCTGTTGTATTTCGTATTTCTTCTTGTCCACTCGATCTGGATGAAAAAATTATAGAGGAAGAAGTTACTCAATTATTAAAAGAAAATGATATTTCAGAAGGTAAAATTTCGCAGTTTTTTATCAAAGAGAGTAGAAAATTTAAAGAGCTTGGCAAGATAAAGGAAACTGCAGAAAGAGCTGCTAGCTATTGCGAAGGCATTATTTTTCCAGGAGGAGACGATATTCCCGAAGAATTTTATAAAGCGGAAGTCAAATACCAAACTTTTAGGAATAATTATCCCAGGATTTTAACTGAAATTTATGCATTAAATACGGCAAAGACAAAAAAAATCCCATGTCTTTTGATCTGCCGTGGTGTTCAGTTTTTAAATGTATATCATGGGGGTACCTTAAAAAATGTTAAAAACCATTGGGAAAAAGAGCATGCTTTAAAGATAAATCCAAGATTAGATACGAAAACTGTTAAAAAAGTAAAAGAAATTTTGCAAGGCAGCAGCATCAATGTCCATTCGATGCATAACCAAGCAATTGATAAAGTAGGAAAAGGCCTTATTGTTGCCATGCTGGACAAGAAGATTCCAGAGCTTGTGATAAGCAATGAAAAAGTGCCTCTTTTTGTTGGCACTCAATTCCATCCTGAATATTACCAGTGGGGCGACAAGAAAAAATTTGGCCAGAACAAAGCTATTTTCAATAATTTAAAAAAACGGATCGAGTTTTACGCAAACAATTGACGACACGCCCTAATTTCTGGAGTTATAAAGAGAAATAATCACCATCCTTGCAAGATAAATAGAGACAGAGACGACTACAAAAAAGAAAAGCCCGCGATAAGCATAAGTAGCAGGGTTTTGATAAGCGTCAAAGAAAAATGACAACTTATCTTGAGCAGTCAAGCTAAACGCTCCCATATAGAGCAAAAAAAGGTAAAGATTAAAAAAAAGAATTCCAAGCCCTATTGTCATCCACATTTTCTGCTTGAAATTAAAAAAAAGAGAACTGAAAGAGACTCTTTTATGTGTGATAAGCTCTGTTAGTAAAATAGCACTTTTAAGCAGAACCAAGCCTATAATGATGACCGAAAAAGTAATAAAAAGCGCAACAGGTGTACTCATTTTATCTTAAACAGCTTCTTAAAAGCGCAGCTTTCTAAATGGTCATTGACCATGCCAACTGCTTGCATATAAGCATACATAATAATTGATCCCACAAAAGTCATGCCTCTTTTTTTTAAATCTTTGGACAAAGCGTCAGATTCTTCTGTTTTTGCAGGGATATCTTGCATGGTTTTTGGGTGATTGATTTTTGGCTTGTCTCCTATAAATTTCCAAAGATAAGTAGCAAATGAACCAAATTCTTTTTGAATATCTAAAAAAACACGCGCATTCTTCCTTGCTGAAAAAATTTTTAGGTGGTTGCGGATGATAGAAGGATCAGATAAAAGAGCTTCCAACTCTTGATCTGTCATTTTGGCTACAAGGCGAGGATCAAATTGCTTAAAAGCTTTTTTATAGCCTTCTCGCCGCTTTAAAATAGTTTCCCAATTAAGTCCAGCTTGAGCGCCTTCCAGTATCAGAAGTTCGAACAGTTTTTGATCTTCATAAAGAGGAACCCCCCATTCGTGATCGTGATAATGAACATAATGAGGCTTATTCGGAGGAGCCCATGGACATCTCGTTAATTCTTTCATGCCAGGATCATAAAAAAAGGACTATTTATTGTCAAAAAGGGTTAATACTGCTTATTTTGACAAATAATTATTTAAAATATTAAAATAAAGGATGAAGGATAATAAACCCTTTAATCAGGAGGATTTTTATATGGCCAAGGAATCAAAGCATCGGAAAAACGAAAAGAAAAAACCTACGATGACCTTAAAAGAGCGCCGCGCAAAAAAACATGAAAAAGTCAGGATGAGATCTGAGCATCTAACTGCCGGGCCTCATCACGAAGAATTTTAACTAATTTCCTTTTTAAATTTAACAGTCTGAATTTCAAGAAGATAAACCAAAAACTCAGGTTAACGAGATAAGCAGGATAGGCAGGATATTTTCTGCCTTATCCTGGAAATTTTGTTTTTTTCTATTTTAGAGCAGGAGCTGCTGTTTCTGGCTCGACCCAGCGGTCATGCTTTTTAATGAGCTCGATCAAACGGTCATCTGCATCTGCAAAATCGATATCTTTTTCCACACATTGCTTGCCAAGGTAAAGATCGATCTTTCCAGGCTTGGAACCTACATAGCCAAAGTCAGCATCTGCCATTTCTCCGGGTCCATTGACAATGCAGCCCATGATGGCAATTTTTACTCCGGGAAGATGCGCCGTCCTTGATCGAATGCGTTTTGAGACGTCTTGCAGGTCAAATAAAGTTCTGCCACAGCTTGGACAAGAGATAAAGTCTGTTTTAGAGGTGCGCATTCTTGCAGCTTGCAAAATATTAAAACTTAAATTGCGTAGAGCCTCGGTATCATGGGGAGCTTGGATCCAGATCCCATCGCCAAGCCCATCGCAAAAAAGCGCACCGCATTCAGCTGCAGACTGGATGATGAGGTCTTCTTTAGAACAGTCATATTCAAAGCTAAGAATGACAGGGATCTTTAAATTTTTGCTTTTTAACCAGTCAAAAAACTGACGTGCATAATGGAGCCGATTTGTGGATGGCGATAGAAAAATAAGTTCTGGTTTAAGAGTTTCAAGAAGTGTCCATTGATCAGCCGGCTCATCTCTGATCATCACTGCCGCCGCAGCAACAGGCTCTAAACCAAGGCTAAAGCGTGCCTTTGTAGAGCGCTCTTGATGAAAAGCAAAGGCTTTATGCAGCCCTAAGATAGCAATAGCATCTTTTTGGCCGCCATTTGTTGAAAAAGCGGTAATTCCTGTTTCTATCAAGTTTTTTATTTTTTTAAGAGGTTGTTCATCTTCTATTTTTTCTTTCAGGACAATGCAATCGCTGCTTGAAATTTTGATTTTTGGCTTCCCCAATTCTGTATCACACCCTATTTTTTTATAAAAATCACCTTCTTGAAGATCTGCTAAAGAAGGACTCACAATAACAGTGCCGTTGCGGTGCAAGGAAATATTTTTTGGATAGATAATGGAACGCTTTTCTATAGATTCGATAGAGCGATGTTTTTCTTCAAACGGGTTAACACCCCTTCCTTCATAAGATTTTGCAAAAGTAATTAATCGTTTGCAAGGATCTATTTCATTCCAGGCATCTTCTGTAAGAGAAACACGGATGGTATCACCAATTCCATCTAATAGCAAAGAGCCTATTCCCATTGCAGATTTGATCCGTCCATCTTCCCCCTCACCAGCTTCTGTTACTCCCAAATGGAGCGGATAGTCCCAACCCAAAGTCATCATTTCAGCGACAAGGAGCCGGTAAGCCAAGATCATTACTTGGGGGTTTGAAGATTTCATAGAGAACATAAAATCGTGATAATCATTTTTACGGCACACTCTTGCAAATTCCAAAGCAGATTCTACCATTCCTTGAGGAGTATCTCCATACCTGTTCATGATGCGGTCAGAGAGTGATCCATGATTGGTGCCAATGCGCATTGCCCGTTTAAGCTGTTTGCATTTTTCAACAAGCGGTGTAAATTTCTCTTCGATTTTTTCAATTTCTTTGGCGTAAGAATCATTATCATATTCAATTGTTTTAAAGGAAGCACGCTTGTCGACATAATTGCCAGGATTGACACGCACTTTGTCTACAAAATCGATAACACGCATGGCAGCTGGTGGGAAAAAATGAATGTCTGCCACTAAAGGGATATTATATCCGCGCTGAAGCAGCCCATTTTTAATCTCTTCGCAAGCATCTGCTTCCTTCATTCCTTGGACTGTAATGCGCACAATTTCGCAGCCAGTGTCTGCAAGGCGCATAATTTGATCGATGGTTGCCTCAACATCTCTTGTGCTAGATGTTGTCATTGATTGAATGCGAACAGGATTATTTCCTCCTACTCCTACCTGTCCTACCAAGACTTCTCTTGTTTTCCATCTTTTAGTTTTAAATATAGATTCGCAATATTTGATCATTTGATTGCTTAACTCTTTTGTATTAAAAGAGAAAAAGATAACAGTTTCTTTGTAAAAGTTCTAGTGAAATTTAGAAAGTAAAAATTTTTATTGTTTATTTTAAAATCATTTCATCATAGCTTCAGATGTTTTGAGAGGTCATTTATTTTTTGACAAAAAAACTTGAAAATTAATGGAGACTTAATGAAAAAATTATTTTTTAGCTTTTTAATGGCTGCTTGCGTTTTTGCAAGCTTGAAGACTTTGACATAGGTCAAAAGCGAAAATTTAAATTTAAACGACTATATGACCAATTGCTGCCCATCAACTGGCACGGCAGATCCCTTTCATCTAAAAATGCTGCAGCTTGGCGCTCCAAATCCTCTTTACACACGTACTGATGCCCAAGTTTTAGATGCAGAGGCTGAAGCCCATTTTCTAGTAACCTGAGTTTTCTAGTTTATCTTCTTGAAATTCAGGG
>DAORNI010000030.1:543-4728 GCA_035440845.1 Parachlamydiaceae bacterium | reverse complement strand
GAGTTTTGCAATTTTTTTCTAAAGCCGGGTTTTCACCCTTCTTGAGAAAAAAAAACCTGAAGTTCGAGGAGAGAAACTAGAAAACTCAGGTTAGTAACAACAGGGCTGGATTTTTCTCTCTCAAATCCAAAAGCCATTGACAGACGGCTTTTCTCCTTTTGGAAAATGGATCACACAACTATTTTTTCCATTTAAAGGATTCCTTTTTATTTGCTTATTATTAAAGTGGTGATATCAACTGGAGCTTCTTTTCCATCCATTTTCATGGATTTGACAGTTTTAGCGTTGAGATCAAATTTTTTTAAGTCTGCAACTTTTATGGTAGAGTTATGATAAGTTTTAAAATAATATTTTAAATTTTCAGGATCTCTTACACATGTGAGCATGGTATAGTCTGTATAGATTTTTCCCTCTTTTTCTTCTTTGATGGCACCAATTGGAATATCAAACTGGTTTAAGATATGAAACGTTTGAAAGATGGCCTCATCGCTTGTGTTAGAGGGTATTGCAGCTGCCGTATAAATGGTTGCCCTTACAAAGCGAGACGGCGGCGTAAAGTCGCCGGGAATGCCGACCATCCCAGACCCTTGCCCAAACCCTACAAATTCCAAACCTCTAAATTTAAAAGGTTTGGCATTAATTGTGGTCAAATTGATGTAGTTTCTTAAATTGGTCAGATGCCATTTGAAATCGGGAGAATTTGTCAACACTCCAAGAGGGTTTTCATAAATTTTAAGTTCACCATCAATGGGTTCAATCACTAAGCTTTTTCCTGTCCTATCGTAGACGATATAATGAAAAGGAGGAGCCTCTTGACCCCAGCCTTTAACCGGGACGTCCACAATTTTGATCGTTTCAAGAGCTGTTTTTAATTCTTCTATTGTTGCAAATTGCGTGAGAGCCCAGTTGGGAAAATCTGCAGGAGATAGCCCATTATTAGAATTGTTTTTTGCATAGCCTGCAAATCCTGGAAAAAAGAAGGTGCCTATGCTAAAGCCTTTTTCATTGATCCCGTCTAAAACAGCCAGGTTGTCAAAAGCAATAATTCCTAAAACCCCATATTTGGATTCATAATTTAAAGAAAAGCCTTGAAAAGCGTAGCCTCTTGGAATAACGACTAAAGAATTATCCAATTCAATGGCAAATTCCAGCGTGCGTCCATGCACAAATTTGTTTTCTTTTGTGCCGAGCATGATTCCCGTACAGCTAAAAATTTGCAAAGAACTAAAGCAGAATAATATAAGAAAAAATAGTTGCTGGAACATAGTAAACCTATTATAGACTTTTTTAAAACTATCTATAGTTAAAAATATAGTTTATGTCTAGACAATTTATTTTTTCGCTTTTATATAAATGAATAAATACGGGGGCTTTTAAGATGGGGCTTTTTGATCCAAATTATCAAGAGAGGCAGCAGCAGATGCCGCCACGGCGTGGATTTTCTGGGAAGTGGCTTATTGCACTGCTGATTGCAGCTGTTGGCTTATTTATGTTCATGTACCAAACAGAAGAAAACCCGATGACCGGAGAAAAGCAGCATGTTTCGATGAGCCCTGCTCAAGAAGTCAATCTTGGGCTGCAATCAGCTCCTGAAAGGGCGCGTGAAATGGGAGGTTCAGTTCCAGATAATGATCCGCGTTTAAAAATTGTCCAGAAAGTAGGCAATTTGCTTGTAAGCAAAATAGATAGTCCAAAAAACCCATGGAAATTCCAATTTCATCTGCTTGCAGACAATCAAACAGTCAATGCCTTTGCGCTCCCTGGCGGTCAGATCTTTATTACGCTTGGCCTTTATAATGAATTGCAAACAGAAGCACAATTAGCTGGAGTGCTAGGACATGAGATGGGGCATGTCATTGAAAGACATACAGCCCAGCAAATGGCCAAAAGCCAGCTTGGCCAGTTTCTTGTAACGGCCGTTGCCACCGGCTCTTCTGATTATGGAAATGGACAGTCAAGTCCTGCTGCCATTGCTTCTTTGGTCAACCATATGTTTCAGCTCCGCTACAGCAGGGGAGATGAGTCGGCAGCAGATATTTGGGGCTTGAAGCTTTTAGAAAAAGCAAATTTTGATCCACAAGCGATGATCACAGTGATGAATGTGTTAAAAGCTGCATCTCATGGTGAAAGAGGGCAAGAGATTTTTCAAACGCATCCAAACCCCGATCTTCGGATTCAGCAAATAGAGGCCTATTTGAAAGAACATCCGCCAGCTCCTGGCTTGACAGAAGGGGCAAGGCTTCCTAGCTATTCTGGTGCTTTAAGAGAAAAAGAAGAAATGCCAACGCTTTTTGATCTTTTTAACTTTTAGTCCGATCTTTGCGTGTTATTCTTTTTAATATCTTCTGGCTTGATGATTTTTGGACCGCTTGCCTCTTGAATATTGATTGCAATCATGCAAATTACCTTTATTTAAAAAATTGTTTATTTTATGCATGACTTTCATGCGTAAAATAAACAATTAAATTAAAGTTTTCCAAGTAAGATAAGGATCAATACTATAATTAAAATAGTTCCAAGGATTCCGCTTGGTCCATAACCCCAGCTTGCGCTATGAGGCCATGTTGGGATGGCTCCAATGAGGAGTAAAATTAAAACGATTAATAAAATAGTGCTTAACATAAACAGTACCTTTTGTGTAAAAGAGTTCTATTTCACGTATTGTCTGTTAAGGGAAAAATGTCAATAAATAATTTTATTGTTTTTATGCATGAAGGATGGCATGCCTCATCTCATTTAAAAGGCGATGGCTTTTTTGAGGGTCTTTGCGTTCTAGATCGGTAATTTCCCATTTTTTTTTAATGACTCCATCAGAAAGAAAAAAAACATGGTCTGCCAAAGAAAGAGTATCTCTAAAATCATGGGTGATCAAAAGAATAGTGGTTTCATATTGATTCCTGGTTTTTTTAAGGCGCTCATACATTTGTTCTTTTAATGCAGCATCTAAAGAGGCAAAGGGTTCATCTAAAAGCAGGATAGGCCGTTTTTGCAAAAGAGCTCTTGCTAAAGAGACGAGCTGACGCATTCCGCAAGAGAGTTCATGAGGATACATTTCAAGGCAATCTGCAAGACCCATTTCAGCAAGAAGTTTTATAGCTTGCTTTTCAAGATTTTTAGAAAAAACAGGCTGTTTTCCAAGCTCTAATAAAAGAGTTAAGTTATGTTGGATGTTTCGCCAGGGCAATAACAGGTCTTTTTGCGTCATGTAGGCCATTTTATGATCCGTGGAAATTATTCCTTCTTGCGGGGATAAAATGCCTGTCAACAGCTTGAAAAGTGTTGTTTTCCCAGAACCGGAACTTCCAATAAGAGCTCCAATCTCACCTTTTTTTAAAGAAAAAGAGACATCTTTTAAAACTTGTTTTTGCAGATACTTGAAATTGACTTGATGCAAGGAGAGCATAACTTTAAAGTTTTAAAAAGAAGAAAATTTAATAAAAGATTGATGGTAATTTTATGTTAGGTATAGACTCCAAATGAGTTTCTTAATTAATTTGCTCTCTTTCTTTTTTTTTTGCAAGTGAATGACTTAAAAAGATGAATCTATCCGTAAATTAAATTTTTAGTTATGATTCTCCAATTTAGAGTTGGAAGAAAAAAGATGAGCGGAAAGTTTAACGGAATTATTGGACAAAAGGGGTTATAGATGCCTCTTTTTCCTCCAGGTAAGGGAGGAGATGAAAGCGTAGACTATGGATATAAGAGTAAAGAAGTTACAACTCATTTGCTTGTTGATGGGAATGCAATGCCATTGTCCACTACAGTACACAGGCTTTGGGAAGTGAGCGAGGGCAGACAGATTCATTGCTGCGTAGGGTAAGAGTGTATCATGGATATGAAAGACTTAGACATTGTCCAAAAAAGATTCATGCAAATAAGAAATATGATTCAAAAGCTTTACGTATTTTTCTAAGAAGTAAGGGGATAAAATCCAATATACCCAAAAGGAGTTGGAAAAATAGGAAACAACCTTGTGGAAAAAAATAGCAACCTCAAAAAGTCGTTGGAAAGTGGAACGTCGTTTTGCATGGATGCAAAGAAAATACCGAAGATTAGTTACTCGTTGGAAAAGACGTGATACGTATTGGAATGGATTTTTGCAGCTATCAATTATTATGATTTGGGTGAATAAATTAATTTGCGGATAAGTTCGTGATGAAATACTTTTTTAAAAATAAATCTTAT
>DAORNI010000030.1:0-533 GCA_035440845.1 Parachlamydiaceae bacterium | reverse complement strand
CATGTTTTTGCACTTTTATGGAAAACAACTATTTTTTTAAATGCTGCTTATGACTTGTTTGAAAGCAAAAAAGATATTGAATGGGAAGTTTTACATGAAAGTTTTGATTTTTCTGATTTTCCTTTAATAGACAGTACAGTTTTAAATTTTCCAGAAGTTGTCTTTGAAAAACAAACTGCGATTGAAGAAAGAAATATTTTAAAAATTATCTTACACGAAGGTGTTCTTTCAGTCCTTTGGCAAGGGGAAGAAGATGAAAATTTAACTATCGATTCTTTTCAATATGATAAAAAGCAGCTATCAGCCAAAGATTTAGATGCAATTGTTGAAAAAAATATTTTAGAATTGAAAGCTCATTCAAGGTCGCACTGTTGCAAAAGGCATTTGAATTGCGCAAAAGGAACTACTGGAGCAACAGGTAGTACTGGTGCTACTGGCGCAACAGGTATTGCTGGTGTAACTGGCGCAACTGGTGCTACTGGCGCAACAGGTACTACTGGAGCAACTGGAGCAACAGGTACTGCTGGTATAAC
>DAORNI010000029.1:23498-24347 GCA_035440845.1 Parachlamydiaceae bacterium | reverse complement strand
ATAGGTTTCATTGAAAGCTGCTTTGCTTGCTAAAACCTTTTTTTACCTTTTTTTAGCAGATGTATAGTCGTTTAAATTTAAATTTTCGCTTTTGACCTATGTCAAAGTCTTCGAGCTTGGGCTATCTTAAAAGAAATTGGCATCACAGAAAAGGAGGCATCTTGATTTTTGTTAAGGCATAGCCGTCGTCGAAGCAGCTGAAACCTCAAAGGACTTAGCAATGCAGACAGAACAAAAAGCAGTGGCTGTTAGACGCGCAGATATGACTTTATTTCTTGGAATTGGTATAAGCCCCCCGATCCCTTATTCCAAAAATTTTTCTAGTTTATCTTCTTGAACTTCAGGTTAATACCCTGAGCTAGAAAACCATCATGAAGCGATTTTAGAGACCACACGGCCAATTAAATCGTAACCTGCAGCTTGTGTAATTTCCACCAGATAGCGCTCCCCAAAGGCAGTAACTTTCCGTCCATCGTTGATAATAATAGTCCCATCAATATCGGGGCACTGGCCAGAATGCCTTGCAACCATCAAATACTGGGATTCTGGATGATATCCTTCTATTATAGCGACAAAGCGTTTTTTTACTTTTTGTGCCTGCAGCTTATCGACTGATTTTTGCTGGATCTGCATTAGGCGATGGTATCTCTCTTCTTTAACTTCTTCGCTGATCTGACCATCTAGTAGAGCAGACCTGCTGCCCGGTTCGTTAGAATATTTGAAGATGCCCACATTATCTAGTGGATAGTTGCTTAAAAATTCACAAAGCTCTTCAAATTGAGCGTCTGTTTCTCCCGGGTAGCCCACAATCAAACTCGTCCTGATGCTGATCGAGGGAATCTCTTTTTT
>DAORNI010000029.1:18527-23479 GCA_035440845.1 Parachlamydiaceae bacterium | reverse complement strand
TGATATCTTCTTTTGATGTGGCGCGGTGCATGGATTTTAAGACGTCGTTATTCACATGTTGAATCGGCATGTCCAGATAAGGGCAGATTCTTTCATCGCTTTTCATTAGGGCAATGAGTTCGTCTGTGATCTCATCCGGATATAGATAAAGAAGACGGAGCCAAAAATCGCCAGGCTCTTTTAAAATATTTTTTAATAGATCGATCAAGCCATTGACGCGTTTAAAACCAATGTCTTTGCCGTAATCGCCAAGATCTTGAGCAATTAAAATAATTTCTTTAACACCAGATGATTGAAGAACTTTAAATTCTTTTAAAATTTGTTCTTTATTTTTACTCTTCAATGGTCCTTTAATATCTGGGATAATACAATAAGCACACCGTTTTCTACAGCCTTCTGCAATTTTAAGGTAAGCAAAATGCTTGGGAGTAGAAAGTCTCCTTGGCACTTCTCCAGCTTCTAAATAACTTTTGGCAGATGTGATGTTAGAGCCTTGCCCTTCTGATTGAACGGCCTTTAAAATACCTTCTACATCACCAGAGCCCAGCATGTAGTCAACTTTTGGAAACTTGGATGTGATGTCGCCGCTATGTGTTTGCACCATGCAGCCAGTCACGATAAGCTTGGCAGTTTTTTTGCGCGTCGACAAAGCCTCTTCAATTGTTGCCATCGACTCATCTCGTGAGGCTTGCAAAAATCCGCATGTGTTAATCACAATAAAATCGGCATCTTCTAAAAGATCTGCAGATTCATAGCCGGCTTTTAATAAAATACCAAGCATTACCTCGCTATCGACTAAGTTGCGCGGACAGCCTAAGCTGATGAAATGGATTTTATTGCCATGAAAAGCGTAAGGATGCACGTTTTCTTGGCCAGCAGCTGATATTTCAGGTGTAGGATCATGAGATTCTTTATAAAGTTTTAGCATAAAAATTCGTTTTTTAAATGAAAAATTGACAGAATTATAGCAGATAAGAAGTCAGATTGTCAAGGCTTAAAGCTGCGGATGATGGCAGCTATCTGATGCACATACACATTCATCCTGACGCCAAAGCTTTTTAGATGAAATTTTCCCTTACTGATCCCTTCTAGACGAAAATCGGTAAGCTTCATGTAAGATTCCCCTGTATTTTCGCGGATCACTTTGGCAGCAGAGGCTGTCTTTTTGATTTGTCCCCTCATAAATTTGACGCGAGATGTTTTGGGAAAATCTTTCATGACCAGATCACTTGCCAGACTAGAGACAAACCCTGTTCGATCTTTAGCGCTCAAGCAACCAGTAGACACTTTAAAACCTTCACGGTTTGCAGCCTCTATCATTTTTGCGGCATTGCCAAAGCTTGTCTTTTCAGCTCTAAAAATAGTCTCTAGTTCTTTATTTTGGACATTCATTCCTTTTAATTTTTTTCTTGCACGCTCATTTAAAATCCTTTGATCTCCTGCATTCAAAGTAGGCGAATCTTTAGTTGGCAAAAAAGAAAAAGAGCCTTGGACACATTGATTGACAAATAAAGAGCGCAAGGTAAGTTCTTTGCCCTCCCCATATTCAACATGGGGAATTCCGGGAGGCAAATGGATATCACCTTTTTCATCTACAAAAGGACCTTTTCCATCCGCAATCAGTTTTTTGCCATCAAACTGATCAAAAATGGCGCTCATGTCATACATTTCATTTTTCTCGTCATGATTCCAGCCTGTTCTATCAATCGCTTGCGATTTTTCGTTGAGTAGACAGACATGTATCATTTTTAAAGTCCCTTCTTTTAAATCTTCATGAGATGCGTGTTTGAGGTTTTCGACAACGGTCTGTAAAAATTGGGTAGCTAAGAAATTTTGTCTTTTTCTTATGGTCTCTTGGATTTCAGCTTTTGCTCTGTCATCTATTTTAAAGTTCACATAAAGGTATGGTCTGTCTTTTAAAGAACTACCTATTTCCTCAATCTCTTTTAAACTAAATCCAAGCTGTTTAAGGGCAAATCCCGCTCCAGCTACAGCTTGAGGGTTACTTGCGTGTTTTTTCCAATTTTCAATGATATTTCTTGCCATTTGACCCCGCATCGAATTGGCAAGGTTTAGATCGTCTTTTTGAATCTGCTCTTGTAGTTGTTTTAAAGACTCGAGGTTAAGATAGCCGTTGCTCATATCGCTGATCGCCCCAAGCCGAAGCCAACTCATGCTTCCTGTCTTTCCTTTTCCATCAATAGAGGCATCACAAGTGTGATAGCGCATGTTGACTGGAAGAGAAGAGGTCAAATAGTGTTCTTCTACCGCTTTTTCAAATGCAAGAACTGCTTCTTTAACAGAACTTTTAGCAGGGACTTTATGCTCTCTTAAAATATTGCGGAAAAATTCAGAACTTGCCCAATTAGAAGACACAGTGTTTTGTTTTTTTAATGTGGCTTGCAACTCCCCTATTCTTTTTTGCAATTGCCCCGCAATTTCTGGATTTTTTTCTTTTGCAAGCTTTTCTTTGAGGTAAACAAGTTCGCTGCTTGCGCTTTTTTTAAGAGAGTCCACTGTGTCAATTCGCTCTACAACTTCTCTTGCCACATGCCCTTTGCCATCATTCCAGACCTGGGTAATAAATCTGTCTTCATTTTCCTCAGTCAAAGGTTGCAACAGCTGATCGGCAAATTTTAATTTTTCATCTTCTGCAAGAGAAATCCCTTTTATCTGTTTTGTGGAAGTTTCGGGAATGGGAGGTAAAATCTTTTGTTTTGACAGCTCTTTTTCTTCTATTTTTTTAGGGGGAATTTTATTGGGATCGTCTGGGGGAATAAAATCAGGGCCAAATGAATGAACAGTAATACCCATTTTTAAACCTAATTGTTATAATTATACAAATGATAATATTATAATTATACAAATGATATTATAACATTAAGTTTAATTAATTGTTAATACTTTTTCATCCAGGAGATACCAAAAGAATTGATCATGAATTTTAGCGTTTTCCAGTAAAATCTGCGGTTCAAAGGCAGATGTTTGACGTAGACTGCGCTATATTCCATGCTGGGTGTTGCTTTTCTTATCGATTTATAAAAGGAAGCTCCGGAACTTTGATGAAATAAATGACCGCTATTTTTAGCATCAAGGGCAAGGGCTGTTGAAAGCATCCGATAAAGCCCCGTTTCTTGAGGCAAGCTAGTGTCATAACCAAAAAATGGGGAAGTCATCACTCCATGCATCGAGTAATGGCCAGCAATTGCATCCACTTTTCCATCTTTTTTTAAGGCTTTAAAGTTAAAGAGCTTGTTTTCTACCAGCAGCTGCAAAAAATTTTCTGTCAATCTGGGATTGACATCTGAATATTTGTCGACATAAAGAGCATTATAAAGAGAAAGCATTTTAGACAGCTCTGCGTTATCAAGGTCGATCTCGCCCAAAGTGTAATTTGCCGAAGCTAAAAACTTTAGATCACTTTTAAACAGCCTTGTCTCAAATACTTCCTTTTTTTTTGGATCGGTGACAAAGATTTGACGCGCCGCAATTAAATTAAACTGATCTTTCTTTAAAATGTTGATGGGAGAATTTTGATCAATTGCATTGATGCAGCGAAATACAATCGCATGGTGCGGAAATTTTTTTTCCATAAAAAGACGAATTGCAGCTACTTGAGGGGGTGTCAGTGCAGGATAAATATTGGTGGAGAAGGGCCAATTGTTAATAGAGACCATTTTATCAATTTTTCCAATTTTCAAAAAAGTTCCAAGGCTTTTAATGGTCGCTTTTACAATATTGCGAAGGAATCTGTTTTTAATGCGCTCTGCGCTGCTAAGACCATAACCTATATAATAGCTATAAAAAGAGCAGACATAAGAGTTGTCTTTCTCACAATCATTGATGGTGATTGGCAAGACAACCCCATCAATTAAGATAAGGCTTAAAATCCCTTTCACATTTTCAAAATAGGGTTCGATCCCATTTTTTATCATGGGAAGCAGAATTTTTTTTGAAAACTGCCCCTCGTGCGTCTCTGGCCATGTAAGCTCATCTATATTGGCCTTGTCAAAAAACTGTATCTTTATCATAAGCAATAAATAAGTTTAAGTTGGGCTCCATAAAGGTTTAGCCTTGTTTTTAAAAAATCATAAGGAAAATTGGGACGGTAGCCATATTGCCTATATTCATAAAAAGGCACCAGGCTAACGCGGAATCTATCACTTGTTGGTTGATAGGTCAATGGCAGCTCAAAACGATACTGAAATTCTTCATTAATGGCTTGTTTGGAATTTTGCTCTTTTGGGTCGTTAGAGACTCTGCAAATAGCATCATAAGGGTATTTGACTTTGAAATTAAAGCCTAAATCAAAATAGCAAGAGAGGCTGATCTTAGATAAAAAGCCAGCTGCCGCATAAAGATAAGTTGTTTTAAAATGAAAAGGTAGATCTTTTGGATAGAGGCAATTGTTTTTTTCAACAAAATAACCGATGCCGGCAAAAGGTGTAAAAGAAGGTTTAAACCTGCATTTAGACTGGAAAGTATAGCCAAGGCGCCCTTCCACATAATTGTCGCTAAAGCGCGATTTAACAAATTTTCCAGAAGAACTTTCTCCACATAAAATACCGCTTGCATAAAGAGCTTCAAAACCATAATAAACTTTATACCGTTTGATCCTATCATAGCCGCCTTTGATCCCATAAAGAAGGCCATTTTGAGTAGACCCTTTGTTCCTTGTTCTATAAACTTGATAAATTTCTGGCCCCAAATAGAGCTGAAGAGAATCTGTGAGCTTGTCAAGAAAACAGATGGTATCAAAAGAGAAGCTTTGTGCTGCAAATAAAAAAGAAATCATAAAAAATCGTGCGAAAAATTTCATATATGCCTTGAGGTAAGTCAATACTATACCGAACATATTTCAAAAATTGGTTTTTGATCACGTCTTTCAGCCACCGAATTTAAATCTGCTTCACTTAGTCCAACCTAAGGGTTGAACTCGCTTAAGCACCGGC
>DAORNI010000029.1:15679-18514 GCA_035440845.1 Parachlamydiaceae bacterium | reverse complement strand
TATGCCTGATTTTAATTCAGGGAGCCTCCTTGTCTCATTCCCAATTTTTGAAACACGTTCGGTATATCTCTTGATAAAAGGTAATCCTAATTTTGTCAAAATTTAATATTAAAAAAATCTTGAATTTCAAAATTTTGCTGCATATAACAAGATTTTACAAACTAAATGTGAGGAAAATATGAACTATATAAAAGCACTTATGCTATCTGGATTACTTATGAACGCAAGCTTTGAGGCAAAAGCTGCAGAGCTTATTATTCATTTGCCATCTGGTGAAAGCGCGATCTTGCCCATCAACCAGGATGACAGATTTTTAGATGTCATGGAGCAAGCAAATCTTTTAGCCCATGAAGCAGATTTTGGAAGCACTTTTTTTATGGATTGCCAACTTTCTACTAAAATCTTGATGGCAGAAGCAGTTGAAAATGACCGCGACTATCAAAAAAAGCCAACTAACAAAGAAAAAGAAGATATTGCTTATATTTTGACAACACTAGGCGGTGACTCTTTGACAACTATCTGGAGAAAAGAGTCCTCCTTAAAAAAAGCAGGCAACCGCATTGAACATCTACACCCTCTACGTTTCCTCTTAAGCATTTTTTCTGAAGAAAAAACAAAAGTTGGACTTTTGCAAATTAAAGAGCGCGGCGGCAAGGTGAGCAAAGAATTTTTTAGCAAGCTGCATAGCAATTTGTCAAAAGAAGCGGGAGCTGACAACCTTAAAATGGAATACATACAAGATTTTGCAAAACAGTTGAAAATCGATCCAAATGCGATCTCAAAGTCAATTGAAAAGCATGACTGGAGCGAATTCGTCAACACTTTGATCCAGCTTCTGCCAAGAAGCGGCGATCAGGGACGCTATGGCATCTAAACTATATTCACCGTTATTGTTTGTAAATAACGGTGAATCTCTAATACTTTCCTATTTCCCTTTATCATATTCATCCCACTTTTGTAGTGCATGACTTCCTAAAATTCCTATTCCAGTATCTAACAAATAAAAACCCCAGGTATTGCAAACAGGAACTGGCACAAACATCAAAAATAAACCGCACAAGCTAATTGTCACACCAACTGTTACAGTAACTGGTACTTCAATATCTTGATCTCCATTCTTTGCAGATTTAGCTATATGATTCATTTCAAAATAAAGATCTGCTTCAAGAGTCGTATAAGGAACTTCAAGTTTGTTGCACTCTGCAAACCATATGGCTCTATGCGTATGCTTTTTATCATATTTAAAAAAAATTTTCTTTAATTACTTAATATAACGATCATCAATTTTTTGACCCTTGGCTCTTGCTTTCTTTTGTGCTTGATCAATTTCTTTATTTATATCAATTTTTTTACCAGTGTACTGTTCTACTTCTTTTTTGATGTCAAACATGTAACTGATAATCTTATTCGTTTCTCCTTTTTCAATTGCTCTTTTAACTTTTTGAAAAACTTTTTCCATTTTAATGCCAAAATGAGTTGCATTCAGGCTTAAGCTTGCTTCTGCAGCTTGCAAATATATGGGAGTTATCAATGCAGTCGAGAAAGCAGCAATTGTAAGACATGCCACCAAACGATTAAGGACAGCAGGTTTAAAAATATTAACCATAAAGATCTCTTTTTAATTTTGTCCGTGTATTTAATTTCATGGAGATCCAATTCGCAAAATAACTTTTTCCAAATAAAAAAAGAAAAAACAAATGTTGCAAATATGATTGCTAAATAGGTGGGTATATCCTCAAGGCCTGTTATGACCATTTGCTTCTCCATAAATAATCGATTCGAATAGACTTCTTTTCAAAAAAAAAAAATAAACTCTATTGAAAAAATTATATAAGATCAATTTAATTTTATGAATGTGATAGGCTAAAATCAACATAGCCATTGAGATTTTTTGAATAGACTTCTTTCAAAACCTGCTTTCACTGGTAAAAAAATAACGATCGTTTCTTAAGACTGCCCGGTAACAAGACTAAAATCGATGAAGCCCCTTTGGACATCGGTAGAGACAAGCTTTACCTTTACATGGTCTCCGACATCCAGATCGGTTTTGCCCTTGATGAGCTTGCCATCCACCGGAGGATTAAAAATGCGCAACCACGTCCCATCTTTTGTAACGCCCGTGATAATCCCATCAAATGTCTGCCCAATTTTTTGAGAGAGCAAAATAGCTCCTGCCGACTTTTGCATCTGCCTTGCGACTTTGTCTGCATCTGCCTCTTTAAGGGTGCAGCGCTCTGCCAACCTTTCGAGTTCTTTTTTGCTGTAGGGGTTTTCTTGATTCTCTAAAATGGCGCGCAGCATTCGTTGCGTGATCAAATCAGGATAGCGCCTGTTTGGCGCAGTCGAATGAGAATAGTTGCGGATCGCAAGGCCAAAATGGCCAGGAGCATCTTCTCCTGGATATTCCACCACATACTCCCCTCTTCCAAGCAACTTGATAATAGACAACGAAAGATCGGGAAACTGAACAGGATCTCTTTT
This sequence comes from Parachlamydiaceae bacterium, assembly GCA_035440845.1. Taxonomy (GTDB): domain Bacteria; phylum Chlamydiota; class Chlamydiia; order Chlamydiales; family Parachlamydiaceae; genus JBBSJT01. The sequence goes on along the minus strand of DAORNI010000029.1, from coordinate 16,033 downwards.
TTTTTCTTCAATTAAAAAGAGTTCTAAAGCTTTAGAATCTGGCTCATCCGGTAAATTCTTGCCAAGTTTGACGGCAATCTCTACAATCTTATCCCAGCGCTTTGGCACCCTGACAACACGCTTGAAAGCAGGAAAAGCATGTGCATGCAAAAATTTGGTAGATGCACGGTTGGCTGCAATCATTAAGTTTTCGATGATATCTTTTGCCCGGTTTTTCTTCTCTTCTATAATATCGATCACAATGCGGTTTTTGATAATGGTTTTTGCTTCTATCGTCTCTAAACTTAAAGATCCAAGTTTTTGTCTATAGTTCTTCATCTTTTGAGCTGCTTGATCATGCATTTTTAGCTGTTC
>DAORNI010000029.1:0-15439 GCA_035440845.1 Parachlamydiaceae bacterium | reverse complement strand
GGTGTATAGACAGAAGTGGTGTTATGCTCTGCATGCTGATTGATAGAAGAGCCTATTTTTACTGCCAAGCTGACATCGGCAATTGCAACATAAGCTTTAAAAGAGCCGTTTTCTAAGGCTTCAATATAAGTCACCTGGTCCAAATCGCGGGAGTCATCATTGTCAATAGAAAAAAAGAGCTTGTCGCGCATATCTTTTACACTGTCTAGAAGCTCAGCTGGAGGATTTTTTTCTATTTTCTTTACTTCTCCTTCCACATCTTTTGAAAAGTCAGCTAAAAAGCCGCGCATCTGCATAGCTTGTTTTGCAAGCTCTATAAGATCTTCTGTTTCCGTTTGCATGTTCATATTTTAAAATTTAAAGATTAATAAGTTTGTTGCCTTGCGCTGCATTATAAACTAAAGCTGCTGCAACAGCGCCAGCCAAATTGCCAGCTATGAACATCCAAAGATGATGCCATGAAGTAAAATTCATGATGGAGGCAGCAAGAGCAACTGCCGGATTAAAGGCTCCGCCAGAAATAGAGCCTACTGCATAGGCACCAGCTAGCACTGTAAAACCAATAGCGAAGCCAAAATAGGAGTTTCCCTCTGTGGCTTTAGTTGTGGCGACATTTAACATCACATAACAAAGGGCAAAAGTAAAAAGAAACTCTGCTAAAATCGCAGCATAAGAGAGATTCATCGCGCTTTTTGATCCACCTTTTAAATAAAGCACGGTATAAGCGGCAGCAACAGCCCCTAGCAGTTGAAAAAGCCAATAAAGACCCAAATTGGCAAACGAGAGTTTGCCGCGCAAAAAAACGGCCAAAGAGATAGCCGGGTTATAATGGGCACCGGAAATATGGGCGCCTGCATAGATCATAACGGCTAAAATGGAGCCAATGGCAACCGGTGCAAAAAAATTAAGGCCAGCTTCATTCAATACAGAGAGTCCTATTGTTAAAACTAAAAAAAATGTGCCAATAAATTCGTAAACATATTTCATTAAAAAACTCCTTTTATGAAGCTTAGCTATCTCATAAAAATTTCTATATAGTCAACTTTTTTGTCGCTTTTATTTGCATTTTTATTTATCGTGCAAGTCTTAAAAGGAGAATGATTAAATGGATCTTTTAAAAGAATTTGCCTTGGACTCATTTGAAAGCGATATTCCAAAAGCCATTTCTGATGCTGCTGCATCTCATTTAGAAGATGGAAAAGTGATTTTTCTTCCCAACCTCGCCTTTTCGTTAAATGAAGAAGAATCCCTGTTCCTCAACCCGGAGATTGTCGATCCAAAATCAAAAAATATCAGCTACGACATCCGAAAAGGAAAGCTCTCTGGCACCAACTGCTCTGGTTTAAAAGCGGTAAAATTAGAGCAAATGATCCATCGCTATGCCCAACAAACAAGGGCTTTTATGGATGCTATTTTTCCATTTTATAAAAATCATTTGATCCAAGCAAGGACAAGCTTTCGTCCCGTAGAAGCAAAAGGACGCATCCAGTCTTATAAAAAAGATGATACAAGGCTGCATGTCGATGCCTTCCCATCAGCTCCCACAAAAGGCCAGCGAATTATCCGTTTTTTCACAAATGTAAACCCGCATGGCAAACCGCGCGTCTGGAGACTTGGCGAATCTTTTGATGAGGTTGTCAAAAAAATAGCTCCAAAGACAACACGGCCAATCCCCGGATTTCGTCTCCTATTAAACCTCTTGAACATCACAAAAGAATACCGCACTCTTTACGACCACTACATGCTGCAGATCCACGACAAAATGAAAGAAGATTTAAACTACCAAAAAACAGTACCTCAGCAAGAAATTTTATTCCCCTCTGGCAGCTCATGGATCACCTATTCTGACCAGGTCTCTCATGCTGCAATGGCTGGCCAGCACCTTTTTGAGCAAACATTCCACCTTCCTGTCATAGGAATGGAAGACTCAGAAAAATCACCCTTGAAAGTGCTTGAGCGCTACTTTGGAAAAGCTCTGATTTAATAGGGGAATTATGGAAAAGATCAAAACCCTCTTTTTAGATATTGGCGGTGTTCTTTTAACAAACGGCTTTGATCGTCAGATAAGAGAAAAAGCCCTTAAAAAATTTAATCTCGACGAACAAAAGTTCAATCCTCTCCATAAAAAATATTATGATCTGCACGAACAAGGCAAAATCGATTTAAAAACTTATCTGAAAAAAACTATTTTTTATAAAAAACGCTCTTTTTCAGAAGCTGAATTTATAAAATTTATAGAAGAACAGTCCAAGCCGCATCCAGAAATGCTTAAAGCCATGCATGAGATAAAACAAAAATATCATTTAACGGTAGCGGCTCTTAGCAATGAAGGAAAAGAGCTTGCCAAATATCGAATCAAAACATTTAATTTAAACTCTCTTTTTGACTTTTTTATTGTCTCTTCTTTTGTTGGCCACCAAAAGCCAGATCCTAAAATCTACAAAATGGCAGAAGATATAGCAGGCTGTCCATTAAATGAGATTATTTATGTGGATGATCGGGATTATTTAATAGAAGCAGCTTCAAAACTGGGAATGAGGGGCATTCTCCACACATCATTAGAAACTACTAAAAAAAAACTAAACCAATTATTATAGGATTTTAAATGACTGCTTTTTTAACCACCTTAACTAAATATCCACTAGAACAATATTGCCGTTTCAATTTTGGTACAGATTATGAAAATTTTATAAAAAAATATCCTCTCGTTGACAAAGTTGCTTTTGTGATCAATCATGCCTTTAGAACATCTTGCATGATAGCGCTTGCTGAAAAACTCCCCTATTCTAAGATGACTAATTGCGCTATCTTAACAGCAGGTTCTTATTTTTATCGTACAACAGTAGAGTGGCGCTGCTCGCTTAAATTTGCACTTCCCTCTTGTTTTGGAGCCTTTTCTTACATGATTGCAAAATCAAATAATTTTTCTCCAATCAGTACAATTCCATTGGCTGGCTATACATTCACTGTTTTATGTTTTGCTTACACTTTATCTCCTTGCCAAGGCAGCGCATGTTCTAAGAAGAAGGTAAACTAACAATGGACGTTGCATCTTCTGAACCTCTAAATCCACAAAATTTAAGCCCCATGATGGCGCAATGGTACGCCTGCAAACAGGCTGCAAAAGAGGCGCTTCTTCTTTTTCGCATGGGAGATTTTTATGAGGCTTTTTATGAAGATGCTTGCATCATTGCCAAGCACGCAGATTTGACGCTGACAAAAAGGCATGGCATTCCGATGAGCGGAATCCCTCATCACACGATTGATGGCTATATCGACAAACTTGTAGAAAAAGGCTTTAAAATTGCCATTGCAGAGCAGACAGAAGATGCAAAACAGGCAAAAGGGCTTGTAAAAAGAGAGATTGTTCGCGTAGTCACTCCAGGAACTTTGATGAACTCCGCTTTAATTGCAGAAAGCTCCAATAATTTCTTTGTTTCAGTGGCGCAAGTAGGCTCTATTTTTGGTATTAGCTGCCTGGACTTGACAACGTCTGAATTTTTTGCATCAGAAGTAGAAAGCTCACAAGATCTTTTAAATGAAATATGCAGAATCGCTCCTTCTGAAATTTTGACGTCCAGAAAATTCTTTGAACGGCACGGCTCTTTTTTTATTGAGCTAAAAAAAGTGTGTCAAGTGACAGTGACAGAAATTGATGATTGGCGTTTTGAACACCAGGTGACCTATAACTTTTTGACAGGTCATTTTAAAGTCCATAACTTAGATGGCTTTGGTTTAAAAGGAATGATCACAGCGATCAATGCAGCCGGCGCCCTTTTGCAACATCTGCAAGAGAGCCTTTGCTTGAATCTTGAACATATCACCCAAATGATTGCATGCCACAATAATGCCTTTATGGCAATAGACCGCGCAACAGAACGCAATTTGGAGCTGACAAGCTCTCTTTTATATCGATCTAAAAAGAACAGCTTGCTTGGTATTTTAGACCATACAGAGACACCAATGGGTGCAAGACTCATGCGCCAGCTAGTCAAAAAACCTCTTTTATCAGCTGAAGAGATCTATAAAAGGCAAGACGCCCTAGCGGCATTTTTAGGGAATAAAATAGCTTTTAACCAGTTAGAAACCCATCTAAAGCCTATTAAAGACTTAGAAAGACTAATGGCCAAAATCTCTTCGGGCTTTGCAAATCCAAGAGATTTAATTGCACTTAAATGCTCTCTTACACCTCTTTATAACATTAAGATGCTTCTTTTAAACCATTTTTCAAGCTCCTCTCTAATTTGCGAAGAAGCTTTAAAAATCGAACATTTACCAGATGTTGTCGCATTGATTGAAAGGGCGGTTCAGGATGAGCCACCAGCTAGAATTATCGATGGGGGCACCTTTCGCCAAGGTTTTTCTGAAGAGTTGGATGCCCTTTTGTTTTTAGCCCAAGACAGTAAATCCTGGATTGCAAATTATCAAAGCAAATTAAGGGAAGAAACAGGGATAAAGACGTTAAAAGTTGGCTTTACCCGCATGTTTGGCTACTACATTGAAGTGAGCAAAGGTGCAGCTGAAAAAATGCCAAACAGCTTCAACAGAAGACAAACCCTTGTTAATGCGGAGCGCTACATCACGCCTGAATTAAAAGATTTTGAAGCCAAAATTTTAACAGCAGAAGAGCGTATCGCTAAAATTGAGGCAGAACTTTTTTCCCAGCTTAAAGCAGAAATTGCAAAATATGCGTCTAAAGTGCAGCAAACAGCTAGATCTTTAGCCTTGATAGATGCTCTCTTTGGTCTTGCAAAAGCAGCAGAATTAAACCAATACATACGCCCTATTGTTGACAACAGCCTGAATCTAGAGATCAAAGATGGGAGACACCCTGTCATTGAAGCTTTCAATACGCAAAGCTTTGTCCCAAACGACACATTGCTTGGAGATGAAAACAACCGTCTCTTATTGATTACTGGTCCCAACATGGCAGGAAAATCGACTTATATCAGACAAGTTGCCCTTTTAACGATCATGGCGCAAATTGGCTCTTTTATTCCGGCAAAAAGCGCCAAGATCGGCATTGTCGACAAAGTGTTTACCCGCATTGGTGCAAATGACGACCTGGCAAGGGGTCAATCGACTTTTATGGTAGAAATGACAGAGACTGCCAATATTTTAAACAATGCGACAAGGAAATCTTTGATTATTTTAGATGAAATTGGCAGAGGCACTAGCACTTATGATGGCATCTCCATTGCCTGGTCCATTGCAGAGCATTTATTGACAGATGAAAAGCTTCAAGCTAAAACGCTATTTGCCACCCACTATTTTGAGCTTACCAAATTAGAAGAAAAAATAAAGGGAGCAGTCAATTACCATGTGGCGGTCAATGAATGTAACGATGAGATCCTCTTTTTACATAAAATTGTGCGTGGCGGAACGGATAAAAGCTACGGGATCCAGGTGGCAAGGTTAGCTGGGCTACCCATTGCCTCCATCAAACGGGCAAAAGAAATTTTAGAGCACTTAGAAGAAAATGCAAACCGCAAGGGGCTCTTTGAACCGCCTGCCCAAAGAAGAGTGCAACCAACTAAGCCAAAGACAGTTACAAATAACATGCAACTAACTCTCTTTACCTGAAAATTAAAATTATAATTTGACATTACATAAAAAAAATGCAATAGATGGGTTTATGGCCCTAATCCATAAAATGGTTTTATGGCCTTAACCAAAAAAGGAGAAATATCATGGCCGATATTAAAAAAGATCAACCAAATAAAAATCCATCTAATCCACAACAACCACAAAGACATGAGCAAAAACCAGGTCAGCAACAGCCACAGCAAAATCCAAACAAAAAATCTTGGCAATAAGATTTTTTGACGCCAGTAGAAAACAAAACACAAAGTTTTCTACTGGTTATATTTACCCATCCTAATTATTCTGTCACCAAAAGCGATCTTGTTTATCCTGTTTAAATATAATTTTTAAAATAATTTAAAATTGATCCCCTTTTAATAATTCTTAACTCATCTTAACCTATAGACGAAATCGTGTTCATTATGTTAAATTGGGCGATATGTCGATACTCCAAGAATATTCCGATTTGATCGCCCTTGCAAAAGCATGTCTCCAGGAAGAGAGCTCCACCTGGCTGCCATCTGACCTTGAAAGCTACACCTACTTTAAATCCTATGCCACTCAAAAAAAATCATTAAAAGATCCGACTCATTTACCTGAAACCCCTTATAAAAGTAAGCCGCCTATTATACAGCAGTCCCCTACTCCAAGGGCTGTTGAAACAAAAAAAATAGATCCTGTTTTACCTGCACCTCTAACTGCATCTGTAATTGCACCTGTTGAAAAGAACTTAAAAGAAAAAAAGGTACATCATCCAGAGCTTTTTGCACTCACACCTTTAAAACCTATATCCTTGCACGATCTTTTAGATGTTAAAAAAACTGTTCAAGCTTTGTGGCCAGCTATGCCTTTATTAGACAAGCCCAATATAAGCGAACCTGAAATTCTGCTCCTTTTTAAAGAAGCAGAAAAAAAAGAAAGGGCATTTTTATCTCACTTGGCAAAAGCGCTTCAAACACTTGGGAGCACAAAGCTTTTACCTCTTTCTAAATTTCAAGCAAGCCACTATCCAAAGCTCAAAATGGCTGTTTTAACAAAAGATGCAGACCTGATCAAAGAAGGTTCTGTCCACCATTTTGAATTAGCTCCTATTGCAGAGTATCTGCAAAATCCAAAACTTAAAGCAAACCTTTGGAAAGCGCTAAAAGATGCCCTCTTTTACTAAATATGCCTCCGTTATTTTAGAGGCTTCCATTCAAAAAACATTAGACTATGGCATTCCGGAGGAATTTTTAGAAGAAATAAGGCTTGGCCTAAAAGTAGAAGTTCCCCTTCGCGGCAAATTGCAAAAAGGCTACATTTTTGAGATCAAAGAAAACTCTAGCATACCCTCTGTGATGGCAATCAAAAATGTGCTTACAGGCTCTATTGAAAGCGATTTATTTCAACTTGGGATTTTTATGGCGCGCTACTATTCATGTCCTTTAAGCCGCGCCTTTAAATCTTTGTTGCCAGCTGCCATCAGAAAGGAAGCCGGACATAAAGAGCAGCTTTTTGTGATGCGCAAAAAATCCAAAGAAGAGCTTAAAGTTTATGCTGAAAAGATCCGCAACAAACACGCAGCGCAAGCAGAAGTTTTGGATGTGATGCTTCAAGTGACAAAAGGCATTTTGCTAACAGAGCTTTTAGAAAAGACAAAAACTTCCAAAAGCCCTGTCACGTCTTTAGAAAAAAAAGGTTATCTTGTTTTAGAGCCTATTAAAATCAACCGCTCTCCTCTTAATAATGAAGACTATTTTAAAACAAGACATAAAAAACTTAACGAAGAGCAGGCAATAGCTTTAAAAAAAATCCATCAGAGCTTGAACGAAGAAAAATTTCAGACGCATCTTCTTTATGGAGTGACAGGAAGCGGAAAAACAGAAGTCTATCTACAAGCTATTGAAGAATGCTTAAAGCTTAAAAAAAGCGCCATCATGCTGGTGCCGGAAATTTCTTTGACGGAACAAACTATTCAGCGCTTTAGAAGCCGCTTTGAGGGTCATATTGCCATTTTGCACCACGCCTTATCAGAAGGTGAGCGCTTTGATGAATGGCACAGGATCCAAAAAGGAGATGCTAACATCATCATTGGGGCGCGCTCTGCCATTTTTAGCCCGGCTAAAAATTTAGGGCTCATCATCGTTGATGAAGAGCATGAAAACTCTTACAAACAAACAGATGAAGCTCCCTGCTACCACGCAAGGGATGTTGCCATTATGCGAGGAAAAATTTGTCATGCCACAGTTATTTTAGGAAGTGCGACACCCTCTCTTGAAAGCTTTTTTAATGCCAAAAATCAAAAATATGAACTAAGTATTTTAACATCCAGAGCAAATAGCGCAACGCTCCCCCATATTCATGTTGTGAACATGCAAGAGGAGTTTGAAAAACAGGGCGGATACACCCATTTTTCCAGAAAGCTTTTAGACGGCATCCAGGAAAGAATGGAAAAAGGAGAGCAGACCGTTTTGTTTTTAAATAGGCGTGGCTACCACACCCACCTTTTTTGTGAAAGCTGCCAAAAGCCTCTTAAATGTTTGCACTGCGACACTTCTTTAACGTTCCATAAACAAGAAAACCTTTTAAGATGCCACATCTGCAGCTATAGCCTGATGCCGCCCCCCTCAATTTGCCCAACTTGCAAGGCGCCCCATCCGATGAAATACAAGGGAGCTGGAACTGAACAAATTGAAAAGGCGCTTCACGCTATTTTTCCCGAAATCAAAACCATCCGTTTAGACAGAGACACCACAAAACATAAAGGGAGCCATCAAAAGCTTTTGCGCGCTTTTGGCTCTTCAAAGGCCGATGTGATGATTGGCACGCAGATGATTGCCAAAGGCCTTCATTTTGAGAGCGTCACTTTAGTTGGCGTCTTAAATAGCGACAATAGTCTGAACATCCCCGACTTTAGAGCCTCTGAACATACGTTTCAGCTAGTGACACAAGTTGCAGGACGAGCTGGAAGAGGTGATATAAAAGGAGAAGTGATCATCCAGACAAAAATGCCGGAAAATTCCACCATTCAACTTAGCCAAACGCAAAACTACGAAAAATTTTATGAAGAAGAGATCGAAATAAGAAAAATTTTTAACTATCCGCCTTTTTCACAGATGGTCAAGCTCATTTTTTCTGGAAGCGTAGAAGAAAAAACAAAGCACGCAGCAGAAAGCTTTAGAAAAAAGCTCCTTTTAAATCTTCCAAAAACCTACGAGGTTTATCCGGTACTGCCTTGTTCCCACACCAAGATCAAAGACAAATTCCGTTGCCAGTTTTTAATTAAAGGGGAAAAGATTTATCCGGTCAGCCACGCTATTTATGGGCTATTAGAAACAGTGCCAACCGGCATTAAGCTTCTTGCCGACATCAACCCGGTTTCTGTTTTTTAACTCATCTTATGCAAAATGCAATTTAATAATATAATTAAAAGAAATAAATTTTTTATAAAATAGAACGCGGATCTGTCTTTTTAATAATTGTACTTACATTTTTCTGGTTAAAGCCTTTATAACCCTCTCTTCTTTGTAAATTCTCCATATGACTGCCAATCGCCCCATAATTTAAGAACTTCTCTTTTTGCTCCAAAGAAATTTTGCCTTCTTTAAAAAGTTTTTCTACCTTTTTTTTGTCTACTGTCCACACTTCTCCTGCAGTAAATGCCTGTTTTAAAAAAGGAAAAGAACTAAAGGGCTGCATCATGCCAACACCTAAATGGTTTAAGTCCTTAGTCAAATCTTCAAATAAAAATTGAGCTTCCAAATGATGCATACCCGATTTTAAAATAGAATCTCCATGAAGGGCTGTCCAAAGACCAATTGTCCCCAAAATTTTGGTTTCTGGCAACGGCTGATGAGCAAAATCGATATCAAGTTCGTCTGGCAAAAGATCAACATCTAAAAATAGAACTAAATTGGCACGTGGGTTTTCCATCACTTGCGCTCCCCAGCCAGCTTCTTTCCCGGCATAATAGCGCTCCCTGCAGTGAAAACCGAGCATTTCAAAAAGTTTTACTAGCTGATGAAACCTTTTCCTTGAAGATCTAAATGTGTGATGGTCGTGGTTTGCCCATCCCATGCCAAGGCGATCTTGCCTGTTTTTTTGAAGTTGACCGGCCAAATTTTTTGTCTGCCAATATTGACGCTCAACGCTTAAAATAAGAGAAGCTGCCCTATCTTTTCCAATAAGCGCAATCAATTCTTCTGCTATCTTAATAGCTATATGCATTGCTTCGTCTTCATCATCTATTGATCTCTCACGTGTCAGCCATTTTTCTTCTGCTAAAAGATATTTTTCAAGATCTGCCGGACTTAAAAAATCAGGCTCAATAGAAAGAGTCCCCTTCCTTTCCACAAGAAGAAGCTTCACATCATTTTCAGTTAAACAATAAGCTCTTCGATAGCTGCTAAAAGGAGAGCCTTCAATGGGAGCAAAAAAACCGTGTGCATTTAAAAAATCGGGGATGCTCTCTACGATAAGTGCAATTTCAATAGAATAGGCTGTTTTTTCATTTTTTAAAACAACGCGCGGCAATTTAGCGCCAAGATGAGAAAAAACAGAATAAGTGGCAGTTTTTTGTTCTAAAGAAAAGCCCGCTTCTTGCAACTCCTTTTCTAATTGAGGGCTTGAAGCTACTACCACATGGTCTAGCCAGTCAAACAGTCTTGTGCTGGTATGTTTTTCAAGATTATTAGAGAGTTCTTGAATGTGGGAATTTAAGCGCAAAGCTTGTTGTAGAATAGTTAGAACAAACTCTTCAGCTTTTGGTTGACACTCCCATTGAAAAGCAGCCTGGGTCATAAAAACTCTCCTCGCATAAAAAAATCACTATATCTATTAGCGTTTTTTTAGCAATAGGATTAAAATTCCTTCGCTCTTTTCAAGTCGGTTTATTAGGAAAAGTAACACCTAATTTAAGGGCTATCTGCGCTGTATTTCAAAATGAGACAGATTTTGAACTCATATTTTATTATGATAAGCTCTTATCTGAAGATGAAATCAATTTACTAAATCTTATGTTTACAGAAATTTCAAATGACTTTCCATCTTCCAATTTTAAAAAGACGCTTATTGTAAAAATTTATCCTTATCCAAATAAAATTTCTGGTAATTGCTTTTGGTTATATAAAAGATGTGAAGAAAGCGTTATTTAACTTCCTTCGCATAAAAAAATTACTATATGATTAATTTAACTCATTACCCCACGTTCATACGTGGGGTGCTTAATGAAATTAATTACCAAGCCGTGAATACAGTGACAACAAAAATTGTCCTGTACAAAGAGTTATTAGTGTTTGGCGAACAAGCTTTTTAATTTATCTAGAAAGCCGCCGCGCTTTGGCAAATTGGCAGGACCTTCTAGTTTAGCGTATTCTTCCAAAAGTTCTTTTTGACGGGGTGACAGTTTAGTTGGAGTTTCAACAAAGATACGGACTAATAAATCGCCTTTGCCTTGCGCCTGCCCATGGACATTTGGAAAACCTTCTCCTTTTACCCTAAAGATTTTGCCGTTTTGCGTTCCTTCTGGAATTGTGATGCGGCACGTGTGCTGAAGCACAGAAGGCACTTCTTTTTTGCAACCAAGGGCAGCTTCTGCAAAACTGATAGGCAAATCAATGATGACATCATTGCCTTCCCTTTCAAAAACCTCATTTTTTTCTACTGTGATAAAAACGAAGAGATCTCCAGCTGGTCCGCCCCCTTGGCCAGCATCGCCATAGCCGCTCATTTTAAGACGCATGCCCGTATCGACACCTGCTGGAATATGCACTTTGACATGCTGCTTTTCTTTGATCAAACCTTGACCGTTACACTCTTTACAAGGGTCTGTAATAACTTGACCCTCGCCTTCACACTGAGGGCATGCCATCGACATGCTAAAAAAGCCTCTTTGCTCTGTAACTTGACCAGAACCCCTGCAACGAGAGCATTTTTTAATGCCATCGCTTTTTGCAGAACCTTTTCCGTGGCATGATTTGCAAGCGACATAATTTGTGATCGCAAGCTCTTTGTCGACACCTTTTGCAGCTTCTTCAAAAGTGACTGTAATATTGACGCGTTTGCTTGCACCTTGCCGACGAGTCTCTCGCTGAAAACCGCCTTGACCACCGCCAAAATAGCTTTCAAAAATAGATTCGCCTCCTCCCATACCACCAAAAGCGCCCATAAATGTACGAAGAGCCTCGTCCATTGAAGAGAAACCGCCACCGCCATAACCACCACCGCCAAAAGGAGAGCCTTGCACGCCTTCTTTTCCGTAACGGTCGTAAAGCTCGCGTTTTTTATCGTCGCTTAAAACTTCATAAGCTTCTGAGATTTCCTTAAAGCGTTTTTCCGCTTCTTTGTCTCCGGGATTTTTGTCAGGGTGATATTTTAAAGCTTGTTTTCGGTAAGCTTTTTTGATCTCATCAGCGGTTGCTGACTTTTGAATCTCTAAAATGTCGTAGTATTCGGCCATAAAATGTCCATATTTTAAATGGTCAATCCCCCTTTTTTATAAAAAGGGGATTGAATAGAGTTTGCTGAAAAATTTCGCTTAGCGCGTTCTTCTATACTTTAAAGCGGCTTTAGATTTTGCGCGTTTTGCAATAGATGGTTTTGAGTAAAAGCGATGAGCCTTAACAGACTTCATGATGCCTTCTTTATCTAATCTTTTTTTAAGTGCGCGAAGAGCCTTGTCGATAGGCTCGCCAACTCGAACTTTAACGATTGTCATGCTTTTTTCATTCCTTTTAAAATTTTTTAATATCTTAGAGAATATCTTATCCAATACTTTGCAAGTATACAGAAGACTACAGATTTTTACAATAGACTTCTTCTTAAATATAAAAGCTCTAGTTCACCATTTAACGAAAACTTGCCTTGTTTGTACTTTAAAAAGCCAGAAGCTCCCATAAAGCCGGGATCAGGATCTTTTTCAACAAAATTTCCCTTAAATCCAAGACGCTCAAGTTTTGGCTTTAAAAGTCGGCTATTTGGCGTCACAATTGTTTTTACTTCTCTCAAAATAGGAAGTGCTGCTTCTAAAGAATAAAGGGTTGGCTCTCTTAAAAGAGTCACTTTTTCTTTTTCTAAAAAAGCAGTCTGCATATAAACACCCCCGGTCTTTGCATCTATAACAGAAGCAAAAAGACCCTCTTCTTCTGCAACAAATCCATCTAAACTGCAAACTCCAACTAGTGGAATTTTAAGAGAGAAGCTAATTGCTTTTGCAGCCATGGCAGAAATCCTCATCCCTGTATAAGAGCCAGGGCCTATCCCCGACATCACAAGACCAAGAGAAGAGGGCTCCAAGTGGCTTTCTTTAAAGGCACTTGCAATTTCTGGAAAAAGATTTTTTGAATTTTGAAATCCGAAGGGCAGTGCTTTTTGATAAAGAATTTTATTTTCTTTAAACAGGCAAATGGAGCCTCGTTCGCTGCTTGTTTCAATAAGAAGAGAGATCACAGGGTAAATTGACACCCTTCTTCAATGAGGCTATCGATGTAGTTCAAATTAAAATCGGCAGATAAAAATTTTTCATCTTCTAACATGTAAAGATGAAAGGGAATAGTTGAATGAACGCCGCCAATATGGAATTCGCGCAGCGCCCGCTTCCCAATGGCAATCGCCTCTTCTCTAGTAGATCCTTTGACAATCACTTTTGCGATCATAGAGTCGTAATTGGGCGGAATCGTATAGCCAGAATAGCAAGAGCTATCGACTCGCACATTGCGTCCTCCGGGTGGCAAATAATACTCTAAACGGCCAGGTGATGGAGCAAAATTTCTGGCCGGGTCTTCTGCATTAATGCGAAACTGAATGATGTGGCCTTTAAATTGGACATCTTTTTGTTTAAATAGAAGCTTTTCTCCATTGGCAATGCGGATCTGCTCTTTTACAAGATCTATACCTGTCAATTCTTCTGTCACCGTATGTTCCACTTGAATGCGGGTATTGACTTCCATAAAATAAAAATTATGGTTGCTGTCTAGCAAAAACTCAACTGTGCCAACAGAATAATAGCCAGCCTCACGGACAACAGCAACGGCCGCTTCTCCAATTTTTTGGCGCAATTTATCGCTTAGAACTGGACTTGGAGCTTCTTCAATAAGCTTTTGGCGCCTTCTTTGAGTGGTGCAGTCCCTCTCGCCCAAATGCACATAGTTGCCATGCTTGTCGCCAATGACTTGCACTTCAATATGGCGCGGATTCATAATCATTTTTTCAAGGTAGACGCTTGGATTTCCAAAGCTTACTTCAGCTTCTGTCCTTGCAGCAACAAAAAGCTTGTTAAATTCCGCTTCATTTTGAGCAATCCTTATCCCCTTACCCCCGCCGCCAGCTACTGCCTTGATAAAAACCGGATAGCCGATTTTTTTAGCTTCAGACAAAGCCGTTTTGATATCATCTACAACGCCATCAGAGCCTGGAATGACCGGGCATTTGGCTTTTTTTGCTGTCGCTTTTGCTTTTGCTTTGTCCCCTAAAAGAGCAATTGATTCTGGTGAGGGTCCAATAAAATTAAGGCCGCAACTCTCACAAATAGAGGCAAAATTGGCATTTTCACTTAAAAAACCGTAACCCGGATGCACAGCATCTGCTCCCGTAATTTCACAAGCAGAAAGCAGATGAGGAATTTTCAAATAAGATTTAGCAGAAGGCGCCTCGCCAATGCAAATGGCCTCGTCTGCATGCAAGACATGAAGAGCTTCTGCGTCTGCTTGAGAATAAACGGCCACAGTCTGCAACCCCAAGTCATGACAAGCTCTAATGATACGGACAGCAATTTCGCCGCGATTGGCAATTAATACTTTTTGCATAGTTTATAAGGGGGTAACACGAATCAGTTTAGTTCCAAATTCTACAGGGTGGCCGCTCTCTGGTAAAATTTCTGCCACAATCCCAGTCACTCCTGCTTTTACCTCGTTCATAACTTTCATCGCCTCAACGATGCATACAATCGTGTTAGGGTCTACTTTGTCGCCCACTTTAAGAAATGGAGGATCATCTGGTGATGGCGATGCGTAGTAGGTGCCGACCATTGGAGATGTGACATAAACACCTGGTGGCACTTCTGTAATGGCAACAGGAGGCGTCAGCGATGTGGGGATTTCATGTGCGCCAGAAGAGTATTGATGCGCGCGCCTTAGGGCAAAATCGCTTCTTGCCTCTTGGGAGTAATCAGGAGCAAAGTCTTGAGGTTTGCAAACAGTGTGCTCTTCCCTTTCCAAAACAATTTCAAAACCATGCTGATCTTTAATAGAAAGCCGCTTCATGCAGGTGCGCCCCATAGCTGCCATCAGTTCTTTAATCTGCTTTAATTCCATTAGACTAAACCCTTTGTATGTACTCATCTGTTTTTGTGTCGACTTTAATGATGTCGCCAACTTCTATAAAGGGGGGCACTTCGACTCTTGCTCCTGTTTCTAAAACAGCCACTTTATTGGGACTGCCAATTTGCAAAGAGCCATTGCCTCCTTCTATTTTAGCTGCCATGATCTCTAAAAATTGCGGTAATTCAACCGTAAAAATGGTGTCTCCGTAAAAAGATGCTTTTAATTCTGTTCCTTCTTTTAAATAATTAATCTTCTCTCCAATAATCGAAGAAGGAATTAGAACTTGATCAAGCGTCCCAATATCAATAAAGAGATAATCCTTACCTTCTGGATAAAGGAACTCTAAGTCCCTTTCAGAGAAAGCCACATCTTTAATAGTCTGATCAAGCTTGAAGCTTTTTTCAATTAATTCGTTTGTATTAAGTTCGCGCAGCTTTGTCTTGATAAAAGGAGTCCCTTTTGGAACAGTCACTTTTACAGAAGATTCTACCCGATAGAGCTTGTTATTGATAGAAAGCGTCATGCCTGGCATGATTTGCGTGCTAGCTACCATAAATTAA
>DAORNI010000028.1:23588-24481 GCA_035440845.1 Parachlamydiaceae bacterium | reverse complement strand
AAAGAAATAATTTCTTTTTAAACTTATACGGCAAGAAATTTTTTTGATTGTGCTTGGATTTCAATTATGAAAGTAAGAATGCCTAACTGGACAAGAGTGTGATGTAAAAAATGGCCACCGCGTAAAAGACTCGGGCTTGCACTATCTTAAAAGACCTAATGTTATAATATTAGGTCTTTTAAGATAGTGCAAGCCCGAAGACTTTGACATAGGTTAAAAACGAAAATTTAAATTTAAACGACTATAAAACCAGAATCCATTCATTTAAGCTTTAAAATGTTTGTTCAATACTCCTGCCAGTTTCATCATGTCAATTGCTTCATTTGAGCCAAATACTTTTGCAAGCGCAGCATCTGGTTTGATCAAGCGTTTGTTATTTGGATCTTGCAGATTGTGCAATTTAATGTATTCCCATACTTTTTTTGTTGTTTCTGGACGAGAGAGTTCTTTAGTCCCAACAATTGCGGCAAGATCATCAGAAAGGGAAAGGGCAGCAGATACGCGTGGTTTTTTTTCTGTCTTTTCTTTTGCTGTTTTAGTTTTTGTGGTTTTAGTGGCTTTTGTAGCTTTTCCTTTTGCAGGTTTGCCTCGTCCTTTTTTTTCCGCCTTGACATAGGCTGTGCGTGGATGATCTGGATATTTATGGCTTAAGTCGTCCAAATTATTGACAATCACATTGCATTCTGGGAATGTCGAGCAAGAGTAAAAGATTTTTCCAAAGCGCGATTTTTTGGCTGTCATATGTCCTGGGCAATCAATTGCAGGACACACTGGCATGTCGGCCTCATTAATGATTGCCTCGCCTTTTTTAGGGATGTTGACAATCCCTTTGCATTCGGGGTATCCCGTGCAACCAAGAAATGTTCCAAATTTGCCGTGACGCACTTTCATCT
>DAORNI010000028.1:12494-23522 GCA_035440845.1 Parachlamydiaceae bacterium | reverse complement strand
ATTAAAGTTGATCTCTTCTAACGGTGCTGAATAGTCGCATTCGGGGTACTTTGAACAGCCATAAAAGTATTTGGACTTGTACCAGATTTTTTGCAAGTTGGAGTCGCATTTTGGACATTTAATATCCGTGACAACTTTTGGAACAAAAGCTTCTTTTTCAGCAATTTCCAATGTGGGGTAAAACTTGACCCAAAATTCTTTTAAAAGTTCTTTCCAATCTTTACGGTTTTCAGCGACAAGCTCTAAATTATCTTCCATTAAGGCCGTAAATTTCACATCCATGATTTGTTGGAAACTCGTTTCTAGCATTTGGGCAATCACACAACCAATTTCTGTTGGCTTTAGCCTTCCAGCTTCTTTGACGGTATATTCGCGACTTTGGATTTTATTCATGATCGAGGCATAAGTAGATGGTCTTCCAATGCCAAGGCGCTCTAGTTCTTTTACAAGGGAAGCTTCACTATAGCGCGGCGGAGGTCTTGTAAAAGCTTGCTCTGAAGTTAGCTCAACCAGCTTTAAGTGCTGGCCTTCTTCTAAATGCGGCAATATTTTTCCCTCTTCTTCTTTTTCATCTTCATCTGTTTTTTCTTCATAGACAGCTAAAAATCCAGAAAACTTGATGATCGATCCAGTAGCTCGCATCAAAACAGCAGTGCCAACAGAGATATCTGCTGATACCGTATCGTAAATAGCTGGAACCATTTGGGAAGAGATATAGCGGCGCCAAATAAGCTGGTAGAGCATAAACTGCTCTCTTGTCAAAGAATCTTTGATTTTTTCTGGCGTGTGCAAAAGATTGGTGGGACGGATCGCTTCGTGGGCATCTTGTGCGCTTTTTTGTGTGGAATAGACTTTTGCCTCTAATGGCAAATAGTCTTTGCCATAAGTTTCTAAAATAAAGCTTCTAGCTTCACTGATTGCTTCTGGTGCTATTCGAACAGAGTCTGTTCTCATGTAGGTGATCAAGCCTTCTGCTCCTTCATTTCCAAGGTCAACCCCTTCATAAAGGCTTTGTGCAATGCCCATTGTCCTGGCAGATGAAAAACCGTGGTGGCGGCTTGCTTCTTGCTGTAGAGTCGATGTGATAAAGGGAGGAACAGGATTGCGTTTTTTCTCTTTTTTCTCCACATTTTTGACAATAAAGGGCTGACCTTTCATTTTTGCCAAAATGGCATCAGCTGCTTGTTTGTTGTTGATGATAGTAAAATCTTTTCCTGCAACTTCTTCTTTTTCAACACGTTTTTCATCAACCGAGTGAAGATGGGCTTTAAATGTCTTATCTTCTTCTTCTGTTTTTAAGATGGCGCCCAAATTCCAGTATTCCACTGGTTTAAATGCCTCAATTTCACGCTCTCTATCCACAACTAGCTTTAAAGCAACAGATTGCACGCGTCCTGCAGAGACAAAAGAGTCTCTTCCCCTTTGGATGCGACGGTTCAAGATAGGAGAGATTTTGTAGCCTACAATGCGGTCTAAAAGACGCCTTGCTTGCTGTGCATTGACAAGAGCCAGATCGACCTCTCTTGGCTCTTTTAAAGCTTTTAAGACAACATCTTTGGTAATGGAGTTGAAAGAGACGCGCTTAATATTTGTTTTAGGAGGCAATATTTGTGTGATATGCCAAGCAATTGCTTCCCCTTCTCTATCGGGGTCAGGAGATAGATAGACGGTGTCACACGCTTTTGCTGCTTTTTGCAGTTTTGCAATGACTTCCTTTTTATCACTCATCGTTACGTATTTGGGCTCAAAATCATTTTCGATATCGATTCCAAATTCTTTTTCTGGCAAGTCGCGGATATGTCCAATAGAAGATTCAATCAGATAGTCAGAACTTAAAAACTTTTTTAATGTTTTAATTTTAGCAGGAGATTCTACAATAATTAATTTTTTTCCCATTTCTATTTTCTTCCTATCTTTTTATACATTTTCCCTGGATATTCCCTTATTGCTCCTTTTAGCATTAAGCTCATTAATAAGGCATTTAATTTCGAAGGGGCAAATTCGCTTTTTAAAATAGCCTCTTCGATTGAAAATTCTTGTGCGGGCAGCTTATGGAGAAAATCAGCCTCTTCTTTCGGCAACTCTGGAAATTCTTTTTTTTGCACTGATTTTAAAGGATTTATGCTATTTATGGAACCAAAATAGTGTAGAATTTTGCAAATATCGTCTGCATTTTCTGCTACTTCTGCTTCTCTTGTTTTGATTAAGGAGTGATTGCCTTGAAAATTTTCGTCATCTATTCTTCCAGGGATTACAAATAATTTTTTATTTTGCTTTTTTGCAAGTTCCATTGTAATCATGGAACCGCTTTTTAAAGGAGCTTCTATCAAAAGGGCGCCTAAGCTTAAACCACTTATAATACGGTTTCTCTTTGGAAAGTTCTGCTTTTCCGGTGGCGTCAACAAAGGAAATTCGCTAATTAATGCTCCATTTTTACTTATTGCTTCTGCAAGCTTTAAATTTTCTTTGGGATAAATAGATAAAAGCCCAGAACCAATGACGCCAATTGTCCTTCCATTTTTTAATGCTGCTTTGTGAGCTGCCGTATCAATGCCCCTTGCAAGGCCGCTTATAATAGTAAATCCCTGAAGGCTAAGATCTTCAGAAAATTTTTCTGCCATTTCGAGGCCATAGATGCCAGCTTGTCTTGTTCCAATAATCGCAATGCTTTTTTCATCTTCTGGTTTAAGATCTCCAAGCAAATAAAGAATGAGCGGACAATCATGCAGTTCCAATAGGCTCTTTGGATATTTGGGGCTTGTATAAGGAATGAGCGAAATCCCATAAGTTTGGATGAGCTTTAGTTCTTCTTTCCATTTAGGATTGTCTTGCCAATTTTTTAAGCCGTCTAAAATTTTATTTCCAAAACCACTTCTTTCTTCTATTTCTTTTAAATCTGCAGCCAAAACATTTAAAGCAGAACCAAAACTTGCGATAAGTTGTTTTATTTTGACAGGTCCCAAATAAGGAATGCTAGAAAGGGCGATTAATGCGCTAAGCTCGTCCAATACCATCTCCGTTAAGAAAAAAAACTGGTTAGTGAAGTATGGAGAGGGTAATCAAAGAGGAAGAAAATAGCAAGAATTAATTGATATGGCACTGTTAACAAATTAAGCACTTTAATTACAGCCAAAGCAAAAAAAGAAAAAAAACGTGCTTACAAGGCTAATTTTAGCAAGTAAATGCGGTTATGCAAGAAGTCTATTATTAAAAGGGGTAGAAAAAAATCTTGTGCTTGCTACCAAGTATTTTCAATTAATAGCAGAGCAGGGAAATTCTAAAGCTATTCTAGAGCTCAAAAAGTGAATGCTTTAATAAATTTAAGTTTTTGAAAAAGGGGCGAAATTTTCGCCCCTAAAGAGTTTTTTCCTTCTTTTTAGAAAGAAATAGTGATTGTTCCTCTAATTTCGATAGCCCCATCTTGGAGAGCTACAAAATTTTTAGAGAATGAATCTTTTACACATACAGTTTTTGCTTTAAATGCATTAGCTTCTCTAGAAAAATCAACTTCTACAATAGAACCCAATGTTTGCTCATTTAAAGCAGCCGAGCTTGATAGCCTGCTCAAAGTTAGTTCTCCACCCGCTTTTATTAAAAGCGGTTAAGAAAAAACAGATGAACTGTTTTTTTTCTTTATCTTAAAAAAATAGTTAATTTTTTTAAGTTTAATTTCATTTATAATTTCACTTCAAATATACACCCTTTTCTGTGGCTTTGAGCTCTGGTAATCGTTTTACTGATTACTTTTTATTGCCAAATGTCACCTCCCTATCGGCTCCTTCATGTTCCACTTTTGCTGGGTTTGCTTTTTTTCTCTATCATTAAAAAAAAATAATATCAATACTTTCTTATAACGATGAATTTAAAAATTTTTTTCTAGATTCAATGTAATCAGTTAAAGAGAGTTTGTCCGCATTGAATCTGCTTATCAATATGTTGAGCTCTTCTTGTCTGTTAAGAGCTGCTCTTTTATTCCACTCTTCCCAAGTTGAAGCTTCTTCTTTTTTCAGCCCAAGTTCTTGTTGTAATGCGCCTATTCTTAAAAGGTTAAATGCAAACAACAAACTGTTTTCAGCTCTTTCTTTTATCATAGTGTCATTTAAATTTAAAGATTTTTTAAGCGCTTCTTCATATTTTTGTTCCGCTATTAAAAGCGAGTTTTTAGAATAATTTGTAAAATTGCTGCCGCTTTCAGACTCTGTGCGCTCAAGTGCCCTTTTAGCAAAGGGCAGCCCTTTAGCAACCTCTCCCTCTACAAGCAGTTTTTCTGCTATTTGTCCATCATATTTGGCATAAAGCTGAGGATCTGTTGTCATAAAACCCATCAGCCTTTTTAAAGTCTCTTCTGATTGAACTCTGTTTTTTTCAGCCATAAAACGCTGGTATTCATTTTCAGCATTGATATAATTGAGTTCTGATTTTACAATTCCAAAAGAACTAAAGCGATAGGCTGTAAAGAAAAGCGCAATGGCAAATAAAAAGCCGATCAAAAGAACACGCCCATTTTCTGATATCCATTGAATGATCTGATTTTCTTCCAGAAGGTCAGAAATAGGGGGTTTTTCAAAAGCAGTTTTTGGTACAGGCTGATTGTTTTTCATGATGTTTAAGTTGCCTTTTTAAAGTAAAGTGAAGGGTTATTATACTTAAGTAAAAATTATTGTCAGGTAAAAAAATATGATGAAAGAAGAAACTTTGTGCGAAATTGAATTAGAAAAAATTTTAGTGAATCCCTTTCAGCCAAGGCGCCATTTTTCTTCAAATGAACTAGAAGAGCTTGCAGAGTCAATACGTTCAGTTGGTCTTATCCATCCGCCGCTTGTCAGGGTTTTAGATAACGGCTGCTTTGAGCTTATTTCTGGAGAGAGGCGTTTTCGTGCCTCAAAACTTGCTGGTCTTTCTAAAATAAAAGTTGTTGTAAGAACAACTTCTGATGCCCTTTCTGCAGAATCTGCTTTAATTGAAAATATCCAAAGAGTGGATTTAAACCCGATGGAAATTTCAAAAGCTTTGAAGCTTTTGAGTTTAGATTTTTCTTTGAACCAAGAGGAACTAGCTAAAAGAGTCGGGAAAAAGCGCTCGACAGTTGCCAATTATTTAAGGCTTTTGCTTTTGCCAAAAGAGATCCAAGAAAGTGTCTCTTCCAATGCAATTTCGATGGGACATGCAAAAGCTATCCTTTCTTTAGAAGGGATAGAAAAACAAAAGTTGTTGCATGAGTTGATATTGCGAGATGATCTATCTGTCAGAGAAGCTGAAGCTGGCGCACTGCGCATTGCAGAAAAAGCAAAAAGACAGAAGCTTTCTTATGTGACACGCGATTTCCATTTAGAGCAGCTTGCAGAGAAGATCCAAAAGAAACTGGGGACTAAAGTTTTTATCCAAGGTAAAGGAAAAAAAGGAAGGATTTCAATTGATTATTACAATTTAGATGACCTTGACCGTCTCCTTTACCTTTTTGGAATTGCTGACATTTAGGACTGTCTTATTTACCTCAACGCACGGGACATGCTCCTGTGGCACAAGACTCTGTCAGTTCGTCATCGCGCATTTCGATGCCACTATAATCGATATCTTTTAAGCCTGAAACATACTTTTCAAATATTTCTTTTGTTACAACTTCTTGCGGAAGATAAGCATAGCCTAAATCCTCTGCATTTTTTGTTGGGTCATTGCGAAAAAGGAATGAAACGCCTACATAAGTTTCCCAGTTTTCCAGCATCCAATCGATGATCGCAGGTATTTCTGAGGGGTCGTAAGAGATGGTATTAGAAACATTCTGCTCACACCAGGTCTCTTGCAATAGACGGTACCATTCAAGCTGCTGGATAGCAGAATCCGTATTGACTTCCACCTCTTCTACTTTTCCATTTTTTCTTGTCACTGTCATGCGTGTAAAAGGAATATTTTCATATTTGACGGGGAATCTGACAAGCACAGATTCTGGCTCATGCGGCTTTTCTGTAGTGGAATATCCTGCGTTGATAAAACGTTTTACAAGAGGGTCGTGCTTTGAGAAAGTCACATTGTTAAAAATATATTTTCCAAGTGGCACGTGGATGCCCTCTGGAACTTCTCCCCATTTTTCTGTTCCCATGATCTTGCTGATCGTCCCGCTTGGTTTGACGCATGTCACATTTTTTGGCAGTGGAGAATTCAGCTCGTTTGCCATGCTATAGGCTGCGCTGACTGTGATATTGCGCATGCGCTTATAGTCATAAGCTGTCAAGTCTGTGCGTGCACGAATGCCTGTAAGCCCAACTCCACAAAGGTGGAGGAAGTCGTTGTTCAGATGCCAGGCCTCTTGCAAAATCTCATCGCGCAAATTCACCATAGTTTGTCTATAATTCATGCGTCCTGCAAGGTAGAGTGCGCGCTCCAAGCCTACTTTGTCGCCTTTGAATGCGACCAGGTTGATTTCTGTCAAGTTGCAAAAGCTCTTATTTCCAAGAAGGATTTCTACGCAAGGGTTGCAGCCTTTGAACCAGGGGGCACGTCTTTCAGCTTCTGCTGCATTGATCATGCCAGGCTCTGAGCCTCCGGCATCCAGGATCATTTGAAACAGATTTTCAAGATCTTCTTTTGATGGTTTTTTTCGGAAAAGGAGACTGTTGTTTGATTGCTGCCTATGAGCGTTTCCTTTTAGCCACCATTCTTTTTTAGCCCCTGCAAAATCATCCCATTCAGGCTCTCCATATTCAAAAAGAGCAATTTCTGCAGATCTTCTGCTGGATAAAATAGTGCCAAGCCAGTTGACAATGTCTAAAATATCCATGCGCGTCAAAAGTTGGTCTGCGCGGTCTGATAAGATTTTGGCAATCGATTTAAAGGCTTTTGCGATCTGCTCATCACCAGATGAGATCCAGCCATAGCCTTTAAGTCTGGTTCCTGCCGGGCGGATTTCTGAAAAGTCAAGTTCTAACGCTCTTGCGGGGAATTTTCCTGCGACTAATTTTCCGGCAGCCTTTGCCCATGCGATTGCGGAATCCCCAATTTTGATCGTCCATGTCTGCGTTTCTGGGCAGTAAGTTTCCACGTTATGCTGAACCCCGCCTTTTTCTGTGCGGTTAGAGCGGATGACGCGGATTTCTTGTAGGGGGCGACGAAAGCCATTTAATGTACCAGTGATCGGGCGAAAGCCAACCCCGCAGCCCTGCAAAAGGAGCCAAAGGACATCTACAATGTCATAAACGGTCTCAACGTGTGTATAAGAGCAGTTGAACATGCTAGATTCACGCGTGCGTCCAAGCTCTGTTCCTCCAAGCCATAAAGTCCTTCCAGAAGGGGCGATGTAGCGACCTTGCACTAAAACTCTAAGTTCTTCTAATTCATGCTCTTCTCTCTCATTTAGGAGGCGGCCTAAAGAACGCTCCCAAAGCCAGCGTTGATGAGAGATGACGCGGTCTACAACTTGTTCCCAGGATTCTAAAAGTGTATCTCCTTCTCTAACGGGACGATGGTAAGTGCGCAAAGAGGTTGCCATAGCTCGCGATGTAGGCTTGTTCATGATTTAATTTCTCCCGTTATATTAATAGACTTCTTTCAAAACTTCATTTAATTGTTAAAATGATTCTCACAAATTTTTAAAAATTCCGCAATGTGCGGATCTTTTTGAGAAAAATAACTCTCTTGTGGAATATTGGCTCGTTTATCTACTATTTTTTTAATGGATTCTTTATGCAGATCTTGGTCTAGGCGGTCAAAATATTCCATGCTTAAAAATGCCAAATCTATAAAATCTTCTTCAGTCTTAATAAGCGGCAATGATTTTTTGACCAGGTTGATGAAAGTGTCATAATCACCTGCTTTAGCAATAAAAGAAAAGATTTCCAGATTAAATTCAAGATCATCATTTTTGGCGCTTTCCTTTAACAACTTATGGATTATCTGATTGGCAGCAATGGGATCCTGGATTGCCTGTATTTCTGCTTTTAAAAATTCAAACCATTTTGTGTTAGGAACATAAGAGATAAAATCATCTAAGAGCTCTGATGCATAAGAGTAATCTTCAGTTTCAATTTGCTGGGAAATGTAGTCGTAAAGAAAGCTTTCTAAATCGTTGGCGCAAGAATTTGAGAGGGTTTCAAAAATGGAATGTGGATCAATGCCACTGTCAATGTTGTCTTCCAAAAGGAGGGAAAGCTCTTCTAAAAGATCTTGGATGGCCCCTTCACTTTTTGCTTTTTTGCTGTCATAAAGAAAGATTTGATGATCCAATTCATCTAAAAAAATAGATAGTGATTTTTTTTCTGTTGCAAAGCGGCGCCAAAGTTCAAAAATGAGGAGGTAGATCTCATCTTGAGATTCATTGTCCATCTCATTTTCAGCAAGAAACTCGTCTGTCAAATCTTCTGGACTGTCTACATTTTCTGTGTAAAGTTGAAAGCTTTGCTTGTTAAGGTCTATCTGATATTTTTTTAATCGGTCAAATAAAAGGCTCAAATCGAGTTCACGGTAATCCTCGACCTGCCACGGTTCCACTTTTAAAGTGGAATTGGCTAGCCAGTTCATTCTCAAAGAGTTATATAGGGCACGACGTTCTAATTGCATGATAAAAACATAAGATAGGTTTAAAGCTATCTTAGCCTATTTGGATAAAAATCACAACATTTTACCATTTGAATAGCTGCTTAATTTGCGAAGCTGCTTCAATGTCTGTACCTTAATATAATGAAGAGAATTTTCTTCCGGAATCAATCCGTCAATTAAAATCCCAAGGCGTCTTTTATTGCCTTTGCTAAAGAAATCTCTTGAAAGATTTAAGAATTGCTCATAGGAAAGCGTATGAAAGGCATGGATCCGCTTATTCATCCAATCAAAATCGCCATCATATTTAAAAGCTAAATTCTTAAGGAGTTCTCCCATGGATTTGCTATTGTTGTAGCTGTTTTCTAGAGTGTGGACGATAGACTCTTTAAGAAGTTCAAAATTTTCTTCGGTAATATTTGTTTGGCCAAGCTCTTGCATATAGCCTTCAATAAATAATTCAACACGTTCAAGAAGAGATTTTGGATCATGCGTGTTTGACTGGATGACAAAGAGGTTGAAAAGCTGTTTTTCAATTTCCTGGTCGGTACTGTCTACAAGATAACCTGTCTGCTGCTTCGTCCTTAATGTTGAAAAAAAAGGGCTGCTCATGGCTTGCATCAAGATTTGCTGCGCAGCTCTTTCACTTAAAGAAAATCCAGATCCTTCTACAAGCAAAATGAGGGCATTTCCTTGTACATCAACTTTTCTTTGCAGATAAAAAGGACCTTCATGATCAGGAAGGACAATGACTTCTCTTTTTAACTGGTTTGCGCTTAAATAAGGTTTTCCAGGAAGTGCATTTAAAAGCATCTCTTTGATTTGGACGGCTTCTTGCTTTTCGATATTTCCAAAGATCATGCCTTCAATATAAGATTGCTTGAAAAGATTGAAAAGCTTTGCCTGAAATGCTTCATAGGTGAGCTGCTCGATCGCTTTTTCTTTCTCTTTTTCTGGAGTGTAATGCTTATATAAGGCAGACTTCATGGTGTCGATGGCAGCTTTTATGGGAGAGCTTTTATAAGCATTTTGATATTCGCGAAAAAGCGCTTCTTTAAAGATCTCAAATTTTTCTTTTGAGATATTTTTAAAGGAGAGCTGATTTACAATCCCTTGAAAAAGAAGAGGAGCGTTTTCACCAAAGCCATCTAGCATGATGCTAATGCCGTTGTCTGTTCTTTGAATTTCATAATTGAGCCCGGCAGTAGTAGCCGGATAGCTGAATTTATTGAGCAGGTCTTTTAAAGCTTTGACATAGAGGTCTGCAAAAACGGTGCTGGCAGCATTTCCTGATCTGATCTCTGGCGTTTTAATCTCAAAAAAAAGATAGCCGTCTGGCGTACCAAAAGTAGAATCTTTTGCAAAATAGATCTTTCCTTTTTCAGAATCTAAAAGCAGCTCTGGCACTGGGATGATGATCGTGTCGCCATCTTGTATTGCAGATAGTGAAGAAGAGCCCAAATTTTGCGGGATGAATGGGTTTTTTTCTGGAAGACCAATTTCTGGTACAGCTTCAGCTTGGCTCCACTCTTTGATCACAAGAGGTAAGATAGGCTTTACACTATATTTGGCGCCAATCCATTTTTCTTCTTTAGTGGGAGCAATGCCGGTTAATGCGGAAGGCGCCACCAAATAGAACTCTGCATTTTCAGGTGTTAGGAAGTTTACTAATTCTTCAATTAATTTAGGATCAAAGGTTTGAGTAATTTTAGAGTGTTCTGGATAGGTTTCCATTTTTTCATAGGGGACTTTCATGGCATCTTTCATGATGGTCTCAAAAAGATTCTCGCGTGTCTTGTAGCGGTACTTCATGCGTGCTGTTTTTGAAACTTCATCAAAGATATGGCGAGGAAAATTCGATTTTTTTAAGGCGTCAATAGCAGAAAATGCTTTTTTGATGACTACATCAACAGATTTTATCCCCTCTTCTGTCAATTCGATGTCCAGGAAAAAGACCTGGTTGCCAGGACCATACTTGAAGCTGCCACATCCAAGGGCATCTGCAAGATGCATTTTTTTAAGTTCTGCAAGCAAGCTTTTTTCTCCCTCATTTCCGAGGATGTAACAGACATAAGACTCTGGCTGCTCATCTAATGCGCTTGCAAATTTTTCCGGTAAATTCCAAAGCAGGGTAATGGTCCTGATATTTTTAACAGGTTCGATGTAGACCATTTCCTTTTCTTTGATCTGGCTGATAGGTTCTTTTATAGAGGCAAGAGGCTGGATGTTTTTGTTGACAATACCGCTAAAATCTTCAACAACAGCCAGCGTTAATTCATCTAAAGGCAGCCTAGAATAGACGATCAGCCGCATCAGGTTTGAGCTGTAGTGCTTTTGATACCAGTTAATAAGCGTTTGCTGGGAGACTTTTGCAAGCGTTTTGCTGTTTCCCATTCCAAACTGATGCAACGGGTGCTTGGGATTTGCTCTTTCTTTTACAACATACATCATGCGGATGTCATCGTTTTGCACATTTTTTGCATATGCCTGGTCAATGGCTTG
>DAORNI010000028.1:2309-12462 GCA_035440845.1 Parachlamydiaceae bacterium | reverse complement strand
CAACTCCTGATGGGTTGAAAAGAGGCTCTTTAAAAAATTCGGAAAAACGGTCTAATGCTTCTAAAAAAGCGTTATTATTTACTGAAAAAATATAGGCTGTAAAATCGTTGGAAGTAAAAGCGTTGGTTAAGCCTCCATTTTCTGCGATGAAATGCTGGTAGCCAGATTCTTGCGGGTATTTTTTTGTTCCAAGAAAAAGCATGTGCTCTAAAAAGTGGGCAATTCCTGGAGTCTCTTCTCCATCTTCAAAGCTGCCTGTTTTGACAGTGAGGACGGCTCCTGACTGATCAATCATCGGGTCTGAAATTAAAAGTGCTTCCAACCCATTTGCAAGCCTGATCTTTAATGTTTTTTGATGACGGAAAGAGGGCGTTAAGATAGGCTCTTTTGCAAGATCTTCTATAACTGTATAAGAGCTTTCTGAAAAAATAAGAGCAGGAAGGAAAAGAACAAAGAAAAATAATCTTGAAAGCATCGATGCACACCCATTGTAAAAAAAGATGATCATCGCTTTATTCAAGATTATTTTCTACTGATTTTTCTAGGGCGTGTCATCAATTGCTAATAGCTTAGTTTATTAACCTGAGGTTCGAGGAGAGAAACTAGAAAACTCAGGTTACTAAGCTGCTTGAAAAGTCTGGTTTTATGATAGAGAAGATACACCCCACTGCAACTGAATTTTCTATAATTGGGGCTAAAAAAAATTAGGTCGAAAATTGCTGATAGTTGGAGAGGACAATATTCCAGATGTAGTCGGCTCGTGCTTGCCTTTTCTCTTTTTTGCTGAGGTTTTCGCTTCCTGGAAAATTTTCCATGTCAATTTCCTCACCAAAGCATAGGTGGATGGGGGTGCAAGTAGCATGGCGCACTTCTCCAAGCTCTTTATCGACGCTGTGGGGAGGCGGCAAAAGATGATAGGTAGAAAGAGAGAGGGGATAAAAGCTTGTTTTTTTGCCCGATTCTCTGGCCATTAAAGCAAACATCTCAATGCTTTGCGGATCAAATTTGGCAAGCTCGATAGCGCCTTTGGCATTTAATCTGTCCCGGCCGCCGCTTGGTGCCACGTAAATGCACTTTCCGCCCTCGCTTAAAAGCTCTTTCATTTTATTCATGGTGCGCTTGTTGTGCAGAAGCTTTTCGCTCATCTCTTCTATGGGATTTTGAATATGCTTTTTAGAATAGATGCAAAGCAGATTCCTTCCCATGCTAAAAGGGATACAAAGCGGATCGGACACCACGCGGTGACCCGCTACAAAAATCATTTCCTGGCTAAGCTTTGGATGTGTTTTTTCTAGCAGGATGCTGATTGCTTGAGGGTCTGGCTCTACCTGGTGGTTGGCAAACAAAATGATATTTTCGTTCTGAGTCAATTTTTTTTCGATAGCATCGGCATAAGTTAAATTTAAAGCTTTCGATTCATTGAGTACAATCAGCGGGCGGATAAAATCAAGCCCAAACTGGTAGTAATCGATGGGATGTCTGATGGCTTGATGAAAAGGTTCAAATTGATAAGGTCGAACCAGTTGATTTTCAAGATAAGTTAAAAAATGCTCTAAAATGAGTTCCAGTTCTTCTTCAGAAAAGCCGTTTTGCATAGCGGCTTCTTTGTAGCTAGAATAAAAGCGCTTTAAGATAGCGGTTAAATCAATAGATGTTTGATTAGCTTTTTGAATCTTTTCTAATTTTTTTAAATAATCCATTTTAAAATATACCGAAGGTGTTTCAAAAATTGGGGATTTGACAAGGAGGCACCCTAAATTAAAATCAGGTAAAGCCGGTGCTGAATGAGTTCAACCTTTAGGTTGGACGAATGAAGCAGATTTAAATTCAACGGTTGTCCGACGTGATCAAAAATCAATTTTTGAATCACGTTCGGTATAAGTTTATACTTCAATCCTCTTATCACTGATTGTGGAATAAAAATGGAAGTCATTAATGTGCATTTCATCGCTTGTCTCAAAATCCAGATGCGCATTTAACTCTTCTGCAAGCTTTTTCAAGTAGTCTCTATCGATCACTTTCAGGTAATTGTCAAGCTCTGGGTGGGTGACAAGCCTTAAAGCAAATTGCTGCTGGCAACCAACAATTTTCTTTAAAGCGCGCTCAATCTCGATAGAAACGCTCTCATGCGTTTTGACAAGGCCGCTTCCGTTGCAATAAGGGCAATTGGTAAAAATGGTCTGCATGAGCGATTCGCGATTTCTCTGCCTTGTCATTTCTACAAGTCCAAATTCGCTAATGCCTAAGATTGTGCATTTTGCAGAATCTTCTTTCATGTGCTCTTTTAAACGCTCAAGCAAACGTCTCTGATTTTTGCGAAAGCGCATGTCGATGAAGTCACAGATGACAAGACCGCCCACATTCCTTAAGCGAAGCTGTCTTGCAATTTCTTCTGCAGCTTCTAAATTGATGCGTAAAAGTGACTCTTCTACATCTGTTTGAGGCCCTGTGCTTCTTCCTGAGTTGACGTCTATGGTATGCATGGCTTCGGTGCGGTCAAAAAAGAGGTAGCCGCCGCTTCCTAGCCAAATTTTTCTTCTCAATGTTTTTTCGATCTCTCTCTCTACATTGAACCTCTCAAACATAGGCACTTTGTCGCGGTAATACTCAATGCGCAAAGGATGCTCGCTTGCATATCTGCTGTAGAGTCTTTTGCATGTTTGGTAAGTGGCATAATCATCCACTAAGATGCGCTCATATTTTTTATCAATTGCTGTGATGACAGCGCGTTTGATCAGGTCTGATTCTGCATAAAGCAG
This sequence comes from Parachlamydiaceae bacterium, assembly GCA_035440845.1. Lineage (GTDB taxonomy): Bacteria > Chlamydiota > Chlamydiia > Chlamydiales > Parachlamydiaceae > JBBSJT01. Next base: position 9,703 of record DAORNI010000028.1, on the reverse strand, counting down.
CTGCGGTTTTTGCGCTTTTTGGAAGTTTTCCATGATCGTTTGCCAGGAATTTAAAAGCTCGTTTGCTTCTTCGATCAATTGGACAGGCTCTGCCTGGCAGCTTGCTGTCCTGCAGATAAGCCCCATGTCTTGCGGCATCTCAAAAGAACGTATAAATTTTTTTAATTTCTCTCTTGCATTCCGGTCTTCGATTTTTCTTGAAACGCCTCGATGAGAAGAGTTTGGAAGCAGTACGAGGTATCTGCCGGCAATAGAGACATTAGAGGTGAGCCTTGCACCTTTTGAACCAATCGGTTCTTTTACGACTTGAACCAGCACGGGCTGATTGATGTTCATCAGCTGCGAAATACCCATATTTTGGGCTTTTTTCTTCTGGCTTGGCTTCACTTCGACATCAAGGTCAAAGTCCATATCGTACATCAGCTTGTATTTTTCTGTGTTTTCTTCAATATCGCTTAAATGAATAAAGCCGTTTTCGCCTTCATTGATATTGATAAAAGCGGATTTGATCCCTTCCAGTACATTTGCAACTTCGCCTCTATAGATGTTGCCAGTCAGCTGTCTTTCATTTTTTCTTTCTACGATGAGATCGTCTAATAAACCTTTTTTTAATCTGGCATAACGGATCTCTTTAGATTCGATATTTAATAGGATTTCGTACATCTCGTTCCTCAATATTAAAAATCCATTATAGGATAAGAATTTGATCTTTGCCAGCAAAAAGTCTCTGCTTGAAGCCTTTATTAAAAATAGTTGGATAAAAATTAGACTTTCTTGTAAATTTGTCTCTTATGAATGATGCATTTAAGATTTTTGCCGACCAATTACGCGATGGTCACGAAGAGGAGATTCATGAGAATTTCCCACCCGATTTTATTGGCGTGAAGGAAAAAGATTTAAGTTTCAACGAGTCTGTCAAAGTAGATGGGAAAGCCTATCTTGCAGAAGATTCGCTTGTCTTGAATTTTGACATCAAAGCTTTTGCAATGATCCCTTGCGCTGTTTGCAACTCTTTGGTTCGTACAGAAATTGCCATTCATAACTTTTATCACGCTGAGCCATTGAGCGAGATCAAAAGCGGGATTTTTCATCTGCAAGAGATCTTGCGCGAAGTTATCCTGCTCGAGACCCCTCAGTTTGCAGAATGCAATCAAGGCAAATGCAGTGAAAGAGAAAAGATCAGCAAATATTTAAAAACCCCGATCGAAGGGGAAATCCCAGGAAAGTCAGCCTTAATGGATGATGGATATAGGCCCTTTTCTGATTTGGAATTAAAGTAAAAAAAGGAGTTAACCATGGCAGTACCACGCAATAGACTATCAAATTCACGTAAAAACACAAAGCGTTCACACCATGCGAAAAAGCCAAAAAATGTGCACGTTTGCTCAAGCTGCTCTAAGCCAAAGCTTCGCCATACTATTTGTCAGTCTTGCGGATCTTATGCAGGCCGTGTTGTGATTGCAGAGACAGTTTAATTTGCGTATTGGGGTAGACCTTATGGGGAGCGACACAGCTCCTCAAGTTCTTTTTGAGGCTCTTTTAAAAGCACAAGAGCTGATCAGCCCAAAAGATAAGCTTGTTGCTTTTGCAACAAAAGAAATTCAGCAGCAGCTTCTGCAAAAATCCAATCCTAAAATTGAGTGGTGCATCGCAGAAGATTTTATTTTAATGGCAGATGATTCGCTTTTGGCTTTGCGCCATAAGAAAAAGTCGACGATTGTTCTTGGAATCAAGTCTTTAAAGAAAAAATTAATAGATGCTTTTATTTCTTCTGGCAACACAGGTGCTTTAATTGCAAGTGCCGCACTTTATCTTCCTAAATTTTCAAAAAATACACGTCCTGCACTTTTAGCTTTTTTGCCAACGCAAAAAGGTTCTGTTGCAGTGATCGATGTGGGTGGAAATATCTCTTCAAAATCCGAGCACCTTGTGCAGTTTGCAAAAATGGGAGCGTTTTTTCAATCGCGCCGATTAAATGGGGCTGTTCCAAGGGTCGGTCTTTTAAATATTGGGGCAGAATCTAAAAAAGGCACTTTAGAGGTCAGACAAGCTTATGAAGCTTTAACCCAAGAAAAATCTTCTGATATGCATTTTATTGGAAACGTTGAGGCAAGAGAAATTTTTGAAGGAAAAGTCGATGTCCTTGTCACAGACGGGATGGCAGGAAATGTGCTTTTAAAGACAGCAGAAGGGATGGCTTCTTTTATTTTTGATAGTCTTTCAAAGGAAAATCTTGCTTTAAAACCCTCCTTGCAGCAGCAATTCAACTATGAGGAACACCCAGGGGCGATCATCGCAGGGGTTGAGGGTCTTGTCATCAAATGTCATGGCCATGCTTCTCCTCATGCGATGTTCACAAGCATTAAAGGTGCTATCAAGCTTCTTGCATAGTCTTTTATTGTATTTGGTAAAAACCTCTAAGATTTCAAAAAAAATATTTTTTGTTTTGATAATATTATTTTTTTAGCTATGTTGTGAATTTATATCAATTCCAAGAAATAAAGACATATAATATCAAGGAGGCTTCCTGATTTTTGTTAAGGCATAGCCGTCGTTAAAGCAGCTTAAACCTCAAAGGGTTTAGCGATGCAGACGGAACAAAAAGAGTGACTGCTAAGCGGTGGCAGATATGACTTTATTTCTTGGAATTGATATTATTCAAATTTAAATTCTACAACAAGAGGAGAATATGAACTCATTTAAGAAATTATTTAATTCGATGCTAGTCTTATCGCTATGTGCGATAGGTGCGATTGAAGCAACTCCCAAATTTAAACGCATCGTTCAAACCATTGAAATTATCCCTTATACAGGTATTAACCCTTTAAGCGTTCTTGATACGAATCACCAAAAAGTAATTGATTTGGGTCTTTACACTCCAGCACAAGCTGCAGAACTTGATGAACGCTCTTTTCAAGCTTTTTTTAATAGCTATGGAATTGATTTTAGTGTAGCAGCTCCTGCATCAAATGGAATTCGTACAGTTGTCTTGAGTACGGGCGCCTTATTATGGATTCCTTACATTTTGGGAGAAAATGAAGAAATTATTTTAACTCAAGACACAGACCATCCTTCTAGAACAAGAGGGCCTCAAGCTGGTAAATGGATAGATATTCAAGCTGGTGCGATTGTTGTTCCAGCTCCTGGATTTACAGACTACACCGTAACTTCTGGAACAGAAGCTGGCGCTATCATTAGACCTCTTAGCGTTTGGGGTGATCTTGATTTGAATTTATTAAGAAAAGACCGTCAATCCAAATGGACAACTCATGCTAATAAGTTTAGAGAAATTTTATACAATACGGGTTATCAGTTGGGTGAGAGAACTCTAAACCAATGGAATCAAGTACAATTTATCCAGAGTTTACAAATTACCGATAAATGTAACGGTGTAGGTCAAGGGGTATCAGGAACAACAATTATTAGAGTGCCAAACAACAACGGTCCACATGAAGATTTCCTTCATACAGTAGATACTTGGTTCTGGCCAAAAACTAGTTAATAATAACTTTTAAGAATTTCTATCGTAAGCATTCAATTTATTGAAACTGATAGTTAAAATTTTCATTATGTTTCCTATCCTACTGTCGCCAGGCTACCCTGCAAATCTTGTTTACACATATTCTTAAACAGGATGAGCAGGGTAGCCTGGCGGCGGTAGGATAAAAAAACATTTGCATTGTAAAAACCTGAAGTTTGAGGAGAGAAACCCAAAACTCAGGTTAATACTAATTCCAATTATAAATTATTTTGGCCAGTCAGAGAGACTCTCAAAAAAGCTTTGATTGTTGCAGGTTTCAAGAGCTAAAAGATTTTCTTTAAGGAAAAGCTGGTCTTTTTCCATTGTGTCATTTTTATCTAATTTTAAGGCTTTTCCAAAAGTGACGACAACAGTAGAAAAGGGTTTTGGAAATAAAAGCTTGTCCCAGCTGTTCAGCTGCCAAAATTTGGTCGAGATCCAGGTAAAGGGGATAATGGAAGCATTGGTTTCTTTAGCTGCTGCTACAATGCCAGGTTTTACTTCATAGCGAGGACCCTTTGGACCATCCGGCGTCATGATCACAACTTCCTGACTGTTTTTTAAAGTGTCAATGACAGATTTCAGGGCCTGATGCCGTTGGTTGTGGGGTACGCGGATTGCTTTTCCTGTTTTATAGCTGCCAGCTAGTTTAGCAAGAGGGTCACCATCCCGACTTTTGCTGATAAAGGCTGAAAAAACAGTCTTTTTGTCCAGGCGGTATAAAATTTCAGAAACAATGCTCAAACGGTTATGCCAGAGCATTAAAATACATTTTTCCAAACGTATTGTGTCAGATAAGTTTTTAAAGCCCTTGATTTCGACTTTGCAAGTGGACAAAATAAGCCTTAAGCCAAATTTTCCGATATAAGCAATAAAAAAGGCAAAGATCTTTCTTTTTAAAGCTTTTAACATGAAAGTTCCTTTAAAATGGAAAGAGCAGCTCTTTTGCTGCCATCTTTTTCTTTTAAAAGGTCATGGATCTCTTCGCATGCCTGGATGCAATCTTGCCTTTTTTTAGCATTGAAAATAAGTTCTTTTACCTCTTCAGCAATTTTTTGAGGGGTGGATTTTTTTTCAATGAATTCTTTAAAAACTTGCTTTTTTTTCAAAATATTAACAATGCAATAAAAAGGTAGTTTTAGTCTTAAAATGTAGGTGGCAATGAAACGGTTTAAAAAAGAGAGTTCATACATAATGACAGAGGGCTTTTTGTGCAAGGCAAGCTCTAGGGCTACAGTCCCAGATTTTGCAATAGCTGCATCACAGGCCCACATAAGCTCATATCTTTTTTCTTTTGGCACTAATAAAAAGCGATTTTCTTTTTCGTTTAAGTGCCTTAAAAAGAACTCTTTTGCTCTATCATCTGCAGTAGAAATAGCAAAAATGGCGTTTGGAACACTGTTTTTGATCTGATTCAAACTCTCTAAAATTTTTGGAAAATTGCGTTTGATCTCCCCTTCGCGGCTTCCTGGAAAAACAGCAATGAGAGGGCTTTCCTTTTTTTTCTCAAAAGGAGTGTAAGCGTAATTTTGAAGAGTCTCTTGTAGAGGATGTCCCACATATTCTATCTTTAACGGGACTTTGGAAGAATATAGCGGAAGATGAGAGAAATATTCTTTTTCAAAGGGATAAATGGTCAAAAGAAGATCTAGCGTTCGATTCATGGTGTGAATGCGTCTTTTTCCCCATGCCCAAACAGTTGGAGAGATGTATTGGATGATTTTTCCAAGATAGCCTTTTTTTCTTAAATGAGAAGCTAGCCTCAAATTAAAACCTGGATAATCGATCAAAACAACACCATCTGGTTTTGTTTTTAAAATATGGTCTCTAATTGTATAGAATTTTTTAATAAGGCTGGGAAGTGCTAAAAATACATCTGTAAAGCCCATGACTGAAAAATTTTCTGTTTTCATGAAGGTAGAGATATTTTCTTTTCTCATGAGAGGACCTGCAACTCCTTCAACAGTCAAATTCTTCTCAACATCAAAAAGAGCTTTTAAAAGGCGACTACCATGCAAGTCACCGCTTGCTTCTCCAGCAAAGATAAATAGTTTCATGTCATTTCCGCTTTTGTATTTTTAAGGAGGATCAAGTTGCGGACATAAGGGACAAGGCCAAAAAAAGGACCAATTAAATTGACCGGGTCTTTGATTTTTGCAAAATAGACAAGGACAAGAAGATCGCCAATTAGGCTAAGCCACCAAAAAAGAGGGCTGAAATAGCTTGTTTTTTTCTTTTCAGCTAAAATCCATTGCACCCAAAATCTGCTGGAAAAGCATGTCAAGCCGATAAATCCAAGAACATGCCATGCGAAGGGGATCGTCTTGCCATTTGTGGGGATTAAAAAAGAGATGGGAGAGCGAAACCAGAGAGAAAAATCAGAAAGGCTTAAATTGTTAAAAAAAGAGAACAAAAGGGAAGAAAAGAGAAGGGTAGCAATTAAAAATAGAAGGACTGTTTTGAATGCAACCGGGGATTTTTCTTGCCTCATCAAATTTAAATTACGCCATGAAATAACACCATTTGCCACTTGAATAATAAAGACATGGAATTGCACCTGCAGCATGGCATGCAGCATTAAAAAACAGTTGCCAGCAAAGGAGAGCTTCCAAAAAAGAAGTGGAACCACGCTTTTTTTTTCAGCTTCGCTAAGAGCCCACTGGATTAAAATGCGCGCTGTAAAAAAAAGAGAGGAGAGAAACCCAAGGGGATAAAGAAATTCTCGCCAGTAGTCCATAAACTATTTCTCATCACCTTTAATGGTGTAGTGCAAACACCTTTTTTTCATCCAGCGCACGGCCAGCATATCAGAGATGGTATTAAAAGAGCGGTTAAAGAAATTGTATTTTGTCTCTCCGCGTGTCCTTTCCCGGTGGTTGACAGGAACTTCCTCTATTTTAAATCCTTCCATTTTAAAAAGAGCAGGTAAAAATCGGTGCATGCCATTGAACATCTTGATTTTTTTTAGGCAGCTTGCGCGATAGACTTTAAGAGAACAGCCTGTATCTTTTACGCCATCTTCACAAAGAAAGCCGCGGATGAAATTAGCAAGGCGCGAGGTGATTTTTTTAGAGAGCGGATCTTTTCTGTTAACGCGATGGCCGCATGCCAAGTCGGCACTCTCCATGCAAGCTAAAAGCTTGGGGATATCTGCCGGATCATTTTGGCGATCTCCATCCAGTGTGATGACAAATTTGCCCTTTGCTGTTTTAAAGCCGGCATCAAAAGCGCTTGACTGTCCAAAATTTTTTGTAAAATCGACGATTTTCAAATAATTTTTTTGTTTTAAGAGGTTTTGGAGGACGTTAAGTGTTTGATCAGTCGACCCGTCATTGATGCAGATCAGCTCCCAAGGTTGATTTAAGCTTATCATCACAGGTTCTAATTCATTGATCAGATCAGTAACATTTTCTTCCTCATTTTTTAAAGGAATTACAACTGAATACTTTAACTCCATAACTACCTTATTAAAAATTATAACTTATTGTAACAGAACCTATTATTTATATCTAAGTAGTTTATGGTGCTGCGCTTTTTTTTGCATGGTGGTGATGCTCGCCTTGCCGCACAACTTCTTTCCAAAAATGATAAGTCTCTAAAAGTTCATGGTTGATAAAAGAGCGCAATTTCAAAAAAATAAGAGCCAAACTAAATTCTTTGTTTCTTATAAGCTTTGGTTTTGGATGTCTTTTGCCGGAGATGGGAGTGAGTTTATATTGCATTGCCAAAATAAAGCTCATGGTAGAGCTGATGCGCCGCGGGAAGTGAGAGAAAGAAGAGGTGACAAATCCTTTGATCAGCTCGTTTGAAAGTGTCATGATGTCGCCAAGGTGAGGCATTATTTTTTTTTCTAAGAATTTTGTTTTCACTTCAT
>DAORNI010000028.1:1895-2138 GCA_035440845.1 Parachlamydiaceae bacterium | reverse complement strand
ACATTCTAAAATTCCCGATTTTGCCATGAGTTCAAAAAATAGAGCAGAAGAGCCCGATTCCAGCATGCGTAAAATTTCTTCTAAAACGCGCGCTGGCGAGCTTTTAATGATCTCATCTTTGCAAGTGATAAGTGCTTGTTTAACATCATCTGCAAGGGCAAAGCCAAATCTTGCCTGGAATTTTAACAAGCGGATCATGCGGACAGGATCTTGTCTAAACCTTAAAGAGGGATCTCCAATGGT
>DAORNI010000028.1:0-1884 GCA_035440845.1 Parachlamydiaceae bacterium | reverse complement strand
AAATACCTGAGTTGATATCTTCAAAACCGCCTACATAGTCAATCACTGCATTTTTTTCTGCATCATAAAAAAGACCGTTGATGGTAAAATCGCGCCGTAAAACATCTTCTTCTTCAGTACCCCACTGGTTGTCATTTAAAATGAGACCCTCATCATTTTCTCCTGAGCGGAAAGTGGCAACTTCTATGATCTTATGGCCAAAACGGATATGAGCCAAGCGGAATCTTCTGCCAATTAAAAGGCAGTTGCGGCCAAAAAGAGCTTTTAATTCTTCCGGTTTTGCAGATGTGGAAATGTCATAGTCTTTTGGCACTCTTTTTTTTAAAAGGTCACGTACACTGCCGCCGACTAAATAGCCCAAATAGCCTGCATCTTTTAATTTTTTTAAAACAAAAAGGGCATCTTGGTCAATGCAGTTTGGATCGATCGAATGTTCGCCTGGCAGATGGATTTTTGGTTTCACTTGAGAGAAAAAGCTCCTAAAATTAAAGAGATCACTAAGAGGATGTTTACAAATTGCTAATAGCCTAGATTCGAGTTCTTTTCCTCTAGGAAATCTATTGTACGTCAAGGCTTTTTAAAAAGTCAAGACAGGGTATGTCATCTATTGTTAATAATTGATGACATATCTATTTAAATTTTGCGAAATAAGCAGCTGGTATGCTACATTCTACGATAAGTTAGGAAGGCAAATGACAAAGGCAAAAAGTATAAAAATTTTTGGAACAGATGGCGTAAGAGGACGGGCTAATACAGCTCCCATGGAAGTGGAAACGGCGCTTGCGCTTGGTCGGGCAGCGGGACTTATGTTTAAAAGCCAAGTCCAGGCCAAACGGCCGCGTGTCGTGATCGGAAAAGATACGCGTCTTTCTTGCTACATGTATGAGAATGCGCTCATTTCAGGTCTTTGTTCCATGGGAGTGGACACCTTTATGCTAGGCCCAATCCCGACTCCTGGAGTGGCCTTTATCACAAAGGCATACCGGGCAGATGCCGGCATTATGATCTCTGCCTCCCACAATCCTTACTATGATAATGGAATTAAGTTTTTCTCTTCAGAAGGCTTTAAATTTTCTGACAGCTGGGAGAAGGAAATAGAAAAACTTGTGGAAAAAAATAATTTTAAAGACTTTTTGCCGGCAGATGATGAAATTGGAAAAAACACAAAAATTAATGATGCCGATGGGCGCTACATCGAATTTATAAAAGCCACTTTTCCCAAAAAAAAATCGCTGAAAAATTTAAAAATTGTGCTTGATTGTGCAAATGGTGCTGGCTACAAGGTGGCTCCACTTGTTTTTAAAGAGTTGGACGCTGAAGTTTTTATATATGGAACATCTCCCAATGGATTAAACATCAACCAGGCCTGCGGCTCTCTTCACCCAGAGCTTGCACAAAAAGCTGTGATCGACCATCAGGCAGATGTCGGGATTGCCTTGGATGGCGATGCAGACCGCGTCATCATGGTCGATGAAAACGCCCAGATCGTAGATGGGGACACTATCTTAGCTATTTGCGCAAAAGACATGATGCAGCGGGGAAAGCTTGCAAACCAGCTTGTCATTTCGACCGTGATGGCAAATTTTGGCTTTTTAAAAGCGATGAAAGACCTTGGCATTCAAGTGATCTGCTCTGCTGTTGGCGACCGCTATGTGATTAAAAGCATGCTGGAAAATGGAGCTATTTTAGGAGGCGAGCAGAGCGGTCATATTATTTTCTCCGAGCAAAACCCAACAGGTGATGGGCTTGTTTCTGCTTTGCAAGTGCTAAGAATTATGGTAGAGACAGATTCCAAGCTCTCAGATTTGGCTTCTATTTTAGAAAAATACCCGCAAGCTTTGATCAATGTAAAAGTTTCAAAAAAACCGGAACTTAAAACCTTAA
>DAORNI010000027.1:19707-24925 GCA_035440845.1 Parachlamydiaceae bacterium | reverse complement strand
AATAAACAATATAATATTATAATTATTTTATAAATTAAAAAAATTATTAACATTTATTAGAAGAAGAGGTTTAAAATGGATCAAGTAACATCTTATCTTCCAAGCATGGAAGTTGGTAACTCATTAAGTCCTTTTAAAAGTGTCATTCTTGCAGAAGCAATCCAAAAAGTTGTAGATTTTGCCCTCTATGGCGCAAGATTTATACTTGCATCTGGCGCCATTGTATTTGGGCTTTTACAGCTTGCAGCTTTAAACTTTTTAATAGGATCAGCTGCAATTACTCTTGGCACAGCAGGTTTAATTCACATCATTAAAGATTTAACAAATGTTAAAACAGGTTCATCTCAAGAATTTGCAAAATTAGATCAAGATTTACAAGGTGCTGCTAATCAAGCTGAGCAACAAGGAGAAACGATTGTTGCTACTCAAAAAACTGCTGTAAATATAGCGGATCAAACTGAGCAAATTAAGAATGTAGCAGCTGAAGCTTTAAAAAAAGAGAATATTCAAGAAGTCAAAAATGATTTAAATACAATTGTAACAATTGCTGATAAACAACAAGAAGATAACAAGCAATTAGAACAACAATTAACAACTATCGCAAAAGAAAACATAGATTTATGCGACACAATAAAAAATGCACAAGGACATGCAGCACAAGCAAAAGAAGCAGCAGCTAATGAGTTCCAGATTGGATCTTATTTGACAGGCGGTGTGGCAGTTGTTGCGTGTGCAGTAACAGGACCAGTTGGTGGCGTAATTGCTGCTGCTGTAACTCCAACTTTTGTAAGAGCTATCTACTCTAAAAGCACAGAAAACCAGGAAGAAACTCTGGATTTTGACGGTATGTATGGCATTTATATACCAATGGAAAAGCAAATAAATGAAACTGAAACTAAAATTGAAGATAAGGAAGAGAACGAACTTGGATATGCTGATCTACAAAATGAATATATTGAAAGTATAGAACTTGATACTTTAGTTTCAGTCGTTGTAAACTGTACAGGCATTGCCGATTTCTTTGGATTTGGCAGTGCTGAGACAGAAACTCAAGCTGAAATAACACAAAATGGTAAAGACGCCTGGTCTACTGATTATATTTTGATGTAATCCAAAAATCGCGGCAGCGATTTTTGGATTATTTCTTCTCTTTATTGGACAAGTCCGCAATAAAGGCTTTAAAACTTGGATAGGCTCTTAAAGGCTCTAACCACTCATCGTGTAAAATTGTGTCTAGCGGAGGCAAGCAATGATGCAGCTCTGCTTTTTCCATATGGTGCATCGCAGCCTCAAAATTTTGTCTCATCGCATAGAGACACGCCAAATTGTAATAAGCTGGCAAGCAGCCTAAACTTAAAGCGTGGAAAAAGTTTTTCTCTGCCTGCTCATAAATTTGCTGACTTTGATCTGGCCTGCAAGACTCGTGGACAAGCTCCCCTTGATGCAACAACAAAAGCCCCCAATCATTCCATGCGCATTCATCTTCTGGATTCCCGGAAACTAAAATTTCAAAATGCTGGGAAGCTTTTTGTAAACAGTCTACATCTGAAATCATCTCGCCCAAATGGGACAAGGCCAAGGCCAAATTGTAGCGCGCATGCGTGTAGTCGGGATCTAGTTTGACAACATAGGACAACACTTGTACAGCTTGCCCATAGTAGGTCTCTCCGTCCGTAAAATCGCCATACATGTCAAGAGCACAGCCATAATTATAAAGCCATTCAAGATCAATTTCTTCACTTAGCTCTTGAGCATCAAAAGGCTCTTTTTTGTTTTCTTCAAAAGAATCTTCCTTACGATTTTCTCTTTTTAAGATCTGCTCAAATTTTTCAAGGGCAGCTTCCAAATAGCTTTCATCTAAAGTCATTTCCGATAAGCGCATCAAAATGACTGCCCAGTCATTCCAAAATTGCAAGAAGATCTGACCGCCAAGTTCTGCGACACGGCCACAATGCAGGCACGCTTTTTCCAGCATCTCTCGATTATTTTCCATCTCGCCAATCGTAAAATAGGACATCGCAAGCCCATACCATAAAAGTGGGTCTGTCTGTGTCAAAGAGAGGCCATATTGAAACTTCTGGATCGCCTCTTCATAAAACCCTACATCTGTGAAATAGCGGCCAAGCTCATTTAAGCAGATGCCATAAAAATACCAGTTTTCCGGTGCTTCTTTGCAAAGCTGCAAGCTGCGTATGAATTTGGCTTCTGCTTGACGGAGCAAAAATACATCGTCCGTATTTGCCCCAAGAAGCATTTCAGCCTCTCCAAAGCGGCTTAAAATGCCGGGATGGTCTGGCTCTAAGCTGTCAGCTTCATTAAATTTTTCAAAGCTTTGCTGCAGATAAGAGGTGTCTCTTGTCAGCTTCCCAAAGTCAGCTAAAAGTTGACCCCATTTGAACCAGAGCGTTGCAGAAGGGGTTTTAGATAAAAACTCGATCTTTGCCGCTTTTTCAAAGCATTCATCTGCACGTTTAAAATAATCGGGATCAAGGGTGATCTCAAAAACGCACTGGTAGGCAGCGCCTAAGTTAAAATAAGTTTGAAAACATTCTTCATCTTGCACTAAAGCTGTTTGATAAAGCTCTACCGCCTCAAAAAAGTACTCCTTTTTACCAAGCAAAAAGGCCATTTCTATCATCGCATCGCCATAATCATTCCAAAAAAGAGCAGATGTTAAATTATCTTTTGAAGATTTTCGGTATTTTTCAATCGCTTTATGGAAATCCATGGCCTCGCCCGATAATTTTCCAAGATAAAACCAGGCTCTTCCAAATTGCCAATAAAAGATTGATTTATGTTCGCTTTCGCAAAGTAAAAAATCTGCTTCTTCAAACTGGGAAAGCGCCTCTTGAAAAAAAGAGGACTCTTCCATATGCAAGCCCTGCTGCACTAAAACAGTGCCAAGCTCATAATGGGCATGAAAGCTTTTAGGGTTTAAAAAAGTCGCTTTTTTATACGCTTTTTTTGCAAGGACGAGGCATTGCGCATTGGTGGGATATTTAGAAAGGCTCCTGCCCTTTTTAAAAAAAAGTTCATAACTATGCGGGGCAATTTTTTCGGCTGAGGAAAAATTATCTAAAAATTTGCGGTTCCCCTCTTCCAACTGCTTTTCGCCAATTGCAAAAAAGAGCATCGCAAGGGCTTCTTTATCGTTTAAATCAAGGGAGTCAAAATCATCAGAGGAGCTAAGAAGATGCAAGCCCTCTTCAAACTTTTCCGGAGGACATTCCGCATCTTTCAGGGCAAGAATTTTTTCTAACTTTTTCTTAATAGGATTTTTTTTGCTCATATGTAGTCACCATCATACCTTAATTCATTAAAATAATGCTAGACTTATAACTTGCCAATAGCCTCCTTCATCTCTGACAACTGGTTAATCGGTTTTTGACATACTCCTTCAAAGCAAATATATAATGTTGTTCTCTCCTCCAGTGGAATTAGATCTTTTACATAAGGAATCAGTCGAAAGAGGTCTTTCTCGTCCAGATGCCGCCAAATCACTGCCTTGTGCGGAATAAACTGACTATAAATCTCTTTTTCCAATTCTTTTTTATATGTATTCTCTTTATCAAGCGCAATGACTAAAAGCGCGGCTTTTTTATCGTAAAATTTATTTAAATTCATCACATGATAAATATACCCTGGCGGATAATTATCCAAATATTTTTTTGATGCGCATAAAATATCTTCTGCCTGCTCCAGGTAAGAAACCTCACTTGTCAATTGGTAAAGCTTGATCAAATTTTCACAATGAATGGCATTTCCAGAAGGCTCTGCCCCATCTGCAAACCGGCATTTTTTTAAGATGATATTGGGATCTTTTCCATCTGTCTGATAAAAAGCTCCGCCAGGCTCCTTAAAATTTTCTTCTAAAACAGTTGTCATTTCAAGAGCTATTTTAAGCCACTCTGTCCCAAGGTCTGCCTCAAATAACTCAAGACATGCGCGAATCATCAGCGCATAATCTTCAAGGCAAGCAAAAAAGCGCACGTCCTGATCGCGGTAGCGGCGAAAGAGCTGACCATCTTGCCACATGACGTTTTTAATGAAATTGGCAGCTTCCAATCCGGCATCCAAGTAGCGCTTCTCTTGAAAACCAAGCCCTGCTTCTATAAGAGTTGCAATCATCAAAGCATTCCAGGAGACTAAAATTTTATCATCTTTAAAAGGATGCTCTTTGATCTGTCTTGCAGATAGCAGCAAGCTCTTTTCTTCTTGTACCTTTTTGGTAGCACTTTTCAGGTTCAGGTTCTTTTTTTCTGCAAATTCGTTCAAATTGAAAGATGTGTGCAAAATATTGCGGCCATGAAAATTTCCTTTTGCGCTCACCCCAAAATACTCTACCAAAAAAGCGCTTTTTTCTGGTCCTAGAATATTTTGAAACTCAGAAAGCTCCCATGTGTAATACTTTCCCTCTTGACCCTCTGAGTCTGCATCTTCTGCAGAATAAAAAGCGCCTTTTGAAGAGCGCATCTCCCTTAAAGCGTAATCTAAAATCTCTTTGCAAATCTCTTGGTAACTCTCCTTTTTTGTGACAAGCCAGCATTGCAAATAAGAAGAGGCGAGCAATGCATTATCAGAGAGCATCTTCTCAAAATGGGGCACTAACCACTCTTCATCTGTGCTATAGCGTGAAAAGCCTCCTCCCAAATGGTCATAGATGCCGCCCCGATGCATCATGTCGAGAGTGCGCTCCACTAAAAATAGGGATCTGCTATCTTTTGCAAGAAGAGAATAGCGGAGCAGAAAATCCAATTGATAGGCAATGGGGAATTTTGGGGCTCCTTTGATACCGCCAAAGACAGGGTCTGCCATTTTGAACAAAAGCTCTGCAGCATCCTCTATCTGCTCTTTTTCAGGAAGAAGGGTGCCTTTTGCATGGATGCTTTTTGCAAACATCTCCACAATAGCAAACGCTTGATCAATTACCTCTTCCCTCTCTTCCCCTTCCCACATCTTTTTTATTTTAGGAACAAGTTCTAAAAGGCCAGTAAGGCCTCGTCTGCTTTCGGTTGGCAAGTAGGTCACTGCAAAAAAAGGCTGTAAGTCCGGTGTCAAAATAATATTTAAAGGCCAGCCAAGAGAGCCTGCCATCATCCCTTGGGCAAACTCCATATAAAGGCCGTCAATTTCTGGCAGCTCTTCACGGTCTACTTTTATAGAGATAAAAGCATCATTCATCAAATCTGCCACATCTTGCCTTTCAAAAGACTCTTTT
>DAORNI010000027.1:19161-19684 GCA_035440845.1 Parachlamydiaceae bacterium | reverse complement strand
ACCAGTGACATGTGGCATACCCAATGGACAAAAAGATAGGTTTGTCTTCTCTTTTTGCCGCATCAAAAGCCTCTTGACCCCACGGGTACCAATCTACCGGATTGTAGGCGTGCTGTAGCAAGTAAGGAGATTTTTCATGAATGAGGCGGTTGCCTTTTTTTTTGACCACGGCTTATTTCCAGTAAAAGCAAAATTTCTTTAATAACTACCCATAATGGGAAGAGAAAGCAAGTTTTTTTTACATTTAAAACTTGAATTTATATTTGCCAGCCTTTATTTCTTTTTCTTAACTTAAAAAATAGGTGTTATATGCAAAATAAGGAAACGCCAGAAAAAAATTCTCAGCAAAAAGGAAAACCTGCATTGATATTTGGCGCAGCAGCTCTGCTTTTTACTGGCATCATGGGATATGAGGCATTTAGAGAAAGCTCTTCAAACAATGCCTTAAAGCAGCCGGAAAAAAAACTCCCCATTGTTTCTAGTTTTACAAAAGATGTGAGCAGCCGCGCTGACAAAGTGGAGC
>DAORNI010000027.1:12825-19123 GCA_035440845.1 Parachlamydiaceae bacterium | reverse complement strand
TCCAATAAAATTATTGCTTTAAGGGAAGAAGCCCATCAAAATTCTAAAAGACTCCACGCTTTGCAAATTGCAGTCCTTTCTACTGAAAGAGAAAAAGAAAACCGTGAGATAGAAAAATTAAAAAAGAATCTGGAAGAAGATAGGAGAGAGGCCAAACATCTGCAAACAAGCTTTAGCGAAATTCAAAAAAATATCCAGGTAAAAGAGACACAAATTGCAGATCTTGAACTGACCATAGACACTCTTTTTGATCAGCTGGAATTTGAAAAAAAGCAAAACAGCCATTTAAAAAATCAATTTGAAAGCCAACTTGCAGCATCCGAGCAATATACAGCAGAGGAAAAAGGCAGCTTAAAAAATACTATTTATGAACTGGAAGCAAAACAAGATGCCTTTAAAAAAGAATTAAAAGAGCATCTGGCTCAAATTGACCAGCTAGAGAGCGAGCTAACAGCCGTCAACCTTGCAGCTATAGACAAAGAATTGGAAACAGATTCTTTGACAGAACAACTTAAAGCAAAAAAATTAAAACTTGACAAGCAATCTAAAGATTTAAGCTTTGTCATTGAAACCGAGAGGCTTGCCCTGCAGCATACTCAAAAAGAACTCTATTATGCAGAAGCAGAACTTGCAGCCTTGTCTCAAGCCTTTTTAGAAGCACAAGAAAAATCGACTGAGCAGACAGTCAACGGGTTGCATGCTTTGTCCATCCATGAAAAACTAGCAGACGGCCTGATTGGCAACCTGCAAAAAAAACAGACAGAGCTCAAACAGCTAAAAAATATGCAAAGCAGTTTGCTGCATGACAGAAACAGTTTAAAAAAAGAGATAGAAGAAAAAACTTTACGAATTGCCGACTTTGAAGAAAAAGCGGCTCTTTTTGCTGCAAAAAATGAGGCACTTTTGCAAGACATTGAAACATTTAAAAATTGGATGAGCGAAAAAGAGAGCCTGGCACAAATTGATGAGATAAATGCTCAAACGATGCTGGCTCATTTAAGAGAACTTGAAAGTTTGCTTGAAATCCGTGAAAATGAGCTTCTTTTAACGCAGGAAGCTTTTGAAAACAAGAGAGAATCAGAAAAAAGATTTGCAGAGCAGCTAGAAGTGGAGCAGAACCTCTCTCTTGCTTTAAAGGAAGAACACTTCTTAGAGTTGAACGGTTTAAGAGCACTTTTAAACCAGAAAGAAGAGCAGATCAATGAAAATAAAAACTCCATAGTCAATCAAGAGATGGCAAATGAGCAGCTAAACCATCTTTTAGCTGACCATCAAAATAAAATAGCCAAGCTTGAAAACAGCCATTTAAATGCAACTTCTTTAAATGAAGAAATCAACCAAGAGCTAGATCGTTATAGAGCTGCCCTGGACGAGGCTTTGACACTGCATGAAAAAGAGCGGCAGACAGCAAGAGAACTTGAAGAAAAATTAAGAAATTTAGACATCCTTTTAAATGAAAAGGAAGAAGAACTCTCTTATGCCAAAAACAGAGCGAAAAGTCATGATGAAATCAATATGCAGCTTGCAAGAGAAGTAGATGAGAGACAAGAAATGTTCAAGCAAGCTTTAAGCCATTATGAAGAAGCTAAAAATCAGACCGTGGAAAAAGAAAAGGAATTGGAACATTTGACAGAGCTTTTGTTGCATCGCGAAAATGAGATCCATGAAATCAGACACATGGTTGCAGAAACAGAAAAAAACAATGAAAAGCTCTCTTCTGATATCAAAAAACATCATGAAGACCTACAGCTCTCCTTAGAGCAAAAAAAAGAAGCGGATTTAAAAAGGAAAGAAGCTGAAAGCTCTTTGGTCAATTTGACAGAACTTTTAAAAACAAGGGAAAATGAGCTTTTAGAAGCAAGGGCTACAACATCCCAAGACAAATTAGAAAATGAGAGGCTGGCATCTGAGATTGAGCTCTCTTCAAGGGAGCTTCAAGAGACGCTTGCAAAATATAATGTGGCACAGCAAAAATCAGATGAGAACGACCAGCAGCTAAACGCGCTTATTGAAAAGTTGATGAACCGTGAAAAAGACCTCCTTAAAATGCTGGAAGAAGAAACGATCAAACATGCCGGCTTTGAATCCAATCTGGATAGGCTAGACCAGTCCAGAAAGAGTCTTCAGACCGAGTTAGACAAGGCAAGAGCCAATTACGCCTCTCTTTTAAACGGATTCAATGAGACCAAGGAGATGCCCATCATGGAAATGCTAAAGAGCCATATTGTAGTTCCAGGAGACACTTTAAGAGGTATCTCTCTTCGCTATTACGGCTCTCCAAACAGATGGAAAGAGATCTATCATGCAAACCAGGCAAACATCAAAAACCAGGATCAGATACCAGTTGGTACCAAGCTAACAATTCCTTGACTTAAAATTATTATTTTACTAATAAATGAGTTAATAACAAGGAAGGTCTTATGGATGTACCAAGCACAATAGCAGACGATATTCTTATTGATTTACCTAAAAGACGAGATGGACATATACCCATTCATCCAACCATAGGGACAGGTTTAAACAGAACCGACCAAAGAGCGGCAAATATTGCCAGTACAGCAACTCAAGATCTTTCAGAAAAGGGCTGTTGCAACAAAAAATTTGCAGTAAAAGCCTTAAAAGTTGGTTTCTTCTGGTCAGGATTTTTCGTTTCGCTAGGTGCTGTGGCCACTGCTGTTGCCACCTATGTTTTCAGTGAAGAATGCCCGGTTTTCAATGCTTCTTCTACAGACGCTGAAACAAACAGTCAGGCTGGTGCAGGGATTGCAAACATAGTGGTGACTGGGGCAACGACTTTTTTTACTTTTTTACGAGAATGTTATAATTACAAGGAAGACGAACAAAATAAAAAAGAAGCTTTTATTGAAAGGACAACCCGTGAACAGCTTGAAAAAGAGAGATATGAAGAGCTTCATCAAATGCTTGTTGAAACATCTACTTCTCTTCATCAATATGAAAGAAATAAAAATACAGCGAATTTTCAAAATTGCCTGCAGACCATCAAAAACCTTCCAGAAGGTTCCAAAAATTGCCCGCCTATCCGCGATGAGTGGCTCTCTAAATTAATTGCTGTTTCAGATACCCAAAAAGAACTGCAACAAGCACTGGAACAGTTAGAACAGCTTGGAAAAGAGATTCGGACAACAAACAAAGAAACTATAGAGATCCCGCTTAATATGGATTCAAGAAAAGGAGCTGGAGAAAGCAGCGCCCAAGCAATAGATACGAATACTAGAATAGAGAAACTTGGAAAGAGCTTAGAGACCTACCAGAACGTTTGGGAAGCATTAACCGGTGAGTTAGGGTTTTGCCCCCAATCCGTTTGCATCAACGGCATCTCTTATACTAAACATGGGCAAATGGCACCCGCAAAAGAAGTGCGCATCAAAATTTAAAAAGTTTAAATCTCGCTTGACTTAAAAATCTGGGATTTGGCAAGATGTTTGCTTAATGCCCAGGTGGTGAAATTGGTAGACACGCCAGATTTAGGTTCTGGTATCGTAAGGTGTGTAGGTTCGAGTCCTATCCTGGGCATATAAAAAAAAGGCGCTTTTTTTACAAAAAGCGCCTTTTCTATTAGAGCGTAGATCAATCTCCTTATAGTGATAAGAGAGCCGATCCAATTTATAGTCGTTTAAAATTTATTTTTTATCTTATACCACACGTATCAGACAAAGATACAGCAATCTATCTTAACTAGCTCACCTTACGCAAAAGAAGAAGGTGAACAAGCAGATTTTTTAAGTCTCAATTAAATTCAAAAATGCTCGCAATATTTTCAAATATTGCTGTGCTTTTTAAATGAATTGATTTCTCAAAATCTCTTGCTCCTTCACTTTTTTCCCTTTGCGTAAGATGAGTTAACTAAATTAAATTGACACTATAATTAAACAAGCAGCCAGGTGAGCTCGTGCTTGTTATGGCTTAAGTGAACAATGCGGCTTCCAGAGATTTTAAGAAATTCATCGGCAACCTTATAATTAGCATCCCCTTGAAACTTTAGTGTACAAATAAATTTTTTACACATGCCACTTGTCAACCATACTTGCACCCATTCCAGTAGTTTTTCCGGGTAGCAAGCAACATCGCTGAAAATCCAGTCAACTGCCCCTATTTTGCTCGGCAGCATCGAAAAGGCATCTGCTTTTATAAAATGAACATCTGACATAGAAGCGACATTGCTTGCAAGCTCGGATCGATCCACACTTAATACTTCACATTTTAAATTAGCAAGCACCCATGTCCAGCCGCCGGGACTTGCACCAATCTCCAAACATCTATCTCCCGTTTTTGGCGCTGTTTTTGCCACAGTAAAAGCTTCCCATAATTTTAAATAAGCCCTGCTAGGAGGCCCTATTTTGCACTCCTCAAATAAAAGAGTGCCATTTGGAAAAGGAGACGAACAACCGGGAGAGGCCAAAAGCGTGTGCTTGTCAAGAAGCATCCAAGAACCCAAAGAAGAACTTAAATTTGATTCAGTAACTTTTGAAGGAAATACTAAAGGTTTTTTTGAGATAAACGGTAATTTTGCTTCAATTAAAGCTGCCCTTCTATGCTCTTGCCAAGAATAAAGCGCCCAATTCCTCTGGATGCTTTTTAAAATAGAAGCAGCCTCTGAAATGGACTCAAAACGAAAAATCAGCGGTTCATGCCAAATGTTTTGCGCCCAAAAAGTACTTTTTTGAACACTTGGTGCTAAAAAAAGGCGTCCATATTCTGCTTGAATGCCTTGAAGCTCCTGCCTTAGCTGCTTCTCATAACCCTCTGCTGCAAGATAGCCCCTCATTTAAACTGCCTATAATATTCGCCCAAGAAAAGAGCCGAAGCAACCGAAACATTTAGACTCTCGACCAGGCAAGTACCGGGAATTAAAAGAGATTCTTTAATATATTCAAATAATTTTTTTTGAACCCCTTCGCTTTCTGATCCCATCACTAAAACAGTGCGCGGACTAAAGGAGTAGTCATAAAGCGATTTTCCCCCATGAGAAGAAGAAGCTATCATCTTAAAACCAGCTTTTTCCAAAGCCTGAAAAGAGGCTTTAAAATCTTCTATCGCAATCAATGCTACATGCTCTCCTCCACCTTGCGCTACTCTATAAGCAGAAGGACTTAAAGCCGGCAGGTTTGTTTTGTGTCCTAAAATATAGCGTATGCCAAAATGAGCGGCAGTTCGCATGATCGAGCCAATATTATGTGGATTTTGAACGCCATCTAAATAGAGAAGGCAGGAAGGATTTTTATTTTTACTTAAGTCTTGCATCATCTCATGAAAAGAGACGGCCTTTTTTTCTTTTGCCAAAATGCAAAGTCCTTCATGATGGACAGAATCTGCCACTTTTTCCATTTCCTCATCTGGAAGAATACGGTAAGCTTTAGTCTCTTTTGCGCACCATTTGAGAAAATGGGAAAGTTCCTTTACTCTTTTTTCAGAGACATAGGCTCTAATCACATCGTGCGGTCTTTCCTTCCACAAATTAAGGCAAGCATGAAAGCCATAATATTTAATCTCATTTTTAAACACGTGCGGCTTTTTTTGCTGCCTTGATCTTTGATTCATGAACTGTCCTTAAAAAGTTTATCCTATAGACTCTATTTAAACAGACCTTTTTCTTCCACTTCTTTTCCTGCCAAATGAATCGCCTTATTAAAATCTTCTTTTGCAAATTGACTAAATGTGTGATCTAAAATATTTAAAACTTCAGTAACGTTAGTTAATATTTCAGCTGGATATTCGTTTTTTGAGTCAAAAATTCTATCAATCCCGATTTTGCAATGAACGCAATTGTGCTGCAGCAGAGAACATTTAAACCAAAAAGCTGCCTTTACAAGGCCTTCTGTTGCACATTTTTTCAGATAAAAAAATCCAAGGTTTCTTTGAGCGCTCTTATCGCCTGCATAAGCTGCTGTTAAAAGATGATATTCTCCTTTTTGCTCATTTTTTTCTTCTAAAAAGGATTTTCCAAAAAGTCTGTGCAATTCTATAGACTTTTCAGATAGCTGGCATGAGTTAGTTTCTATCTGTTTTCTTTTTAATAAAGAGCTCTCTTGATTAAAAATTGCAAGACACTCTTTTGCTTCCTGCTTAAAAGGCACTTTTTGAAAAAATGGAACGGCCTCTAAAATCTTTTTTTTCTGCATAGCAAGTGCATACTCGAAGCAAGCTTCCAAATGCCCATTTAATGCAGCCAATTTTAAAAGCATTAAATTAATCTCTTTTTTATCATAAATTTTTACTCTATTAACTGTAATGCTATTAATCAGATATTTTCTTTTTGGCTGTGAAAGAGAATAAAAAG
>DAORNI010000027.1:10174-12698 GCA_035440845.1 Parachlamydiaceae bacterium | reverse complement strand
GATAACCAGAATAACATTTCCAAAGTCTTATTTGCGCTCCTACATGCCCTTGCCTACCAGCTTTTAAGCAAAATTCAAATGCTTTTTTGGGATCATTTTTATATAAATATCTAGCATATTCAAATTGAGCATTTTTATGTCCGCCAAAAGCTGCTTTTTGTAAAGAAACCAAATCAATTTTTAAAGGTTTTATTTTTAAAGATCTTAAGAAAATTCGATAGTGTGCGTTTGGATAATTTTCCAAAGCCGCAATTTGCAACCAATGACTAGCATGTAGAGGGTAATTTAGACGCTCATAAGCGTTTGAAAGACGATATTTAGAATAAGGAGTTTTTTCTTGCATGACACGAAAAATCTGATTTAACAGAAAAATCTGGTCCTGAGAACTTTTTTCTTGATACGTTATAATTCCAGTAGGCTTCTTTTCAAATTGACCACAATAATCGGCTCTCAATCCATTAGAGAGAGGTGTTGCTGTATAATAAAAAAATGATTTGAAATTCCAGTTATTTTCCCTATGAAATGAATCATAAGTAAAGCAGCGGTAAGTTTTATTATTTGAAGATCTTGCCAAAACTAAAACAGAAGGCAAACGTTGAGAAGCACAAAGACTGATTATTTCCCTTAGTGTCACCCCCGTACAGTTACTGTTATCTAATCGCTCTTCATAAGTTCTAGTGATTGCTTTTTTTGTAACTACATTTTCTAAATCAAAAACAACCGTTTTTTGATGAGGGAAAAAATTATTTAAGGTTTGAGGTGCCGGATCCATAAAAATCTCCTTATTTTTAATAAACTAATTCTTAAATTCTAATTTTAATTAATAATAAAAGTCAAGAATTAATTTAATAACTACCACCTAAAGCACGAATCAATTGGACGGCCGTCAAATAGCGGTTGCCAAAAGCTTTGACATAGGAGCGTTGCGAATCAAGAAGAGTCCTTTCTGCATCCACAACATCTAAATAGGTCACAAGACCCCGGTCGTAGCGCTCTTGCGAGAGTCCAAGCGTGTCTTTTGCTGCTTCAACAGATTCAATCAAATAGAGACTTTGTGTGTGGTAATATTTAATGCCGGCCAATGCATTTTCCACTTCCGACCAGGCAGTTAAAACATTTTGCCGGTAATTAGCCAGATTTTCCAAATAGGTAGCCTTTGCAAAATGGGTCTCTCCTGCCACTTCTCCCCCATCAAAAATCATTTGAGCAATGCTTACTGTATAAGACCAAAACCTGGACTTCCAGTCGAGCAGATTGCTCCAAAAAGGGGTTGAGAAACCAATGGTGCCAGCTAAATTCAAAGAGGGCAAATAATTGGCATAGGCAACAGCAATATTAGACCAAGAAGCTGCCAATAAACGCTCTTTTTCGCGAATATCTGGCCGCTGCACAATAATAGACGCTGGAATCCCGGCTGGAATTTCTGGAGGCGCTTTATGAAGGGGCATTAGTTGGACTAAAAATTCAGAAGATGGAACCCCCAAAAGTACCGCTAGAATATTCTCTTGTACTTCGCGCTTTCTTAACATCTCCTCATATTCCGCATTGACATCTGCAAATTCTGTAATAGCTCTTGAAACATCTGTATAATTGACAAGGCCGGCATCAAATCTTGCCTGGTTGATTTCTACGGCATTTTTGCGCAAAATTTGGCTCTCCACCAAAACTTCTCTTTCTGCATCTAAGGAGCACAAAATAAAGTAGTTTTCTGCAATATCTGTCGTAATGGTCAAAAGGAGAGCATTAAAAGCCTCTAAACTAGCATCTTCTGTAAAAAGCGCTGCATAATAGCCATTTCGGATCTGATTCCAAAGATCAACCTGGTAATTGACATTGAAAGGGACAAAATAATTGGCAAAATTGCCTCTTAAAATATCATCTTGAACAGGAACGTTGCCCCCCTGCTGATTCTGGTTGAAGTTGCCAAAAGCGCCAAAAACACCCTCTTGCTTATAAAAAACAGGGGAGAAAAAAAGAGAGGGAAAAAGAGGTGCTCTTGCAATTTCTGCCTGTGCTTTTGCCTGCATGTAGTTTTGGATGGCAGATTTTAAAGATTGGTTGTTTTTTATGGCGATCTCTTCAAACTCATCTAAAACAGGATCATTAAAAATTTTCCACCAGTTGGAGAGGCAAGCCTGCTTTTCTTGATTTTCGATAGGTTCCTCAATTGTCTCCTTCTTCCAAGCAGGCGGTGCATAGACATTTGGCTTTTGGTAAGGAGAAATAGGATTGCAGCCTGCCAAGACCAACACCAAAAAACATAACAACCGATTATAATTTAAATTATTGAAGCAAAGAACCCATAGAGAACACAGAAATTGGAATATCTTAAAAAATAGATGCAATGCTTCATGTTTATCATCTTTGCACTCTCTATGGGCTTTGTGGTTCATAAAATTTACTCTTTTGCTGCATTGATGAAAACATCCACTTGCTGGCCGACAAACACCCTGTAATTGGTTGGCACTGTAAAGGAGTAGATCACTTGCAACACGCGCGTATCTACTCTTTCATCTGTAGCCCC
>DAORNI010000027.1:0-10120 GCA_035440845.1 Parachlamydiaceae bacterium | reverse complement strand
TCAAGGGGATACTATACTCGGTATTGTTCTTTAAAAAAGCAACAGCTGGCAAATCGGGTGAAAACCTGGATGCATTTTGCTCATCAATGTCTACCCTCACTTGCAAATGATCAATGTCTCCAAGCAAAATAGCTGGAGTCTCTTGAGAGGTTGAAATATATTCGCCATCCCGGATATTGCTCTGCAAGATCTGGCCAGCTTTTGAGGCTTTTACAGTCAATCTCTCAATTAATTTTAAAGTTTGAGCCACAAGCGCTTTTGCCGCATTTAATTCCGCTTCGGCTACTTTGACATCATTTTGCCTGGTTTTCACATCTTCTTGGCTGACAGCACGCGGATCCTTCACCGATTGGAGCCTTAAAAGCTGGTCTTGCAATCTGACTAAAGTGGCTTCTTTTACTTTTACATTGGCTTTTTGCTCTAAAAGCTGTGCTCTCAATTCTCTTGTATCTAGCTCAAACAGAGGGTCATTTTGCAACACATGGTCTGAAACCTTCACAAATACTTTTGTCACAAGGCCAGACTGGGGAACACCGACTGCAATATTTTTGTCCACAGACTCCACAATGCCAGATGCTGCAATCACTTCTTTGTATGGGTTGATCGCAGGAGATCTTGTTTCTGCTCTTGGAGGTGGCGGTGCATTTAAAATGCGGATCAAAACAAGGGCTGCTATTATGCCAAGCAAACTCAAATAAAAAGCGATACTCTTAAAAATAAACACTCTATACTACTCCCTGAATATGATTTTCTTCTATCGATACCATCTTTCCATCATCCATTTTAGCAATGCGGTCTGCATATTTAAAAATACGCGGGTCATGCGTCACTAAAAGCACAGAGCGGTCTGGATTTTTAGCCGCTTTCACTAAAAGGGCAAGTATTTTCTCTCCCGTTGCAGCATCTAAAGCAGCTGTTGGCTCATCGCAAATGACAAGCTTTGGCTCATGGACAAGCGCCCTTGCAATAGCGACTCTTTGCTGCTGGCCGCCCGACATATTTTTTGGAAATTCCAGTTCGCGTCCTTTTAACCCCAATTCATTCAATATAGTGACAGCAGCATTTTCAGACTCTTCTTTGGAATAGCCATTTAAAATCATCGGGATGGAGACATTTTCTAAGCAATTGAGCGTTTTGATCAAATGATACTGTTGAAAAATAAAGCCGACATTGACTCTTCTAAATGCCGTCACCTCATTATCGCTCATAGTATTTAACGTCTTTCCAGTGACTTGCACTTCTCCAGAAGAGGCGCGTAAAGTGCCAGCGATTATGCTAAGAAGCGTCGTTTTACCACAACCTGATGGACCAACAATCATTAAGAGCTCTCCAAACCTTGCATTAAAATTGACATGCTGCAAAGCTTTTACAATCGTTTGTCCCGTTACAAACGATTTAGACACATTTTTAGCCTCTACTGCAAGCTGACTATCCACGAAAAACCTCCGCTGGCTCTAACTGGCTGATTTTACGGATGCCAAGGAGCGCTGCCACAAGACAAATAAAAAGCATCGAAAAGAGAGTGAATAACAAAATTTGGTAGGGCATATAAAAAGGAGGCTGCAAATTTTTAAGGGAAATAAACCCAAATACGGCAGAGAGACCAACACCTATTCCATATCCAATAAAGCCAACAAAGAGAGCCTGGAGCATCAGCATACGCGAAATAAGAGCGTTACTTGCTCCCATAGCCTTTAATGCACCCAAATTGCCCAAGTTTTCTAAAACAAACGTATAAAATGTTTGCCCAGAGACTGTTACCCCCACAATAAACCCAAGTAAAATAGTCGTTCCAAAAGAGATGGGAATACCCGTATTTTTAATAAACCACCAAATCGTCTCCCAAAAAAAATCCTCTTCTGCCACACTTTTGAGCCCTGTTACTTTTTGGATCTTGGCAGCAAGCTCCTTGGGTGTCACACCCTCAACTGGCATTGCCAATACAAACGATAAATTCCGCCTTGTTTTTGGGGCAAATTCAATGGCTCTGTCATAAGTGGTATAAACAAATGGATAGCCATAAAAGGAGGGTGCTGCCCGGCAGATGCCTACAATGCGCGCTTCATGGTCGTTGATCTCAAAGATATCGCCAATGCCAAGCTTTTTCTGTCTCCCCTCGCTCAATTTTTGAAGACCGATTTCATCGATGATGACAGCTTGCGACTGCCATAAATTCTCTAATCTCCCCTCCAACATAAAAGAGGGAACGCCAATCAAAGTAGTAGGATCCACCCCAAAAAGCTGGATCGATTTAAAATGGCCATCATAGAGCCTTGCTTGCTGCAGCGAGAAATAAAAAGGGATAGCAAAAGCAACGCCTTGGACAGAGCGCACCCTTGCAAGGTCGGTATCCCGCATCGGTTTTACATCGTTTACCTGCTCTACCTTTGGATCCATCACCCAAACGGGCATATTGGTGTTTCGCAAAGTGGCAGTCGTCCAGCGCATCAAGCCCAAAAAAACGCTGCACTGCTGGGTCATCAACAAAGAAGCAAAGCTTAAAACGCTGATCAGCATGATATACTTTGCCCGGTCGCCAAACAGCATTTTAAGTGCAATTCTATACATAATTTTTTAATTATTGAGTAAAAACAAGACTATATATCTGTAAAAGATATTTTAAAACATCTATTTTGGCACTCTTTTTGCATTTTTATAAATAAAGTATTTATAATTAATTAAACTATTTAATATAATAGTTTTATAAGATATTTTATTTTTCTATTTTAATTGAGGTTTTAAAATGTCTAAAGTCGATAATTTATTAGAAGAGCTGATTGAATCTCAAGTCGATAATCTTATCCAGGAAGACTCCTACTACCAAATGTTTGCAACTCCATTAAAGCCGGCTTCTGCTTTCAAGCAAGCACACAGGAAGCAGTTGGTCGAATTTTTTAAATTGGGAGACTTGCGCGAGCAGCTTGAACATGCACCGGAATTAATGCTCGAATTACTGCCAAGCTTTGTCTCTAAAGAAGAGTTTGACCAGATCAAAAAAGAGTTGGATAGCAGCGGCGAGCATTTTGTCCATTTTGTGGAGTCAATGAGCGACAAACCTTCTGAAAAGCCGATTCTTTTTCAGGAGATGTTTGGCTTGAGCGATGAGACACTCCTTCGCATTTACGACTTTGGGGCAGACCTTGTAAAAAAAGAGAATTATGAAGACGCCAACACCATCTTCGTTTTTTTAACAACAATGGCACCTCATGTCCCAAGCTACTGGATTGCGCAAGGTGCTTGCCTTCAGGCGCTAGACAGACATGAAGAGGCAGTTGCTGTCTTCAATGCCGCAAAATTTTTAAACCCAAAAGACCCTGCACCAAGCTTTTATACCATTGAGAGCCACCTTGCCTTAAAAGACAATACAAGAGCAAAACTTGAGCTCAATACATTAAAAGAGATTGTTTCTGGCATGTCCGGCGATGAAAAAACAGCATGGGAACAAAAAATGAAATGGGTTGTTGTTTAAACAATTTATTTTTAAGGAGTCATATTATGTCTGGTAGTTTAGAACGTGTAAACAGTCAAGTCAATCTAACTACAGATCTTCAAGTAAAGCAAATAGCTGGAAAACCAGGTGTTAATGCTACTCCTGCAGAGAAGCTTAAACCAAAAATAGAAGTACAATTTGAACAAATAAACAATAAGCCGGAAACCCCAAGAAGCGATGTAGGAAAAGCCCTTAAAAGCATTCTTTTAAAATCTACAGGCGGGCTTCTTATAGCTGCCGGTGGAGCAGGAGCTATTATACTCACTCCTCTTATTCTAGCTGGGGGTGGTCTTGGAGCAATTGGGGCTTTTATAGCAAAAAAAACAGGATTAATGCAAGGAAATGAACACAAAATAGTATTGGCAGGTCTTATAGTGGGTTCTCTTGGAACTGCAGGACTATTTGTTGCAGGAACGAAATTGATGAAGCATGCAAATGCCTCTAAAAAAGAAGCAGCTTCAAAAACAACCTCTCCAAGCACTCCAAAAACAGCAAAAACAGCATCAGAGGTACCAACACCAGAAGCAGCAGAAGCTCCAAAAACCTCCTCGATTACTGTAGAAGATATCTTAAAAACCGCACCTAAAGAATTAAGAAGTTTTGAACAAAACAACCTCGCTTTTAGAGAGCAGCAAATTAAATCTGAGATACAAAACACACAAAAAGAGCTTAAAAGTTTCCCTGCGCTTAAACACGAAGCAGAAGAGGCTCTCTCCCAAATTCAAGGTGAAAAAGCCAAAGATAGCTTCTATAGCATAAGCTACAATTTTGCAAAAATATCACAAGGAGAAGAGCTTGAAAATATTGCAAAAGTAAAAGAGGAAAATAAGGGCGTTCAAGGTTTTGAAAAATTAATTAACGACTATGAAAAAATTGCTACAAAGAAAGGAGCAGAAAAATTTGTTGAGGACAACAAAAAAAATCTATTGTTTAAGCCTCTTGAAAATATCCACAAGTCCTATAAAAATATTGAAAATTTGGAAAACGAAATGAAAGAACTCCAACCCCAAATAGAGAAATTTAATGAAGAACAACAACTCATACAAAATGAAATCAATGCAGCAGACGCAAACTTAAAAGCCATTAAAAATAAGGAAGCCGAAACAGAATTTAAGCTTAAAGAACTAAACTCAAGATTAGAAGATGTGGGTATTCAAAAAAATATTAATCAAATGTTAGAAGATGGGAAAGACATAGGTAATGATCAACTGATCACTGTTTTGAAGAGTCAAATTGAAAGGGAAACTCGCTATATGATTGCTGTGGATCCAAAAGATAGCAACAAGATAGCTCTTAAAGAAAAAACCATTGCTGCTTTGGAAGGCAAATTAGAAGATCTTGAATCTAAACAAGCTGTTAAAAAATCAACTGCTGTAGAACCGGAAGCAAAAATAGAAGAGCCGGGAGAAGATGTTAAATTAGAAACTAAATCTGATCCAGAAGAAGATGTTAAATTAGAAACTAAACCTGATAATGAACAAGAAATTTCTAACATGGCTAAACAAGAGACAGAACCTGCAATAGATGCAAAACAAGACATTGATCAAACGGGATCAGCAGAAAAAACAGAAGAGCCGGAAATTAATCTTGATGATTTCTTTAAAAACTTTACTGAAGAAATAGATAACATTAAAAACATTTAAGACTTAATAACCTGAGTGCACAGCTAAATAGCAGGCGATGAGGTGGTTGACGCCGTTGACTGCCTTGTGGGGCATCTCTTCTTCTTTCAAGCCATACTCTTTTGCGATATCATTTTTAGAAAAGCTTAAACGGTTTGGAAAAGGTTTTTTTTCATCCCGGCATTTTTTATGCAGCCTTGCAAAATACATTGAGGCCAAATCAAGCCAGTGGTAGGGCCAATTGAGCTTTTCTTGTGTGTAGACATCTACAAGCTGCGAAAAAAACCCGCGGTCAAAGCCTGGATTTTGGCAGATAAAAACAGCCTCTTTTCGCTTGATGCCAAAAGATTCTAAAAATTGGACAATTTCTGCATGGACTGTTTTTAAATCTTTTCCTTGGCTAATTTCTTCAAAAGTATAACCATTGATTTTTAAGCTTTCGGGATCTGCTAAAAAAAGGTTTTCTTTTGAGAGTTTGATCAGGCTCTGGTAGCTGCCTTTTATCTCTTTTGTTGCGATGTCCATAATGGCAATCGCCACATCAATGGCATGATGTTTAAAAGGATCTAATCCTGTGGTCTCAATATCAAGAAATATGGCAAGCATGGCACAAGTTATAACCAATCCTGCCATTTTCTTCCAGAAAAAGAGTGGATAAAAAACCGGATCTAAAATTTTTCTTGCATTATTTTTTTTAAAATTGCTATCCTCAAAAATACTCAAGACGTTGACTCCCGCTAGGGAATAAATAAAACCAAAGGCATTTAATGAAGGCATTAGACCTGCTGTCCCGTTTTTTTTTGAGATTTCGCTATCCCATTTCCATGCCAGAAGATGTTGCGACAGCACTTGGCGTACCCATTTCCAACTATATCACATTTAAGGAGTTTATCTCCTGTTTGGCATCCCCCTCTTGTAAACCGACAAAACTTGTCAAATTCATGCCGCGCGAAAAGGCAGAAGAAGCCTTTGGCAAGGCCTCTCTTAAAGAAAAATTTCAAAATAACACGTTAATCTCTTACTGCTTTAGCGAGGGCTGGGTCGAGTTCATCCTCCACTTTGACGACAACGCCAAATTAAGACGCATCTATTTACAGCACAAGTGGATTGAGCAAGACAGAGGTCTTGAAATTGAGCTTAGTAAAGGAGCTTGAAACTCTTTCTATTTATGGATTTGTACTTGCCTTATTATCTAAAAATAGGCTATCTTGTGAATTAAAGACTTAAGAGGATTTTACTATGGCAGTGCCGCAAGAAAAACAGCGCGAAATTGTATTTCAAATGCTTTATGGCTACGACGTAGGAAGAGCCAACGAAGAAGAGCTTGTCAATTTGCTCATGAAAGAGCTTTCCGTCACAAAAAAAGCTGTTTTAGATGCGCAAGACAGAGTGCGTCACATCGCCGCTATTTTGCCAGAACTTGACCAGATGATCCAGGCAGCTTCAAAATCTTACCAGTTTGGTCGCATCTCAACAGTTGAGCGCAACATCTTGCGCCTTGGACTTTTTGAGACTTTCTTTGACGACCAGATCCCTGTAAAAGTCGCCATTTCAGAAGCTATCCGCTTAACGCGCAAATTTGGCACACCAGAATCCGCCGGTTTTGTCAATGCCATTTTAGATTCGCTCCACAAGATCAGCCAGGGCAAGTATGTCGATGTAGACCAGGTAACAAAAAGCATCCAGGATCTAAACAGAAGCGAAGAGATTGCTGAGCAAGCAGCCCTTGACAAGCAGAAAGAACAACCTGAAAAATAAATTTTTAAGAGCCTTTATTCTTTGCCTTTTTTTCAAGAAAACAAAATGCTCTCCGAAATTTCCACGTTTGGAATTGGCGGGCCTGCAAAATATTTTATAGAAGCAGACTCTAAGGATCTGCTGAGCCAAGCTATTTTAGAAAGCAAAAAACAAAATATTCCCTATCTTATTGTCGGAAAAGGCTCCAATACCCTTTTTTCTTCCAAGGGCTTTAATGGCTTGGTCATTCATAACAAGATCTATTTTCTAAAACAGCTATCCCCTCTTAGCTTTGAAGCTGGTGCCGGCTATAGTTTTTCACTCCTTGGCACAAAAACCGCACAAGCAGAGCTTTCTGGTTTAGAGTTTGCCTCTGCTATTCCAGCAAGTGTTGGCGGCGCCGTATTCATGAATGCAGGGGCAAGCGGCCAAGAAACAGCCAATTCTTTAACATCTGTCGATTTTTTGCATGAAAATGGCACGATTGAAACATTTTTGAGGGAAAATCTCCTCTTTTCTTACCGCACATCCCCTTTCCAGCAAAAAAAAGGAGCCATTTTAAGCGCCGTATTTACCCTTAAGTCTTCTTCTTTGGCAAGAAGTACGCAGCTTGAAATGATCAGCAAAAGAAGAAAAACACAACCTTACCAGGAAATGTCTGCCGGCTGTGCCTTTCGCAATCCTGAAAAAAACCATGCCAGCTACTTGATCGATTCACTTGGACTTAAAGGCTTGTCAGTAGGAGATGCCAAAGTTTCAGACCTGCACGCCAACTTCATTATTAATGCACAAAAAGCCACTTCAGAAGATGTTTTAGAACTCATTCAGATCATCCAGGAAAAAGTCAAAGAGCAAACAGGCATTCAGCTTGAGAGCGAAATCAAATACATCCCCTATGAGCCGCTCGCATGAAAGATTTTTTTGCCGACTTGCATTGCCACACGATCTGCTCTGATGGGTCTTTGAGCCCAGAAGAAATTGTTCTGCTTGCCAAAGAATCGGGCTTGTCAGCCCTTTCCATTACAGACCACGACTCTATCACTGCTTACCAGATGGCACTTCCAGCAGCGCAAAAAGAAAACATCTCTCTTTTGACAGGGGTAGAATTTTCTACCATGCACAACAAGACAAGCATCCATATCTTAGGCTACGCCTTTGCCCCAGACAGCTCTGTCATTGCAGAGTTTTGTAAAAAACATACTTTAAGAAGAAAAAACCGTAATGACAAAATTTTAAAGCTGCTACAAGAAATAGGTCTTCCCATTACGGAAGAGGAACTTTTAGCAGAAACTACCCTTGCACATACCATAGGACGCCCCCACATTGCACAAGCGATGATCAAAAAAGGATACGTGACGTCAATCCAGGAAGCTTTTAAAAAATACCTTGGCGATCATAAATCCTGCTATGCAGAAGGCGCTTCTTATTCCACTGTAGAGACAATCGAGCTCATCCACCAGGCAAAAGGGCTTGCTGTGATCGCCCATCCACATCTCATCGATGATGCTAAAATTTTGCAAGAGCTTCTCAAAATGGATTTTGATGGAATTGAATGCTACTATGGTAGGTTTCATCAAAACCATAACGAGCGCTTCTTAAAAATTGCTAAAAAGAAGAATTGGCTTATTACAGGCGGTTCTGATTTTCATGGGAGCATCAAGCCAAATCTGCCGCTTGGCGCTTCTTTTGTCAATGAAGAGCATTGCAACAAGCTCTTATCGCACTTTCAAAATAATTTAAAATGACCTCATACGAAACACTGCTCCATAAACTTTTCCATATCAACATGACATCCAGCATGAAGCTTGGCTTAAAAAACAGCGAGGCACTTCATCAGGCTTTTGACTTTCCAAGTCATTCTTTTGAAAGCATCCATGTGGCAGGCTCAAACGGCAAAGGCTCTGTCTGCATTAAAATAGCAAAAGCTTTAGAGTTGTCTGGCTTAAAAGTGGGTCTTTACACCTCTCCCCATATTAGCTCATTTCGGGAGCGCATTCAAATAAATGGCACTTTAATTTCTGAAGAAGATGTAGCAAAGCATTTAGAGGCTATTTTTAAACTGAGAGAATCTAAAAATATTCCGGTTACTTTTTTTGAGATCACCACCTTGCTTGCCTTGAATTATTTCAAGGAGCAAAAAATTGACATTGCCGTTTTAGAGACAGGACTTGGCGGCAGGCTGGATGCCACCAATATTGTCACTCCAAAGCTCTCTATCATCACTTCTATCTCTTTAGACCACACAGATATTTTAGGGCATACTTTAGAAGAAATTGCCTTTGAAAAGGCCGGCATCATTAAGTCAAGTATCCCCGTTGTCATCGGTCCTAAAGTACCAGCTGCTGTGGTTGAAAAAGTTGCTTTAGAAAATAAAAGCCTTTGCATAAGGGTAGAGGGATTTTTTAAAAGCTTTGAAGAAGAGAACAATGCCGTTGCAAGACGGGCTTTGCAACAGCTTAAAATAAAAGAGCCTTTTATTTTAGAAGGTTTAAAGAAAAAGCAGCCTTGCAGATTTGAAATCATTAAAAAAGCAGACAAAACAATCATTTTAGATGTGGCTCATAACCCGGATGGACTGACTCGCCTTTTCAAAGATATTGAAGAAAAATTTCCTGCAAAAAAGATGCATGTTATTCTTGGACTCTCTCAAAATAAAGATATTTCAGAGTGTGTCAAAGTGATTCGCGATAAAGCAGAGGCCTTTCATCTTGTCGTTGCAAAAAATGGGCGCGGGATTGCACTTGCAGAACTCAAAAAACAGTTTAAAGAAAAACAACATGTTTTTTGCCATAAGTCAGTAGACGATGCCATTAATTCTTGCTTAGAGCAGCAAGAAGAGTTACTTGTCATCTGCGGCACCTTTTTTATCATGGACGATGCAAAAAAAGCCGTTGGAATCCAAGAGCCTTCTGATAAAATAGACATGAACGAAAGATCATGCCTTAATCTGAGAAGGAATTAAAGATTTTAAGACAGCACAAGCAAAGATCACGCTTATGACTATAG
The DNA here is from genome assembly GCA_035440845.1 of Parachlamydiaceae bacterium. Classification (GTDB taxonomy): domain Bacteria; phylum Chlamydiota; class Chlamydiia; order Chlamydiales; family Parachlamydiaceae; genus JBBSJT01. The sequence continues at coordinate 265 of DAORNI010000027.1, read as the reverse complement.
CCAATTTCAGTGAACGATTTTTAATTGGATTATGACTTCGCCTTATTAAAGATACTTTTCTAGTTATTGGAGGATTTTGACCTGAAGCATTAGTTTTTGTCCCTCTAATCCTAGCAGCAGTTGCGAAAAGTAGCGGCAATACAGCAACCACAACTTTAGTAGCTGGAGACATTTGATTAAACGTAGTTAAAATACTATTTAAACCGTTGGATATAAAACTGACCATTTTAATAAACTCCTCTTTATATTTAAATAAATATTATAA
>DAORNI010000026.1:25168-26307 GCA_035440845.1 Parachlamydiaceae bacterium | reverse complement strand
CAGAAACTGTAAAAAAAGAAATTGGAAGCGAGTGATATGTGCGGGATCTTTGGCTATATTGGCAAAAAAAATGTAGTAAAAACTATTTTATCCGGTCTTAAAAAATTGGAATACCGCGGCTATGACTCTGCCGGCATTGCAGGTATTCATCAAGGCAAGATTGCCTATGCAAAAGAAGTTGGCAAAATTGTAGAGCTTGAAAGGCAAGTAGAAAAAACGCATCTTCAATTAGATCTTGGATTTGGTCATACGAGATGGGCCACGCACGGGATCCCAAGCAAAACAAATGCCCATCCCCATTTTGACTCCAAACACACTCTTGGCGTTATCCACAACGGTATTATTGAAAATTATCAGCCTCTGCGCGAATCCTTGAAGCAAAAAGGAGTCGACTTTATTTCAGAAACAGACACAGAAGTAATCGCGCACCTGATCTCAGACCTTTATCAAGGCGATATTGTCAAAGCTGTTTTAGAAGCAGTCTCCCTTTTGGAAGGTGCTTATGCCGTTGCTGTTATCCATCAGGATTTTCCAGACCAGATCATTGCTTTTGCACATGAGGCGCCCCTTATTATAGGCATTGGCGAAGATGAAGTTTTTTTAGCTTCCGACACCCATTCTTTTGCATCCCATACAAGGGAAGTGATTTACTTGGTCGACAAGGAAGTGGCCGTATTGAAGCAGGACTGCTTGGAATTTTTTGACAGGGGCAATTCTCCTATCACAAAAGAAGCAGAAAAGCTAGCTTCTATTGCCTATGAGCATACCAAAGGAGAGTTTGATCACTATACTCTAAAAGAAATTTTTGAGCAGCCCCAGTCGATCAAAAATGCGCTTTCTGGAAGATTTTTAGAAGATTATGGCACAGCTATTTTTGAAGGCATCCATTTTGATACCCACGAGTTAAAAAGTGTCCAAAGAATTCTGATTTTAGCGTGCGGCACATCGTGGCATGCGGGCTTTTTAGCAGCTTATATGCTAGAAGACAAGGCAAGGATCCCAGTCAGTATTGAGATCTCTTCAGAATTTAGGTATAAAAATCCGGTGATTCCAGAAAACACACTCGTGATTGCCATTAGCCAATCAGGAGAAACAGCAGACACGGTTGCTGCCGTCAAGGAGCTAAAAGCAAAAGGCGC
>DAORNI010000026.1:21935-25154 GCA_035440845.1 Parachlamydiaceae bacterium | reverse complement strand
ATTTGCAATGTAGAAAATTCCACTTTGGTAAGAGAGTCCCATTCCACGATTTTTTTGCATGCGGGATTGGAAGTTGGCGTTTGCTCCACAAAAGCCTTTACAAGTCAGGTCGTTGTTTTAAGCCTTTTCACACTCATGATGGCAAGAATGCGCCATATGGGTCAAGAAGAGGGTGTTGCTTTTTCAAATGCGATAAAAAAGCTTCCAGAGCAAGTTTTAAAAGTGCTTGAAAAGGCGAGCGAAATTGAAAAAATTGCAAAAAAATATGCACATTATGAGAATTTCTTTTTTCTTGGGCGCAATTACATGTTCCCTACCAGTTTAGAAGGGGCTTTAAAATTAAAAGAGATCTCTTATATTAATGCAAACGGCTATCCGGCCGGCGAAATGAAGCATGGTCCCATTGCTTTGATCAATGAAAATTGTCCAACTGTTGCCATGTGTGCCAATAAGGCCACTTATGACAAATTAGTCAGCAATTTGATGGAGACAAAGGCGCGTCATGGTAAGATTATTGCCATTGCAGAAAAAGATTCTAAAGGTCTTGATAAAATTGCGGACGAGATCATTGAAATTCCGCCAAATATTGATGAAGTTTTATCTATCACCTCATCTGTTGCAGCACAACTTTTAGCTTATTACATTGCCAAAGAGAGGGGAACAGACATTGACCAGCCCCGCAACTTGGCAAAGTCTGTCACTGTTGAATAATAAGGGTGTATTTGTTATAGTGGTCTAAATTTTAACTGATTATTATAACAAGTAAATTGCACTATGAAAAAAGGATCTGTTTTTGGAGGCACTCTTTTAGTTGCCGGAACAACAATTGGCGGCGGCATGCTGGCTCTCCCGGTTCTGACCAGCCTTGGCGGTTTTTTGCCTTCCCTTGTCATTTATTTTCTTTGCTGGGCTTTTATGGCAAGCACAGGCCTGCTGTTTTTAGAAGTGGCGCTTTGGACTGGCAATGAGTCTAACATTGTCACAATGGCTTCAAAAACGCTTGGTATTTTTGGCAAGATTTTTGCCTGGGTTCTCTATCTTTTTCTTTTTTACTGTTTGACTCTCGCCTATGTTGTAGGATGCGGCGATCTGGTATCACAAGCTTTTGGAGAAAAAATTTCGGACGGAACAGGATCGCTTATTTTTGTTGCGATTTTTGCGCCTGTTATTTTTATGGGAACCAAATTCGTTTCTAAATTAAATGTTTATTTAGTTGCTGCCCTTGCTTTTTTCTACTTTGCTTTTGTAGCGCTTGGTTTTTCTTTTGTCAGGCAAGAATTGCTGACACATGTGGACTGGAGACTCTCTTTAAAGGCTTTGCCTATTGCGTTTACCGCTTTTGCTTATCAGGGGATCATCCCCACTCTTGTCTCTTACTTGCACTACGATTATAAAAAAATCAGGCAAGTGATTTTAATTGGCAGTTTGATACCTCTTATTGCTTATATCATTTGGCAATGGCTCATTTTAGGGATTGTTCCCACTTTTGGTTCAAATAGCTTAGAAGAGGCTTTAAAAAATGGGGACAACGCTGTCTATCCTTTAAAAAATTTTATTGAAAATCCTCTTGTCTATCCAATTGGGCAATGTTTTGCTTTTTTTGCCCTTTTAACCTCCTTTTTAGGGGTGACGCTTGGTCTTTTTGACTTTTTGGCAGATGGTCTTCAAGTGAAAAAGACAACAGTTAATAAAATTTTCTTGTGCGCTCTTATTTTTATTCCGCCTTTATGTGTGGCTTTTATTTATCCGGGTCTTTTTTTAAGGGCTTTAGATTTTGCAGGAGGTTTTGGCTGCGCACTCCTCCTTGGACTGCTGCCTATTTTAATGGTCTGGCGTGGCCGCTACCACTTAGGTTTTAAATCCCCCTATTCATTAGGAGGCGGAAAAGCAGCCCTGATCTTGCTGCTCCTTTTTGTCCTCATTGAACTCATTATTGAGTTATTGCCAAAATTTTAATAACCCGAGTTTTGGGTTTATCTTTTTGAAATTCAAGGAGTTTTTCAAGGGTGAGTTTTGTAATTTTTTTCTAAAGCCGGGTTTTCACCCTTCTTGAGAAAAAAAGCGCAAAAATCACGAGAAAAAAAACCTGAAGTTCGAGGAGAGAAACTAGAAAACTCAGGTTAATAGGAGTAATAGAAGACCTTGTTACTATAGCCGGCCGGGTAGTAATAGTAGGGATAGTAGTACCGATCATAGTAGTAATAGGGATAAAGATTATTGTAATAAGACTTATAATAATAAGGGTATCCATATCCATACCCTACTCCTCTATAACCCCAATTATCTCCAAAGTTGCCATGATGATGGTGATGTCCGCTGCTGCCATGGTGGTGACCGCCTCCTCCGTGATGATGGTGTCCGCCGCCTTTATGGTGATGGTGTCCGCCTCCGCCTTTGCCACTACCCCCGCCATGTTTGGCCGACAAACCGCTAAAAGTAAAAGCAAAAGCGGCAATGAATGTTAAAATAAAAAATTTTAAGGAATTTTTTTTAAAAGAAATCACCTGGCCGACCTCCCTAAAAAGAATAATCGGCATGGAACCGTTTAAATCCCATGCCGAATTTACCCTCTATTACCAGCTAAAATAGACTCCTGATCCACCATTATCATAGTAATAAGGTTGGTCATAGTAATTATAGCCAGAATTATAGGGGTAAAAATAGAGACCGCTATTGTAATAGCCTCCATCCCAGCCACCGCCACCCCAGTTGCCATGATGATTCCAATCGCCATGATGGTGATGTCCGCCACCATCGTGATGGTGTCCTCCACCGCCATGATGTCCTCCACCACCTCCGTGGCCGCCGTGCCCTGCTGATAGATTAGTAAAACCGATAGGTAAAATCGCAAGCGACAAGAAGAAAATCAATTTAAATAATTTGTTTTTCACAAACTACCTCCTTTGATCACCCAGGTTCAGGTTCAAAAGATAAGAAGCTAAAGATGGCTTATGCATTTAATCCTCAATAGAGGATTTTAGTTTGAAAAGTAGATTAAATTAATCTTTAAAACTTTTCCTTTTATGGCGAAACTTAAATTAAGTCTCGAATAAGCCATCTTTAGACAGTAATCTCTATCCATTTGAATTATAAAAGAAAATAATTGAATTGTCAATTAACTATATAAAATAATTTAAATTAATAAAATTGACTTTATTTATTATTTGATGATTACCTGTAAATAATATTACATTGAATTGTTAATAGTTTATAATATAT
>DAORNI010000026.1:21167-21914 GCA_035440845.1 Parachlamydiaceae bacterium | reverse complement strand
ATATAGAATGGTTTTTTTATATAAAAATAGAGTATTCTATGATCCATAATATATTCACATCTTTGAGAAATGTTGCGATTCATCAAAACAAGTCAGTTGAAGGAGCAAGATCGCAAAAGCCTATCATCAAACCAGAAAATCAGTTTCAAGCTTCCTCCCAATTAGAGACTGGCTCTCTTGAAAAAGAGACAAGACGTGGAATTATTGCCGGTTTGACACTCGGAGTTTCAGTCATTGTTACGGAAGGTCGCACTCTTTTAAAATTAGTTGTAGGAAGCATTTTAACATCACAGGGAGCATTAAAGGAAGAAGTAAGAAAAAATGATCTTGCTCTGTTTAAAAACGATTATCCAAACCACGCAGAAATATCTGATAAAATTGCTGTGACAACAGCAGAGGGCGCAACATTAGATGGGATGGTCTTAAAGCCCAGCACACCTTCCCCGGATCCTCAAAAATATGTTATTTGGTTAAATGGACTGTTTGAGAGCTATGAGTCAAAGCTGGGGGTTGCAGCTAAGTATGCAGAAGAGACTAAAGCTAACGTTTTAATCTTTAATTATAGGGGAGCTGGAGAATCGACTGGGGATGCGCTTTCTGCTAATGATTTCGTAAGAGATGCTCTTTCCATGGTGCAGTTTTTAACAGAAGGCAAAGGCATAAAGCCAGAAGATATCACAATTCATGGATATTCGATGGGGGGTGCAATTGGAGCAAAAGCTGCTTTTTTAACTCCCGGTGTCCAGC
>DAORNI010000026.1:19096-21157 GCA_035440845.1 Parachlamydiaceae bacterium | reverse complement strand
GAAAGATCATTTTTAGTTTTTTCAAAAGCCATAAAACATGGGATTGGGATACAGCCGCAAGTTACACAAATGGTAGGCGCTACTGGAGGCAAAATATTAGGTGCCATTGGAGCTTTATTCATAAGAGCAACTGGTTTTGAAATGAATACAGAAAAAATCTATAAAATAGCAGATGAAAGAGAATCTGCCAAGATATCTAACCTAAAAGAGCGCACACTCGTAGTCTCTCACTTCCATGATGCTCTTATTAGACCTGGTAATAGGTTAATCAATGCTTCTAATTTAAATAACTTGTCAAACCATGAGTTTGTTGATTTGGCAGAAAAGGATGTTACTTATAGTCCAACAGCTGGTAGCTTGCAAAATTTAAAAGAAGTAGGAAGATTAGCAGCCAAACAATATGATCTTTTAAGTTTTGAAGAATATAAAGCAAAAAAAGAAGAAAACCATCAAGAATTTCAAATCTCTGATTATGCTAATTCTTTATATGATTTTCTTAAGCAGCTCACTAAAGAAAGAGAAGAAATGATAGCACCAACATCAGATAGAATTATAGGTGAAGGTTTAAAAAAAGAGATTCAAAAGGAGATTATTGAATTAAAAAATATGAGTGCCAGAGTTAAAGATACAACTCATAACTTATCTTTTTTAGAGTCAAAAGAAGCTTCTGCCAAGATTTTTGCTTTTGTTTCCGGCCGCTCTTTGAATCAGGAGAATGAAACAGCAATTGTGAAAGAAAAGCCAAACGATCTGCCTGTTCATAATCCATCCAGCCCAAGCGTTCAGCGAGTAGATCTTAAAAGTTTAGGTGATGTTCAAGACATTTTTTAAGTATCCAAGAGCGCAGATACAAAGCTTTTAGCATCAAAGGCCTCTAAATCTTCCATCTGCTCACCTACCCCAATGAATTTAACGGGGATCCCCAATTCTTTTTGAATCGCTAAAACAATGCCGCCTCTTGCGCTGCCATCTAATTTTGTTAAGATGATGCCGCTAATTGGAGTATATTTATTAAAAACTTTAGCCTGGTCAATAGCGTTTTGCCCCGTTGTGGCATCTAGTACAAGCAGTGTCTCATGCGGGCTTGAAGGCGCTAACTTTTTGCACGAACGTTTGATTTTTTCAAGCTCTTGCATCAAGTCTGTTTTGGTGTGGAGTCTGCCGGCAGTATCGATGATCACCACATCTTTTTTTCTGGAAATCCCAGCAGAGACAGCATCAAAAACAACAGCTGAAGGATCGCACTTTGGTGCCCCTTTGACAATATCAATTCCCAGTTTTTTAGCCCAGATTTCTAATTGATGGATAGCGCCGGCTCGAAAAGTGTCTGCTGCTGCTACTAAAACAGATTTATCCTCATCTATAAATTTTTTGGCGAGTTTGGCAACAGAGGTTGTTTTGCCATTTCCATTGACGCCCACAATCAGCAAAACAAGGGGAGAGTCCACCGGAATTTCAGCAAGGGCATTGGATTTTTCTGATAGCTGAGAGGTAAGCTCTTGCTTTAATAAGGAAAGAACCTCTTCTGGTGTAAGGTTTTTATTTTGCGTATAATGCTCTTTGATTTTTGTCTTGAGCAAGCTTGCTGTTTTAACGCCAAGGTCTGCCTCATAGAGCAGCTCTTCTAGACTCTCTAAGGTGTCCTCATCTACTTTTCCACTAAAAAGGGCGTTGATTTTAGAGCTAAAAAGAGAGCGTGTTTTGTAGAGTGCCTCTTTGACTTTTTGGTAGCTGGACTTAAGGAATTGAAAAACCATGTAAAAACTCGGGTGATAAAGAAGACTATTGATTATAAGTGCAAATTTGCTTCATTGTCAAGTTTTTGCAAGATGGGGGAAAAAAGCCATATGGACATGCATGAATACCAAGCTAAAATGATTTTAAAAAAATATGGGGTTCCCATTACTGAATTCGCCGTTTTTTCTACTTTAGAAGAGTGCAAAGAGCAGATGGAAAAACTGGGATTGGAAGATGCGGTACTAAAAATTCAGGTGCATGCAGGCGGAAGAGGAAAAGCTGGCGGTGTCAAGTTGTGCAAAGGTAAAAAAGAAATTTTAGAGC
>DAORNI010000026.1:6599-19085 GCA_035440845.1 Parachlamydiaceae bacterium | reverse complement strand
AAACTTACTTGGCATGAAACTTGTCAATAGACAGACAGGAAAAGAGAGCATCATGGCGCATCAAGTGATGATTTCGCCGATCTCCAAATTTATAAAAGAATTTTATCTTGGCATTGTGATTGATCGAGAAGAAGCTCAAGCTGTTTTAATTGCTTCGGCAGCTGGTGGAATAGACATTGAAGAGGTAGCAAAGAAGCATCCTGAAAAGATTTTAAAGCTGCCCCTTCGTTTAAATAGCCCTTTGAGGCAGTATGAACTTGTCAAAATCGCTAAATTTATGGGCTGGAAAGGAAAGACTGAAGCAGACGGAAAAAAAATTCTTCAGGCAATTGTAAAGGCATTTTATGATTGCGACACCACGCTTTTGGAAATCAATCCTTTGGTAGAAACAGAAGATGAGAGCCTTATTGCGCTTGATGCAAAAATTAGCGTGGACGATAACGCGCTTTATAGACAAAAAGAGATCGCGGCATTTTATGACAAGACGCAAATCTCTCCAAACGACGCTTTGGCAAAAGAGCATGATCTGGCTTATGTTGGGCTAGAGGGTCAAATTGGCTGTATGGTAAATGGGGCAGGGCTTGCAATGGCTACTATGGACATTATCCATTTAGAGGGAAAAGAGCCTGCAAACTTTTTAGATGTTGGCGGTAGCGCTACAGAAGAAAAAGTGGCAGAGGGCTTTAAAATTATTCTTCAAGACCCAAATGTCCAAGCGATCCTTGTCAATATTTTTGGAGGTATCATGAATTGTGCAACCTTGGCAGCTGGTATCATTAAGGCCGCAAAAGAAGAGAGCATCAAAGTGCCTTTGATTGTACGCATGGAAGGCACAAATGTAGAAGCTGGAAAAAAAATGCTTCGGGATTCCAACTTGAACATTATCATTGCAAACGATTTGAAAGACGCTGCAAAAAAAGCGGCAGATTTTGCCGCTTTTTCAAAGGGAGAACGCTAGTATGGCCATTTTAATCCATAAAGATACAAAAGTGATCACTCAGGGAATTACTGGAAAAGCGGGTAGTTTTCATACAGAACAGTGTCTGCAATATGGCACAAAAATGGTTGGCGGTGTTACTCCCGGAAAAGGAGGACAAGAATTTCTTGGTATTCCTATTTTTGACACAGTGGAGGAGGCAAAAGCAAAAACTAATTGCGATGCCAGCATGATTTTTGTTCCAGCTCCTTTTGCAAAAGATGCCATTTTAGAGGCTGAAAGCGCAAAAGTGCCGCTCATTGTGTGCATTACAGAAGGCATCCCCATTCATGATATGTTAGAGGTGTCTAAAGTGATGCAGGCAAGCAAGACAAGCCGGCTGATTGGCCCCAATTGTCCTGGTATTATTACGCCAGGGGAGTGTAAAATTGGTATTATGCCAGGCTATATCCATAAAAAAGGAAAAATTGGGATTGTCTCTAGATCCGGCACATTGACCTATGAAGCGGTTTTTCAGACAACAGAGCTTGGCCTTGGGCAATCTACTTGTGTTGGCATTGGGGGCGATCCTTTAAATGGCACAAGCTTTATTGATGTGCTAAAACTTTTTGAAAAAGATAAAGAGACAGAAGGCATTTTAATGATCGGTGAAATTGGCGGACTTGCAGAAGAGGAGGCTGCCAGCTGGATAAAAGAGCATTGCAAAAAGCCAGTTGCCGCTTTTATTGCGGGGCAGACAGCACCAGCTGGAAGAAAAATGGGACATGCAGGTGCAATTATTTCTGGAAAAAAAGGGGGAGCTTTAGAGAAAATAGAGGCATTGAGAGAAGCTCGCGTGTACATTGCAAAAAGCCCTGCTGATATGGGAAGCGCCATGCTTTTAGCTTTAAAAGGAAAATAGATCATGATTCGAGTCAAAGGGTTTATCCCCATCCATATTTATCCCATTTTTTGGGTTTTAAGTTTTGCGATTGCCTTATTAAATAGTTCTTCTATCTTGCAGATCCTAATTTGGATTGGTATTATTTTTATTTCTGTTTTAATTCATGAATATGGGCACGCTTTGACAGCCGTATTTTTTGGCCAGAAGGCGCATATTGATCTGCTTGGATTTGGAGGTCTTACTCACCGGCATGGGAAAAAATTGAAAAAATGGCAAGATTTTCTGGTTGTTTTAAATGGACCTTTATTTGGCTTTTTGCTTTGCAGCGCCTGCTATTTTCTTTTTCAGCTTGTGCAACCATCTGATGGATCGGTTTCAAACTATATCTTAAAATCGATGATCTTTATCAACCTCTTTTGGACAGTTCTTAATTTGCTTCCCATACAGCCTTTAGACGGAGGGCATCTCTTGAACATCCTTTTAGAAGGGATATTTGGCCTTAAGGGCTTAAAAATAGGGCTTTTTATCAGCATTATTTTAGCTGCTTGTATGACTTTGATCGGCTTTTTGACTCAGCAGATTTTTATCGGCATCATTTTTTTTATGTTCATGTTTGAAAATTACAGGCTTTTTAAAAACAGTTTGCCCATGACAGATTCTGACCAGAACACTGTTTTGCAAAATATGCTAAAAAATGCTCAAAAGGAGCTCAGCCTTGGTAATTTGGAAGGTGCAATAAGCGAGTTTGAGCATATACGGGAAATTTCAAAAAGCGGTGTAACATACCTTGTAGCAACAGAGAGCATGGCAGAGGCATTGGATCAGCTTGGCAAATATTCGCAAGGCTTTTTGCTTTTAGAGCCGCTCTCTCATAAGCTAAAGCCAGAGTCTTTGCTGCTTTTGCAAAAACTGGCCTTTCATAGCAATGAGTGGAAGACAGCTGCAAAAACAGGTATAAAGGCGTATCAATTTTTTCCAGGCTATGAAGTTGCTCTTATCAATGCTTTAAGCTATTCGATGCTGCATGAAGAGGGTCCAGCTATTGGATGGCTCCAATGCGCAATAAGAGATGGGCTTCCAAATATAAAATCTATTTTAGAAAAACAGGAATTCGACCCTATTCGCAACAACACTTCTTTCCAAGAAATTGTGCATAGATTTTAGAATTAAAATTTAAGTCACTATACCGAACGTGTTTGAAAATTTGGAACACGTTCGGTATATGTTCTTAGAACCAGCGGGCAACGCCTAGTTTAATGCCATAGCCACGAAGTCCATGTTTTTCATGGCTAAGGGATGAGTTGTAAGCAGCTCCAAGGTGCATAGACCACTGGTCGTTGATATCCTTTTCAACCATGACAGCATAAGAGGAACCTTTGGAATTGCCTTTGAATTTTAGCACAGAGTCAAGTTTATTATTGTGCAATCTTGTGTGCGTGCGGCTCCAGGAGTATTGCACGTTGAAACAAATTCTAAAACCTTTGCAAATATTATAGTTGAAATCAAGGGCAATATAAGGTGCATGGGATCTGAACCTTTCTCTGAAATGTACAGGAGGAAAGTCTGGCATCACAGACGCATCGACAGATGTTCTTAAGTTAGTCACAATAATACCAGCGCTTGGCGTGATGCAAAAATCTTTTGTAACAGGCGTGACATGTCCAAAGCCAATAGCTCCAGAAATTAATTCACCATGACCAGATGCATATAGGATATCTGGTTTTACGCAAAAGCCAGTCCCCTCTTTTAACATGACGGTACCATTTAATTTAAAGCCTGCCATGTCCAGTTTTTTGATGGTATGTCCAGATTCTAGTACATCGATATGGACATAAACAGCGCCAGCATCTACTTTTGCACCGCAGTGGTCAGCTAAGAGAGAAAGCGGTAGCATTAAGCCTATCAAGGAATAAAGTATTTTTTTTATAGTCATTTTTTTGATCTCCTTCAATAATTTTTCATAAATGAAGAAGAATCATGAAGGAAATTTAACTACCTTGTCAAGATAAAAGAATTCAAAGACTGCCGGAAAGGATTTTGGGTTTGCCCTTCATGGCGTTGTCTATATAATCAATGATAGTTGGATTATTCAAAATTTTTAAAATAGATTGTTTGGTACTTTCGCCTATATCTTTTGCAAATTCGATATCAGAAATTTGAAGGCAGCCTTTTAAGCCTTCAAGACAAGGTAAAATAGTCCATATAAAGGCGATCGTTGCGTAAATGACAGGATTTTCTGAAGAAGCTGGAGAGCAAATTCTATAATTTTTTGTTTGCACTACAGAAAAAGAATCATCTGTAATTTGAATATTAGAGATTAGTTTTTCCTCGATTGATTTGATTTGATAAGAAGGGTTAAAAAAAAGATCAGTAAACAGGCATTCAAGGCAATCGGTTGCTTTTTGCCACGATTTTTTGCTTCCTATTTTTAAAAGGCTAAAAGGAAGGATTGCAAGCTCTAACAAGAAATTACTTAAATTTTCAAGGTGAATCTCAGGATTAAAAATTTTTTTGAATTTAAAAAAGGGAATGGCTGCAAAGGGCTGCAATGTTTGCTGGATGTCAACCCAGGGAATAGGATTTTTACTTAAATCTGTTTTTAAACTGTTTAAGATGGTGTCAAGTTCGCTTAAGCAATAAACCTGATTCTTGCATGCTTGCAAAGAGATTTCATCTTTTTCAAAAAAAGCATAAATTTCTTTCAACAAAACAGCAAGACCCTCTTTTTCTGCAATTTTCTTATCATTTACAAAAAATTGAATAGAGGTCAAAGAGTCAAGAAGCTCTTTAGCACTCATGTTCAAAAGGAAATTTTCTGAATCTGCTGATTCAAACCATTCATGCACCTGCCGGCTCAAGTCTTCCGTGCTAAAATTTAAGAGATCCAATGTTCTTTTATGGTCTATCGTCCGGACTTTTTCTCTTAAGCCCTCTATTGTTTTAAAATCGCCCCATTTTCTAATAACATCTAAAACATGTATACATTCTTTTTCTTCCATTTTAAAGCATTTCAAAGTGATCTTTCTCATTTTTGCATCTTGCTTTTCAAATGAAAATAGAAATGTCTTAAGAGGATTCATTTCTTCTTCCCGGTTTTCATAATTTGAGACAATCGTGCTTAAATAGGAGAAAAACTGGTTGTACCAGACAGTGGTCTTGCCAACCTCTTTTAAAGAATCCAATATAAAGCCTTGCATGGTAATTAATCTGTTTATAAATTCTTTAATTAAAAAAGCGCTTTTTTGAATTTTTGTAAGAACTGTCTTTGCGCGGTGAGTTTCGGAAAAAACAAGATCCTTGTTTGAAATCGTGGCAATATTCTTGGTCTCATTGGAAATTTCCTGCTCAAAAAAAATAAGGGCTGATGTTTCTAACTGATCAGATGATGGAAGCGGAGTGAGATCTTTAAAATGAGGGATTACTTTTTTTGTGATTTGTCTGTTACATTCTTTTGTCTCTTTTTCTTTAGCGACAACAAAATTTTTTAAAGCTTCATTTAATTGAGTTTTTTTGTTCGAGTTCAAGGGATTCATAAGTTCTCTTGCTGTATAGGGATAGTGATCCCGAAAAGAGAGCGATTTTTGAGAAATTAATGCTGTTTTAACCGATTTAGAAGGTTGCAAAGAAGAGCTTTTTCTTTTTGTTGTGTCTTCTTTTGACGTTTTTAGTTCTTGAAAAGTGTCATTTACTGCAATTTTAACTTTCGCATCTTCCTTTTTTGTTTTTTTTTTTATTTCGCGCGTACTTTCAAAAAAACGTCTTTCTATACAAGGATACCCTTGCGTTTCATTTAAAAGATCTACAAAAGAATCAGATTCTGAACCAAAAAAAGAAGCCATAGAAAACCTCTAGTAAGTTTTTTTGATTATGCATAGTACGAAATAATTGAAAACTAAAAGAATATCTGATATAAGAAAACCATGAATAAATTAAAAAAGATTTTTTCTTCATTAAAGCCTCATTTGACTGCTAAAAATTTGAAAATTGTTTTAATTTTGTTTTTTTTAGTTGTGGGAATTTTTTACTGGTTTGGCAGAAAGACCAGAGAATCTATCAAAGAGCATCGTTTTTTAGTTGCAACAGACAGTAGATGGTCCCAACTTGACTTGCGCGGCCAGGAAAGGTACATGCAAGGCTTTATTTCTGAGCTTTTAGATGCCATTGGTAATGAAGAAAACATTCATTTAAGGCTAGTTCCAGTTGCCTCTTCGGAGCTTTTAGACCAGTTGGATAAGGGCTACTATGATGGAGTTGTAACTTCTTTGTCCTCCGATATTTTAAGTGGTGACAAATACATTTTTTCTGATCCTTTTTACTTGACTGGCCCTGTTTTGATCGTCCCTGTCCATTCAAAAGCAAAATCGATCAGCGACCTTGATACAATTGGGGTGAAAACAGGGTTTTTTACTGCTTTTTCTATTGTAGGGGAGCCTTTAGTTTCTATCATTTACTACGAAAACATGAACGAGGCGCTCTCTCAACTTTTGTCTGGTAAAATTGATGGATTGATCATGAACAGTCTTGATGCTTATGCCTACATCCAAGGCTATTATGCGGGAAAATTAAAAGTGGCAACACCGCCTTTAAATAAATCAGGGCTTCGCCTTGCCTCTTTGCACACTTTTTTTGGAAAGCATCTGGTAGAAATATTTGATGAGGGTGTTCAAAAGCTAAAAGAAGAAAAAATTTATGACCAGCTGCTGAACAAATGGGAACTTGTCAACCCAGAGACTGCCTACACTAAGTAATATAGTCGTTTAAATTTAAATTTTCGCTTTTGACCTATGTCAATTATCTAAAAATCTGAAGCGATTTCACAACGTTATTTTTGATAACTGGTGTGAAAGGCTTTTTTGGGAAAGGGGTCTGGACGGGAAAAGGAGTAACTTTTTTTCTTTTTATCTTCTTTTACGCTCATTTTTTCCACGCATAAAAAATTTAAGAGATTGCAAGAAGAGAGAAAGATTGCATATTCCTTCTCATTAAAATTTGTTTGTATATTTTTAATATTTAGATATTTAAGATCTTTATGGTCTTGGACAAAATCTGTTAGGCTTAAAACTGTAAAAAAACCTCCCTTTAGCTTTAAAGCAAATAGCCATGCGCATTTTGCTGCATGCTGCAAAAAATAACTAGCCTCTCTTTTACATTCCAGGCTTAATTTTTCTAAATGAGGCAGTTTCAAAGTAAATTCAGCAAAAGCATTTTCACTGATCAACCGCACATCTAAAATAATTATTTTTAAATGGATCGATGTATCAGCGATTTTTAAAAGTTCAGAATCGGACAGGGCGTATTGATGGATGTTTAAAAATTGTAAATTAGAGAGTTTATGATGGTTCAAGCAGCAAGGCGGTGTTGGAGATTTTCCTTTAAGGGCAATTTCTAAGTGGGTAATTTTTTTGGCGATCTCTTTTGTAAAAAATTTTTTTAAATTTAAAGCTGTTTTACTGTTTTCTTTTTTAAAGGAGACTTTTTCTAATTTCTCGCATTGAGCCAAACTTTCCAATGTTTCAGCTTTAACTTCATCTGATCCATTATGTATAAGTTCTTTTAGATTTTTGCAAAAGGAGAAGGGGATAAAAGGTGCATCTTGATGGCAAGTGATTTCAAGATTTAGAGTCTCCAGGTTTTGGTTGGTGTTAAAAAGTGTTGCAAGTTCCTTGGAAACAGTATCTTTTTTGACCAAGCCATTTGTTTGAACATACGTAATTTCCAAGATATTTTGAGAGCTTATTCGCTGAAGAAAAACAGTTTGCACATTTTCTAGATGCATATTGGAGAAGTTTAAAGAGGTAAGATTTTGAAAGGAACTTGCTTGTAATTCAAAAGAGAGGTCAGCCAACGCTTTTTCGTGCGCCGCAGTAAATCCTGAAAATCCGCATGTGCGGATATGCCGGTATTTTTGAAGCAGGCTTGATAAAATATTTTCATCTGATTCCCCATGAGAAGAAGGCGCTCGAAGAAAAAGGCTGATCTTTGATTGGTCGACCAACTGGCAAATAAAAGGACTTACAGCACGAAGATTTGCTTTTGTTTTCCAATCTAATAATGGAAATAAATGGAACTTAAAAACATCAGGAGAAACCATTGAAGAACTCCATTTGGATTTTAACTCACCTTACGCAAAAGGAGGAAAGTAAGAAACAAGAGATTTTGAGACTCAAAAAATCTGCTTATTCACCTCCTCTTTTTGCGCAAGGTGAGTTTTAAGTAACCTTTTAATAAAAAGATGTTTATTTTCCAATGTAAATGCGGCAGCGGTCAATTTCTTTGAATTCATTCTCCACAGAGCGATAAATGCCCTCATCAATGGGGGTGCTCTTTATTCCCCAAACTTCATCGCAATACTGCTTAATGGCATAGTCGCCAGAGAATTTGCCCATTCCAGCTATATTATGAATTGTATATTCAGCCCATTTTGCAGGGTTTTGGTAAAGGACTTCTACTTTTCTTTGCGCTTCGCTGTAGCTGTCAAAGTCTTTTAAGACAAAGTAGGGGTCTGCAAATTCGCCATTTTTTCCTTCTAAAAGCAGCTTGTAAATATTTATAAAGGCTGTATGTTCTTTTTCATTTGTTGCAAATGTGTGGTCAATCAAAGTATCTAATACTTTTCTGATTTTTGGATTTTCATTGACAATACTGGCTGGATGATAAGATTGGTCATTTTTCATTTTAGCGATCTCTTCTGCTTTGCAGCCAAAGCTAAATGGCCACCAGGCATCTCCAATTTCTTGGCACATTTCGATATTCGCGCCATCTTCTGTCCCAATCGTCAAGGCTCCATTAATGGCAAGTTTCATATTGCCGGTTCCTGACGCTTCAGTCCCGGCTGTTGAAATCTGTTCTGAGAGTTCAGCTGCCGGGATGATAATTTCAGCTCTTGAGATATTATAATTTTCGATGTAAATGACTTTAAGGTGATTGCCCACTCTTTCATCCTTGTTGATCTTGCGCCCTACACTATAAATCAGCTCGATGATTTCTTTTGCCGTCTCGTAGCCGGCTGCTGCTTTTCCTGCAAAGATGCATGTGCGCTTGATTTTGCCATGAGAGACTGGATTTTCTAAAATTTCCTGGTAGAGCATAATCGCGTGCAAAATATTTAAAAGCTGACGCTTATATTCGTGGATGCGCTTGATTTGCACATCAAAAAGAGAAGTGACGTCTAAAATAGGAGATGAGCCGTAAATATAACCTCTTGAATCGCGCGGCTTATTCTCCTGGGCTAAAAACTCAATCAGACGGTGTTTATTCCTTTGCTTGATCGAGATAAATTCCTCTTGTGTTTGTGGATCGTCTGCAAATTTTGCAAAGTCCTTGATTTTTGCAAAGTCTGTGATCCAACCATCTCCAATTCTTTTTGTGATCAATTTTCCAAGTTCCGGGTTGGCTTCTAAAATCCAGCGTCTTTGCGTGACGCCATTTGTGATGTTGATGAATTTGTCCGGATAAAATTCGTTAAAATCTTTGAATACATGGTCTTTTAAGATGTTTGTGTGGATCTTTGAGACTCCGTTTACTTTATGTGAGCCTACAACAGAAAGAGGCGCCATCCTGACATCGCCATCTTGGATGATCGACATCCTTCTTATTTTTTCTTCATCATTTGGGTATTTGGCGCGCACTGAATTGCAGAATTCAAAATTTAGCCTCTCAATGATTTTGTATTGTCTTGGCAGCAGGTAATACATAAGTCCCTGTTCCCAGCGCTCCAATGCTTCAGCAAGCACTGTATGGTTTGTGTAACCTGTAATATTTTGAGTTATTTCCACGGCCATTTTCCATGGTAGGTCATATTTGGCAGTTAGCAAACGGATGAGTTCTGCAATGATCAAAGAGGGGTGCGTGTCGTTGATTTGAATGCGCACCTTGTCTGCAAAAGCCCTAAAGTTGTCATGTTTTGACAGGTAGTGGCGGATGATGTCCTGGATAGAAGCTGAGACTAGCAAATATTCCTGCTTTAGCCTGATGCGTTTTCCAATTTCGTGGTGATCGCTTGGATATAGCACGTCTGTCAGTGTCATGTTTTCTGCTGCCTGATCTAGTTTTCCTGCGTTATAGCGCTGCAGCTGGAAGTTTCTTGGAGATTCTTTGGTTGACCAGAGTCTTAATGTCACAACAGAGAAACGATGCTCTTTTGAAAATCCAATGATGGGCAGGTCATAAGGAAGGGCAGAAACTTCTTCATAATCTTTTAAAAAGAGAATTTCATCTCCATGGATGTTAGAGCTTTGTGTTGTCTGCCCCCCATATTTTACAGACACTTTTCTAAGGTCGCGCCTAAACTCCCATGGGTTCTCATTCATCAGCCAAGGGTCTGGTGCCTCGATTTGTAGACCATCCCATAGCTGCTGTTCAAAAATGCCATACTGGTAGCGCAGTCCATACCCTTGTGCCGGATAGTGTTGTGTGGCAAGAGAGTCTAAATAGCAAGAGGCAAGTCTTCCAAGGCCTCCATTTCCAAGGCCAGGATCTGGCTCTCTGGAGAGGATATCGTGGTAGTTTCGGTTTAATTTTTGCAAGACTAATTTGACCACTTCTGTGGAATCGAGATTGGCAATGTTGCTGCAAATAAGCCTGCCGGGAAGATACTCCATAGAGAGGTAATAGACCATGCGGTTGTCATTTTTCTCATATGTTTTATTGCAAGAGAGCCAGTTGATCATGATCTCTTCTCTTAAAGCATACGAGAGGGCTTTATAAAACTCCTGGGTATTTGCCTCTTCAGACGTCCTACCCATCGTAGTAATTAAATAATGTTTTATTTTTGCCGCAAGCATTTCTGCCTGATAGTCTAAATCAAGATCCATGAGATGCACTCCACTATGAAACAATAGCCGGACTATAGCTTAAAAAGTTTTTTTGACAAATGGTATAATTTTTATTTCAGATAGGCTGAAAATTCTTTTGGAAGAAAATCAGCTAACAGGCTGGAAAACTTTTCCTATTAAAATTTATGATAAAACCTAAATGATACACCATGTGCAACTTTTAGATAAAAAAGGCAACCTTTGCTAATCTATTTTTGAAGAAAAATTAAAAAGGTTTGGATAGTATATTTTCTACATCAAATTGAACCTAAAAATGGGGCAATGTCACTGGAATAATAGATCTCATTTTAAAAGAACTTGAAAAGAGTAGGGAAATAGCTTATTACAATCCAAGCTTTGGTATTGGCGAATATGCTACACACTGTATATTTTGTTAACTGACAAACATATAGTGGTTTAAATTTGGTTTTTTATATAGCCCGAAGGGCTAAAATGTTATAGCCCAGGGAGGGCATCGCCCTGGGTTTAAATGATTTAAGTATAATGCAGTCTGAAGGGCTGCAAGAAAAATAAAATTTAAACCATTATCTATTAGGTTTTTTATGAAATTTTTTCAATCGGTGTTGATTGCTGTCTTTGCTTTTTTTATGGGGCTGATGGTACTGGTTTTTGCTGTTGCCATGCAAAGATCATCTGGATCTACAGGGCTTGACATGAGCAAAGTGCAGCTCTTGCGTGCAAAAAACAGTTTAAAATAGGTGGGCTTTTTTGGGACTTTTGATTGCCATGCTGCCTGTGTATTTGATAGGGAATTTTCACTGCCTTGGCATGTGTGGCCCTCTTGCTGTCATGCTGGCAAAGCATGACTACCGCTTTTGCTATTTTTTGGGCAGGCTTTCATCTTATACACTAGCTGGTGGGCTGGCAGGTGGTGCCGGCACGCTTTTAAACGTCCTTTTAAAAGAATTTCATATCTCAGAAGCTGCCACTTTTTCTTTCGGTATTTTTTTAATCGGCTATGGCTTTTCACTGCTTTTTAATTGGAGTTTTTTTCGATTTCCTTTTCCAAAAAAAATAGCGCATTTAAGCGCTTCTTTTTCTGTTTTAATGCTGCAAAATAGAGCGCTGCCTTCTTTTTTATTTGGCTTTTTTACAGTTTTTTTGCCATGCGGGCAAACGCTTTTAGTTTTTTCTGCCTGCGCACTCTCTGGTGATATTTTTACAGGGCTCTTGAATGGATTTTTCTTTGCGCTTTTAACTTCGCCCTCTCTTTTTATTGCAATGCAAGCAAATAGTTTTTTAAATGGAGCCAAGCAGCATTACAATAGTCTTCTTGGACTTTTTTCTGTTGCAATTGGATTTATTTCTTTGCTGCGCGGATTGGCAGAACTTGATTTAATCAATCATTTCGTTTTAAATCATGATTTGCATATTGTCATTTTTTAATTGGAAATTTAAATGAATCGCGAACCTATTTTTGCTACTGTTTTTCGTCTTATTTTGATAATGGGTGTTCTATTTTTTATGGGAATGCTCTACTGGTCTTCTTTGATTTTAGAAACCAAAGTCCAGCATGTGCAAGATACGCTAGAGACAGTGCAAAAAGAAATAGTGGCTTTAAAAGAGCTTCCAGTTTCTTATGGAAGTATTAAAACTGAAAAAAAAACAGCTTTTTTGCCCCTCAATTTATTTGAGGGAAGAAAACAGATCGACCCTAATTTACCAAACCTTTTGCAGGAAGACCCTTTTTTTATTTCCATTTTGCCAAAAATGCTGGGAAAAAATTTTGTTCCTCAAGGCAAAATCAAGTCGGCAGCTATTTCCAAGCCAGAAAATTTGCACCCCTTTAGCCAATGGGCAGATGTGATCCAATGGCATAATATGTGCTCTGT
>DAORNI010000026.1:0-6580 GCA_035440845.1 Parachlamydiaceae bacterium | reverse complement strand
GTCTCTGTGGCCACTTCCAAATTTGGCTACTACGAGACATTTGCCCCTGATATGGCCATCAAAATGGAATTGCGTCAAAATAAAGAGACAAACACACCAGAATATTGGATCCATTTAAGAGATGGGGTTTTTTATAAGCCGTTAAGACAGAAAGACTTTGCAGACGACATCAAATTAAGCCCCCATTTCCTTAAAAAGCATCAAGTGACAGCACACGATTTCAAGTTTTATTTAGATGCTGTCATGAACCCATCGGTACAAGAGCCTGGTGCTGTTTCTTTAAGAAGTTATTTGTCTGATATTGAAGAGCTTAAAGTTATTGATGACTTGACTTTTACAGTCAGGTGGAAAGTAGAGCCTTTTAAAGAAAAAGATGGCACTGTTGTAATGCGTCCAAAATATATTGCCAAGCTCTGGACTGGTGCTTTGCAGCCTCTTGCCACTTTTGTCTATCAATATTTTCCAGATGGCACAAAAATAGCAGAAGGGGATGAAAAGAATGAAAATTTTTACCGCAAAAATGCGATCTGGGCACAAAATTTTTCTCGTCATTTTGCAAAAAATATTATAGTGAGTTGCGGTCCCTGGATTTTTGATGGCTTCTCTGACCGTCAGATCCAGTTTAAGCGAAATCCTAATTTTTATAACCCTCTTGCTGCTTTAGTGGCTGTCAAAGTCTTTGAATTCAAGCAGTCTTCAGAAAATATCTGGCAAGACTTTAAAAGCGATAATTTAGACTCTTACGGAATTCAGCCAGATCAACTAGTAGAGCTTGAAAAATTTTTAAAATCAGATCTATATGCCAAGCAGCTGGCAAAAGGCGATGGCATTGAAAGGCTGGATTATGTGGCAAGGCGCTATGTGAACATCCAATGGAATTTGGAGCGACCTTTTTTCAGGTCTAAGAGGGTGCGTCAAGCCCTCA
Source organism: Parachlamydiaceae bacterium (assembly GCA_035440845.1). Lineage (GTDB taxonomy): Bacteria > Chlamydiota > Chlamydiia > Chlamydiales > Parachlamydiaceae > JBBSJT01. Next base: position 5,655 of record DAORNI010000026.1, on the reverse strand, counting down.
CTATGGCAATAGACAGGGAAAGAATTATCAAGCAAAACATGAATGGAATGGGTGTTGAGATCACAGGTCCTTTTTTTAAGTATTCTAAAGCCAATGATAATCAAATAAAACCCTATCCTTTTGATCCACATAAAGCGCGTCTTTTATTGGAAGAAGAAGGCTGGTATGATAGCGACGGTGATGGAATTATTGATAAAGAAATAGATGGAAAGAGAGTGCCTTTTCGCTTTTATCTTACTTATTACGTGAAAAATGCACTTGGAAAGGCTATCTCTGAATACATTGCAACTGCTTTAAAAGAAGTAGGCATTGATTGCCGTTTAAACGGTGTTGACATTGCAGATTTATCTGCTGCTTTTGATGATAAAAATTTTGATGCGCTTTTCTTTATTTGGGGTTATGGTTCTTCTCCAGAGGATCCAGAGCAGCTCTGGTCTTCTTCTCTTGCAAAGGTGAAGGGATCTTCCAATGCGATCGGCTTTCAAAATAAGGAGGCCGATGAGATCATTAAAAAATTAAAAATGGAATATGATGAAGAAGAGCGAATCAAGCTCTATCACAGGTTTCATGCCATTATTTATGAAGAAGCTCCCTACACGTTCCTTTTTATACCAAAAGTCTCTTTGCTTTCTCGGCAATATTTACAAAATGTATTTATCCCGGCAGACAGACAAGACATCTTGCCAGAAGCAAATGTTCAAGAGCCAGACATCTCTATTTTTTGGATAAAAAAACCAGATGTTTAATTATCTTATAAGGCGTCTTATATTATTGCCGATCACACTTTTTTTTATCATTTTAGTAAATTTTGTGATCATCAATTTAGCGCCTGGCGATCCTTCGGCTCTTACAGAAGTTTCTCAAGATGGTGCTGGAAGGAAAGAAGATAAGGGAAATAGTTTTTCAAGCGATGACCGCTATTTGCAATTTCGTGAACATTACGGCTTGACGCTTCCCATCCTTTTTAACAACTGGCCAAATATCTCAAGTGAAAAGGTAAAAAAAGATTTAAGCGAGCTTGTCAGTCATAAAAAAGATTTTTCTGAGCAGGAAATGAGCTTTAAGGAGTATGACGCCTTGCGCATTTTGTTTGGCGACCAGTCGCGCTTTATCATGAAAGATCTTTTAAGCGTGATTGAAGACCCTAAAGAAAATAGACAAGTCAGGACAACAGCTTCCAGGTTTTTTGCAAGGGGAGGCAGCCGTCCAGCTTACCTTGGAGGCGGTTTATCGGATCAAAAAAAAGCCTACAATAGAAAAATCAATGAAGATCACGAATTTTTGTCTCAGCTGATTTTTTTACCAAGTGACAGTGAAGAAAAAATAGAAGAAAAAGCAGCCCTTTTAAAAAAATGGTATCAGGATAACAAAGCCTTTTATCACTTTGAGCCTGATTTTAAAGAGAAAATAGCCCTCTTTTTTTTCGAAACGAGATTTTTTAAATACATGAACCGTGTCCTTACATTAGATTTTGGCACACTCAGGAACGATCCTAACAAATCTGTGATAACAGAGGTGACAAAAAGACTAAAATATTCTCTTACGCTTTCTGTTTTACCTATGCTGCTGACATTTTTTTTATGTCAGGTTTTTGGATCTATCATGGCATTTGCTCAAAATAGGATCCCTGATTATGTTTTAAACATTATTTTTTTGGTTCTTTTTGCAATCCCTGTTTTTGTGGCAGCTCCTTTTTTAATTGAAAAAGTTGCCATCAATGGCTATTTTCCTTTTACCAATACGCCTATTCCCTATTCTGGATTTACAAGCGAAGATGCCATTTATAACAGCCAAACATCATGGGGAAGGCTTTTAGATACGGGAGCTCATATTTTTTTACCGATCGTTGCCATCATGTATGGAAGTTTGGCTGCTCAATCAAGGCTTTCAAGAACGGCCGTTTTAGAAGTGATGCGGCAAGATTATATCCGAACCGCATGGGCAAAAGGGGCGTCTCCCTTAGATGTATTGGCCAGGCATATTGGGAAAAATGCTTCAATTACTATTGTGACATCGCTTGCAGCTTCCTTTGGTCTTATTTTAGGCGGTTCGCTTATTGTGGAGACACTGTTTGAGATTAATGGATTTGGAAAGTTTTTTTATGATGCTATTTTAAACCGCGATTATAATGTAATCATGTTCTCTGCAATCATGGGCTCTCTTTTGTCGCTTTTGGGGCTTTTAGCTGCAGATATTGCCTATACATTATTAGATCCTCGCCTTACCCTAGATTAGATTATGCACCAGACATACATGCAAACGGTATTTGCGAATTTTAAAAAGCAAAAAATTGCCTATATTTCTCTTTTTGTCATTTTACTTTTTTGTTTGGTAGGCATTTATGCGCCTTTTTTAGCTTCCAGCAAGCCTCTTTTTGTAAAGGATGGAGACACTTTTTATTTTCCACTTTTTCGCTATCTCTTTTTTCAAGGGTTTTATACAAAGCCGCTTGATCTTTTTTTTAATTTATTGATGTTTACTTTTCCGCTGATGGCAGCTGTTTTCTTTATTTTTAAAAACAAAAAAAAATGGCTGGCGGCCAGTTTTTTATTTCTCTTGTTTTTGCAATTTGCTCTTTTTCTTTTTTTTCTTTTGTTCAAAGTAAAAGATCCGGCAGAGGATATAAAGCTTAATCAAGCCCGTCAAGAGGCGTTGATAGGGCAAAAAGGGATGCCAAGTTTTGCATTCGATTTAAAGTACATGAATGATTATAAAAAATTGAACCTTGTGTTACGTCATGTACTCCTTAAAAGGCAGAATCAACGCTTAAATAAAATTACAGCAGGATACAGAGAAGATGCCAAAAAGCACTTTCTAGAAAATGAAGCAAGAGACAAACGCTTGTCTCTTTTAAGGCAAGGTATAGCACCAGAGAATATTCCAAATGAGCAGGAATTAAAAAAAATGGTTTTAAGCGAGATGAAAGAAGAGGATATCCTTGCTAAAACTGAAATCCCGACTCTTTTTAATAACGCTCAAGAAAATGAAAAAAAACAGATAGCTAGACTAAAAGAGGCACTTGCAAAAAATCCGGAGGATTTATCTGCAAAAGACACTCTACAGTATATTCAAGATAAAAATAAATGGCTGAAAGAGAAATCTGGTCAAATCAAATGGCTGCTCATGCCCCTTATTCGCGATTTTCATTTTGAAGAAGATGCAGGCGGAGAACAAGGCTTGAACCAGCATCTGCCCTGGTGGGAGCTTAGCCGGGTGAACAGAAAAGATTTGACAGCTGCTTTAATTTTTGGAGTGCGTGTTTCTTTAGTTGTTGGCTTGCTAGCAGTTGGCCTTTCTTTGCTGATCGGCATTCCAATAGGCGCTTATGCAGGCTATTATGGAGGTAATTTTGACATTATTGTCAGCCGGTTGATAGAAGTGTTGGATGCAATGCCTACTTTTTTTATGCTCCTGATGATCATTGCGATCATGCAGAGCAAATCGATCTTCTTAGTGATTGTGATGATCGGTTTTTTTGGATGGACAGGCTTTTCCCGCTATATCCGGGCAGAATTTTTTAAGCAGCGCAATTTGCCCTATGTGGAGAGTGCTCATGCCCTAGGCTATAAAAATTCTCGCATCATGTTCTCCCACATTTTGCCAAACGCCATACCGCCTCTTTTAACTCTTTTGCCTTTTGCCGTCATGGGAGCCATCACAAGTGAGGCCGGACTCTCTTTTTTGGGTCTTGGAGAAGAGGGAGCTGCTTCCTGGGGTGTTTTGATGGACGAGGGGCGCTCAGCCTTCCCGCAAGAGAGCTATCTCTTATGGCCGCCTGCCATTTTGCTGACGCTACTGCTTGTTGCTATTGCCTTGGTAGGAGATGGCCTTCGCGATGCAATCGACCCCAAAATGCGCTAGAGTCCAAAGGAAAATAACAATTTTATTTTTATTTGCAAAATATTTTTCGATCCACTATATAATTTGTTTATTTTTTTTTGTAGAATTTATTAATGCGCTTTTTATTTCTTATTGTTTTTAGTTTGTTTCTGGTTTGTAAAGCACCGGCAGAATTAGCCATATTGCCTTATCTGACTTCTGAAAATGATGCTTTATCTCTTGTTGATGGCACGGTAGATGCTTATAACGGTAAGTTGGTTCAAAAGGATGTGGACATCCACATTTTAGGCTCCTCACCATTAGAATTAAACAGGTATTATGATGGCGGCCATCACTATCCGGGCGAGCTTGGATATGGCGTTGGTCTCTCGCCTCCTCTTCTATTAACCTTTCAGCCAGATTTAAAAAAACAGAACGTATTGTTAGAGCAGCGATCTGGTTCTCAAATTCCTTGTACAGTCAAAAAAATCTCAAAGAGTGTATTTTATACGGGAAGTGTAGATCCTGACTTTTTTAAATCAGGCTATACCAATTGCTGCGAGGCTTTATTAAATGGTGAACCTTCTCTTTTGTCTTTGCATATTGAAGGAACAAACCATCAATTTGTTGTGATGTTAGGAGATGGAACAAAGCGTATTTACCGTTTTTTCAACGCCTTGAATTTCAACGAGTTTTATCGTTTGGTAAAGGAAGAGTTGCCAAATGGAACAGAAAGACACTACGCTTATAAAAATAACCATCAGTTGCTGCTTGAGCGTATCTGGACAACAGCATCAAACGGTTCGCTAATATTAAACTCCGTCACTTTTACCTACGGAAATAATAGAACAGCTCTTACAGCAAGCAACGGCCAATATGTCTGCTATGAACAACGGTTAAAAAGCGGAAAAGCAAAAAGAACGAGTGGCCTTAGCTCATCTTCTGTTAGATTTAGTGAAAGTGTCCTAGCAAAAGTTAGCTCCAATTATTTACCCGAGTGTCACTATGAGGTATTATCGCGCTCGCATTTTACAGATACCCTTTTTAGCTTTAAAGAAATTAAAAAGGCGGATAACCGGTTTGTTAGAGCCGATTATGACCATCAAGAGCGTGTAAAACATTTATGGAAATCCGGGATAGATGTTCCTGCTTACACATTTGAGTATCACTTTGGCTATACAAAAGTCTTAGATGCCAATAAAAGATCAAAACGCTTTGAGTATGATAAAAGGCGTCTTTCTAAAATTGTGGAAGAAGAGTGCGCCCATCACTTCAAATGGAATCATAAAGGCCAGCTTGTAAAACAAATACTAACAGACGGCCATGGTAATTCTGTCATCAAACGCGAATACCAATATGATGCAAAAGGCAATATTACAGAAGCTAAAATCTCTGGCACAATTTTAGCAAAGGCATCTCAAGATTGTTATGTAACTACCTATTCTTACGGCGAGCGCAATTTACTCCTTTCAGAAAATCATAACCAGAAACAAGAGATCATCTATTGCTATGTACCCAATACAAATCTGGTCGAAAAAAAGCTCACCTTTGCAGACGGACAATTTGTGGAAAGAGAGTTTTACCAGTATGACCAAAACAGCATCCTCATTCAAAAAATCATCGATGATGGCTCTACTTCTGAAAAAGAAGATTTAACAAACGTCAGCTATCGGCTTATCACCGACATTGAGCCTCAATTAAATCCTAACCTTCCCGGAATGACCTTTCCTCGTTTAATAAAAGAATCATACCTCGATCTTAAAACCGGTGAGAAAAAGCTCTTAAAAATAATAGAGAACATCTACTGCTATGGAGATCTGCTCTCTGAAGAAAAGA
>DAORNI010000025.1:18711-26596 GCA_035440845.1 Parachlamydiaceae bacterium | reverse complement strand
GCAAGTCTACGTTGATCAATGCACTTGCTCATGTAAAAGTTAAAATTGCTCCTTATCCTTTTACCACGCTTAAACCAAACATTGGTTTTATTGAAACAGCTGACTATTCCCGCATCTTTATAGCAGACATCCCAGGTATTATTGAAGGGGCACATCTTAATAAAGGGCTTGGCTTTGAATTTTTACGCCATATTGAAAGAACAAAGCTTTTGATTTTTGTCCTTGATGCTTCTGGCATTGATGGAAGAAGTGCTGTTGATGACTATAAAGTTTTGTTGAATGAGATTAAAACTTATAACCCAGAAATGTTGGAAAGACCTTATCTTGTAGCTTTGAATAAAATGGATACGGAAGAAGCAAAAGAGCATGCAGAAGATTTTAAAGAGGCATTTCCATTAAAAGAGAACACTTTATTTGAGATCTCTGCCCAAGAAGGCACCGGTTTAAAGAATTTACGAGAAGCCATCGAAACCGTTGCCAAATAATCATTAGATTTCTTTCAAAACTTCATTTCATTGTTAAAATAGCAATTTTTGAGGGGATTTTTTAGAAAATTTTTTAGGTATATTCCAAATATGCTTTCAAAATTTTCTAAAAAATCCCCTCAAAAATTGCTTGTTTTTCCAATGAAAGCAGGTTTTAAAAGAAGTCTATTCTGGAAACAGATCAGATAAGGAATCGCCATTGTGAATGCGGCTAATTGCTTCTCCGAGCAAACCTGCAACTGAGACGCAGCGGATATTTGCTGGAACCGTGCCCCTTAAAGGGATTGTATCTGTTACGATCATTTCATCGATAACAGAATTACCAATATTTTCAAGCGCTTTCCCAGAAAATACCGGATGCGTTACAGCAACAAAAACGCGGTTTGCGCCTTCTTGCTTTAAAAGTTCTGCCGCTTTAATGATAGTTCCGCCAGTATCGCAAAGATCGTCGATAATAATGGCATCTTTTCCTTTAACTTCTCCAATTAAAGTCATGGAGGCTACAACACCAGCTTGTGCTCTTTGTTTGCTGATCAGTGCCATTTCTGCTGACAGTCCTTTTTGGGCAAGATGCTCCATAAATTTTTTCGCTCTTTCCACGCCTCCTGCATCTGGAGAGATCACTGTGATGTTTTGCAAATCCTTGCCTTCAAAATAAGAGGCAAACATATAGGAGGCAAATAAATTGTCTACTGGTGCGTAGTGGAAAAAACCTTGAATTTGGCCGCAGTGCAAATCTACTGTGACTACGCGGTCAACGCCAGCTAGCTCTAGCATGAACGCAATGTCTGAAGCAGAAATTGGCACACGTCCAGTTGTTTTGCGGTCTTGTCTTGCATAGCCATAATAAGGGATAACGGCTGTAATACTGGTAGAAGAGGCGCGCTTGATTGTCCGCACAAGCAAAAAAAGCTCCATTAGGCTGTCGTTAATGCTTTGCTTTTGAGAAAGGCATGTGGATTGCAAAATAAATACGTTTTTATTGCGTACGCTATCTTTGATAGAAATTTGAATTTCGCCATCATTGAATTTGGAGACAAGCACATCTCCAAGCGGTGCGTTTAAATAATTTGCAATTTTTTCTGCAAGGGCTCGATTTGAGTTGCCGGAAAATAAAATCGCCTCTTCATTCAAGTTTGAGTGGCTGTTGCAGGCATTTGGACTAGACGCAAAAACAGAGGATTGGATCAAGAAACAAGCTAAAGATAGCAACAAGAGACTCAATTTTTTCATTTTTATACCTTTTGAAAAGATTTTTCTTTGTCGTCAACTATAGGAGAGAGGGTTTGATTTTTACAAGAAATTAAAACATCAACAATTTATTTTGAAAATTATGTGAAAGAACGTAAGAGGGATAAATAATTTGATTAATTAAAAGAAGTCTAATACAAACCCCACGTTGACACGTGGGGTTACATACTATCACCGTTTCGCGGTTTTTGTTTTCAATTGTAAAATTACTCGTTGTTTTTCATAGAGAGGAGGAATTCTGCGTTGCTCTTTGTTTTTTTCAACCTGTTGATCACAACGTTCATCGCATCCATAGGCGGCAAGTCCATAGCCGCTTGACGAAGCGAATAAAGAAGCGGGAGCTCTTCCTCATGCACAAGAAGCTCTTCTTTTCTAGTTCCACTCTTGCCAATATCAATAGATGGGAAAATGCGCCTGTCAGCAAGTTTTCTATCTAGAACAAGCTCCATGTTGCCAGTGCCTTTGAACTCTTCAAAGATCACCTCGTCCATACGAGAGCCTGTATCGATTAAGGCTGTTGCGATGATTGTCAAAGAACCTCCTTGTTCGATATTTCTTGCGGCTCCAAAAAAGCGTTTTGGTTTATGGAGTGCATTTGCATCGATACCGCCAGTCAAGATTTTGCCAGAATGAGGCTGAATGGTGTTGTAAGCTCTTGCAAGTCTTGTAATCGAGTCTAGTAAGATGATCACATCATGGCCATATTCCACAAGGCGTCTTGCTTTTTCAATCGCCATTTCAGCTACTTGGACGTGTCTTTCTGGCGGTTCATCAAAAGTAGAGGAGATCACTTCGCCACGCACAATTTTTTGCATGTCGGTGACTTCTTCTGGTCTTTCATCGATCAAGAGGACAATTAAGATGCAGTCTGGATTATTTGTTGCAATAGAGCTTGCAATATTTTGAAGAAGAACCGTTTTTCCTGTTCTTGGAGGCGCAACAATCAATCCCCTTTGCCCTTTTCCAATAGGAGCTGCCAAATCAAGGACACGCATGGAAATGCCTTCTTTGGTCGTTTCCATTACAAGGCGCTCATTTGGATAGTGGGGCGTCAAGTTTTCAAATAAGATGCGCTCTCTTGCCTTCTCCGGACTTTTTCCGTTGATTCTGTCTACTTTCAAGAGGGCAAAATATTTCTCTTTTTCTTTTGGAGGTCTGATAGTTCCGCAAACAGTGTCGCCTTTTTTAAGGTCGAACCTGCGGATCTGGGCAGGAGATACATAAATGTCTTCAGCAGATGGCAAATAGTTATAGTTGGGGGAGCGCAAAAATCCAAAACCGTCTGGGAGGGTTTCTAAAACGCCTTCTCCATAGAGTGTTTGCTGCGGGTTCTCAGAAATGGCTCTTACAATTTCAAATACCATTTGCGATTTTGTAAGAGAACCCAAATGCTTGAGGCCAATTTGCTTGGCATACATATTCAGCTGGTCGATGTTCATGCGCTGAATACCGGCAATCTGGATGATCTCTCCAGGAGGCGCTTCGCAAGCTGCTATTTCTTGCTTTTCATGTGCTGGTTTTTGTGTTTGTACAGAAATATTTTCTTTTTCCTGGATTTCTTTATTGCCTTCGTGATGTGGGCGTATTCTACTGGCTGGATGATTTTCTGGATCCATTTAGAAAATAGACTCCTTTTTATGAGGTTTGAAATTTATTTTATTTTTTTGTACAGTTCAATAACTGCTGTTTTTAATTCTTTTAAAGAACCATTGTTTACAATGGTATAATCTGCTTTTTCTGATTTTTCTACGTTGCCAAGCTGCCTTTTTTGACGGCTTGCAAATTCTTCTTTTGTATGCCCTGTTTTTTGAAAGCGCTCTTTACAGATTTTTTCATCTGCAATGACCGCAATTGTAAAATCAAAAAAAAAGTTAGCATTTATTTCGAAAAGCAGGGGGATTTCTGCGATAAATAAAGAGGCTGACCCTTCGTTTTTTTTACATTCATACTGATCTTTGATTTCCTTTTGAACAGCCGGGTGCAAAAGTGTTTCTAATGCGTTTAACAATAAAGGATGATCAAATACTTTTTTTGCAATTTTTAAACGGTCTATCTGGTTATTGATGAGAATATCTGATCCAAGAAGTTTAACTGTTTCTTGAATGATTTCCTGGTTTGATGATAAAAGTTTATGGACTATCTCATCAGCACTCACTACATAGGCGCCAAGTTCTTCAAAAAAACGGCAGACTGATGATTTACCGCAAGAGAGACCGCCAGTAACAGCACCTTTTTTCAAGGTTTTTTTTAAGTTTAGCATTCTTTCCAATTTTTGCCAATAGCGATATCAACAATTAAAGGTACTTTTAATTTTAAAACATTTTCCATGCTGTTTTTTATTAAGGGCTCTAATAAAAGGAGCTCAAAATCGGGGATTTCAAAAATGAGTTCATCATGAATTTGAAGAATCATGAATCCAAAATATTTTCCTTTTTTTAAAACCTGGTCGATGTTTAGCATGGCCATTTTAATCAGATCGGCAGCAGACCCTTGCAAGGGGGTGTTGATGGCAAGTCTTGTTGCAGCATTTTTCAGCATTATATTTTTGCTGTTGATTTCAGGGATTTGCCGCTCTCTTCCAGTAATTGTCACTGTTTTGCCATCTTGGGCAGCTTTTTTTTTGGAAGCTTCCATATATTCTTTTACTCTAGGATACTTTTTAAAGTACATCTCAATAAAATCTGTAGCCTCTTTGACAGAAATTTGCAACTCCTGGGACAAGCCGTAAGCTTGCTGCCCATAGACGATGCCAAAATTAACAGCTTTTGCCCGGTGGCGCATCTCTTTTGTGACTTGGGCTATAGGAATATTAAAAATAATGGAAGCTGTATGCGTGTGAATATCTTCGTTATTTTTAAAAGCCTCTACCATGCTTTTATCTTCGCTAAGATGAGCTAGCAATCTTAGCTCAATTTGAGAATAGTCTGCTGCAAGATAGCTGGAATTTGGCTTTTGTGGACAAAAGGCTTCCCGAATTTTTCTTCCAAGTTCTGTTCTTACAGGGATATTTTGTAAGTTGGGATCCTGACAAGAAAGCCTTCCAGTGGCAGCGCCAAGCTGGTTAAAAGTGCAGTGTATCCTGTTTGTCCTTGGATTGACTTCTGTTGGAAGTTTTTCGATATAAGTAGACCTTAGCTTTTCCAAAGAGCGGTAATCTAAAATTTTTTCCGCAATTTTGTGCTCTTTTTTTAAAAACTCTAAAACTTCTACGTTTGTAGAAAGCCCGGTCGCTGTTTTTTTGGGGGCTTTGATCTGCAATTTAGTAAAAAGAATCTCACTTAACTGCTTGGGCGAGTTTAAATTAAATTCTTCTCCTGCAAGGACGTAAATTTCTTTTGTCAAACTCCTGATATCAGCTTCAACTTCACTTTGCAAATTTTTTAAATGCTCTTTATTTAAATAGATGCCAGCTCTTTCCATTCCAACTAGCACTTTGAAAAGAGGAAGTTCCACATTTTTAAAAAGTGCTGAGAGTTTTCTCTCTTCTAGTGCAGGCTCCAAAATATTTTTTAAACGGCATGTGTAGTCGACATCTTCACAGCAGTAAGTGCAAACTTTTGCAATGTCCACATCTTTTAGCTCGATTTGATTTTTGCCTTTTCCAATCAAGTCTGTAAAAGCAATTTTTACTTTTCCAAAATATTCTAAGCTTAAGTGGTCTAAGGAGTGCTGTCTGCTATGAGAATTTAAAAGATAGGAAGCTAAAAGCGTGTCAAACACGATATTTGCAACTTTAATTTCCATATTTAAGAGCACATGATAATCATACTTGACGTTATGGCCATAAAAGCCAATGAGAGGGTTTTCAAAAAGTGGTTTTAATTTTTGGACAACTTGATCAAGTCCCAAATTCCCATTTGTTGGGATGTACCAGGCTTTTTTAGCATGGACTGCAAGACCAATTCCTATAAGTTTTGCCTCTAAAACATTTAAAGAAGTGGTCTCCGTATCAAAGCAGATCTCTTTTTGAGATGCAAGATAGGAGCACAAGTTATCTAAAGAGGCCTCATCGTCAACTAGAATATATTCTTCTTCTGTAGTTTCGAGGGTAGATTTTTTATTTTCTTGCCCTTTTTGTTCTAGTTCTTTAAGCAAAGAAGAAAAATTCATGGAAGCGTAAAAAGCTTTCAGCTCTTCAAGGTTTGGCTCTTGCAGCTTAAAAAAATCTGGATTTTTGGGGATCTCAACACTGCAGTTCAAGAGGACAAGCTTTCGACTTAAAAGGGCATCTTTTCCTTTTTCTAAAAGAGTTTCTCTTTTTTTTCCAGAAAGCAGATCGGGATTTTGCAAAATGTGATCCAACGAGCCATATTTTTGCAAAAGATCGGAAGCTGTTTTTGGACCAAATCCGGCAAGTCCCGGAATATTGTCCGAGGCATCTCCCGTGATGGAAAGCCAGTCTACAATTTGGGTAGGAAGCACACCATAATTTTCAAGGATTTGGGATTTGCCTAAAATCAAATTGTCTTTATGTGTATTTAAAATAAAAATATGGTTATTGACAAGCTGGCACATATCTTTGTCGCTTGTACAAAGATAACTTGTGGTATCTAAGCTCTCTGCCCATTTGGCAATGCTTCCCATGGTGTCGTCTGCTTCTACACCCTCTATTTTTAATTTAGGAATGCCTATGAGCTCGCAAAACTGCTCTGCCCATCTCATCTGGTATAAGAGGTCTTCTGGCATTTCGGAGCGGTGCGCTTTGTAGGCTGGATAGATCTCTTTTCGCAATTTGCCATTGTCTGGCCCATCAAAAACAGAAACTAAATGTGTGGGATTGAAATCTTTGATCAGCTTTAAAATAGACCGTATAAAGCCAAAGAGGGCATTTGTGGACTCGCCTTTTGCGTTGGTCATATTGCGGATGGCAAAATAAGCGCGGTAGATATAGCCAGAAGCATCTATAATATAAAGATTTTCCATCGATTAAAGTCCTGGGCGGTAAAGATAGAGAAACTGATTCATGATCTCAGATGGCATCTCTACTCCCACGTCCAATTTATGCTCGATTTTTCCTTTAAGCAAGCTGGAGGCAAAAAGCTCTGAGAAAAAATTCTTTTTTTCAAGCTCGATAACTTGATAATGATTAATATCTGCCGCTTGGCTTAAATGATCCAATGTTTGGCTTAAATTCATAGAGGCCTCATCAATAAAACCGCACTCTTTTGCTTCTTTGGCAGAAAAGACGTGCGCGCCATATTCGTTGACAAGCTTTTCTTTGCCAATGCCTTCTCTGCTTGAGGCGACAATGTTTACAAAATGGGTGTAGTAGTGATCAATGATTTTTTGATATTCTGTGGACTCGTCTGTTTTCCAAGGTCTAAAAGAATTCAAGTTGTCTTTTCCTATGCCAGCTGACAAAGTAAGAGCCTCTGCTCCCAATTTTTCTATTGTTTTTGAAAAGTTGAAAATAGGAGGGGTCACAACGCCGACGCTACCAATCAAGCTGACATCACTTGCGTAAATTTTATCAGCGGCAGCTGCAATATACATGCCGCCAGACGCACAAAGACCATCCACATAGGCAAAGACTGGCACTTGGTATTTTTCTTTATAGTCTTTGACAGCCAAGTAAATTCCATCGGCATCCACAACTGTGCCGCCTGGAGAATTGATGTGTAAAAGAAGCGCTTTTACAACCGCTTTTTCAAAAACGCCTTCCCTTGATTCTAAAAGCTGTGTTTGGAAGGTGTGCCGGTTCAAGCTGTCGCTTCCAATGACGCCAGAGATATTGAGTTTTAAAATAACGGGCACATTTTCAGAAAAATTTTTTCGGACACCATTTGCATTGACTGTAATTTCTGGAGTATAAGTTGTTTTAATTTCGTTAAGAGAGAAGGAGTTTGAGCCTGAAGAGAGAAGTAAAATACCAGAATAGATGCCAGCAAAAATGCCGAACACGACAAAAAAAGGGATAAAAAAATAGCGCAGGGTGCGGAAAAAAAAGGATTGTCGCATATTAAAATTCCTTGAATTATATAATCCATGTAAGCATAAATGTTTTTTGCTAAAAAAGCAACCGTCTCTCAAAAATTAAAAAGGTAAAAAAGCATGGTAAGTCAAGAAATGATTTCAATCTATTTAGCATTCTTTTTTGCCTTTCTTGCAAGTACTCTCTTCTTGTTCTTTTATTGCTTGAAACTTTCTAA
>DAORNI010000025.1:17911-18526 GCA_035440845.1 Parachlamydiaceae bacterium | reverse complement strand
CGAAATAGCGCTGCAGCAGGAAAAAAAAGCGTTTCAAGAAAAAGCTGCATTGTTGACGGAAGCTAAAAGCCAGTTTTCAGACACATTCAAAGCCCTCTCATCGGATGCTTTAAAAAATAGTGCAGAGTCATTTTTGAACCTTGCAACTGCCAAGTTTGAAAAATTACAAGAAGGGGCAAAACTGGACTTGACTGCAAGACAAAAGTCGATCGATCAGCTTGTAAAGCCCATTACAGAAGCTTTAACAAAATTTGATGGAAAAAACCAAGAAGCTGAAAAAAATGTGGAAAGAATTTATGCCACATTGAGCGAGCAAGTGAGATCACTGTCTGCTGGACAGCTTAAATTGCAGGGCGAAACTGCTAACTTGGTAAAAGCCCTAAGAATGCCCCAGGTGCGTGGAAGGTGGGGAGAAATACAGCTAAAACGTGTTGTAGAAATGGCCGGAATGCTAGAGCATTGTGATTTTGTACAGCAAGAAAGCGCTATTTTAGAAGACAATAGGCGGTTAAGACCAGATCTTTTAATAAAACTTCCAAATTCCAAGCAGATTGTAGTCGACTCCAAAGCGCCGCTTTTGGCTTATTTGGAGTCTTTGGAAGAAACAGATGAAAC
>DAORNI010000025.1:12732-17792 GCA_035440845.1 Parachlamydiaceae bacterium | reverse complement strand
AGAGTTTGTCGTGCTTTTTTTACCGGGCGAAACATTTTTTGGAGCCGCTTTAGAGCACGATCCGGAACTGATCGAATGGGGAGTGCAACAAAAAGTTATTTTAGCGACCCCTACAACATTGATCACGCTTCTTCGCTCTGTTGCCTATGGCTGGAAGCAAGAGCAGATCGCCCTAAATGCAAAAGAGATCAGCGCGCTTGGAAAAGACCTTTACGACCGCTTGAAAGTGATGGTAGAACATTTTGACGATATCAGGAACCATCTGGACAAAGCTGTTTTTTCGTACAATAAGGCAGTTGGTTCTTTTGAAGGGAGAGTTTTAGTGACGGCAAGAAAATTTAAAGAGCTTGGTGCTGCAACAGATAAGGAGCTAGAATCTTTAGAAGTAATCGATCGCACAACCAGGAAGCCTGCAAGTTCTTAGATCGTTTAGTTATTGGCGGTAGCTGATGGCTTCCATAATGTGATCTTCTTTAACATCTTGTTCGTTTGCAAGGTCGGCAATCGTCCTTCCAACGCGCAAAATGCGCGAGCAGCCTCTTGCCGAGACTCCCATCACATCAACTGCTTGTCTTAAAATTTCGTTTGAGGCTCTATTGAGTTTGATATGTTCTTTGATTTCAGCAGCTGACATGGACGCATTTGTCTTGGCAGATAAAAAGCGGTTTCTTTGGATTTTTCGCGCATGCTTTACACGCTCTCTGATGGCTTTAGAAGACTCTCCATTTTTAGCCTCTATCATATCGCGGTAGCGGATGGCCGGCACTTCGATATGCATATCGATTCGGTCTTTTAGTGGACCAGAAATTTTTCCCTGATAGCGCTCCACTTCCATTGGGGAGTCTTTGCAAGGTTTGTCCGGGTGTCCAAGATAGCCGCAAGGACATGGATTCATGGCAGCAATGCACATGAAGCTTGAAGAAAAAGTAAAAGATCCCCTTGCCCGGCTAATCGAAACTTGCCTATCTTCCAAGGGTTGCCTCAATGTCTCTAATGTAAGACGCGAAAACTCCGGAAGCTCATCTAAAAATAAAATGCCGTTATGAGCAAGCGACACTTCTCCTGGTTTTGGGATGCTACCCCCGCCAATCAAACCTGCGTGGCTAATGGTATGGTGAGGTGAGCGAAAAGGTCTTTCTGTAATCAAATTTTTTCCAGGCGGTAAAATTCCTGCAACAGAATGGATTTTGGTGGTCTCTAAAGCCTCTTCCAAAGAAAGCTCTGGAACAATGCCGATCAAAGCTTTTGCAAGCATTGTTTTTCCAGAGCCGGGAGGACCAGATAACAAGGTGTTATGGCCCCCAGCTGCTGCAATTTCTAGCGCTCTTTTTGCATGGAATTGTCCTTTGATGTCTGCAAAGTCAATAGAAGGTGCAATATTTTCAAAAATTTCAGAAGAAACAGTGGATGGAAGGGGTGCAATAGAATCTGGATTTTTTAAAAAATGAACAGCCTCATTCAAGCTTTCTACCGCAATGACATCAATGCCTGGGACACATGCTGCTTCCTTGGCATTGCAAGCTGGCAAAATGATGCCTTTTTTATTGAGTGTTTTAGCAAGCAGCGCAATGCTTAAAGCTCCATGGATTTCCCGCATTTGACCGCTTAAAGAGAGCTCTCCTACAATTAAATATCCTTTTGATACCTGATTTGGAATCTGGCCAAGGGCTTCTAAAAGACCAATGGCAATGGGCAGATCATAAAGAGTGCCCTCTTTCTTTAAGTTGCCGGGCGCTAAGTTAATAAGGCAGAAAATATTTCCCATGGAATAGCCGGAATTTTTAACAGCTGTTAAAACGCGGTCTTTTGCCTCGCGGACGGCGGTATCTGCCAGTCCGACAATTAAAAGAGAGAGTTTTTCAGCACGCGCCACATCGACTTCAACATCAATGGGGACAGCATCAAGCCCAACTAAAGCAGTGGATTGAATATGCGATAAAGACATGTAATTTTTAAGGAGTTTCAGCCTTCAATACAAAATAAGCGGGGAATGCAAAACTGTTATTGGGGCGTGCCACTGCCTCTAGCGTTACTTTTTCACCGAGCAACTCTTGCAAGTCGACTTGAGTGCTATAAAGATAAGCCAAGGGAAGGTGGCTTTCGCTACTGACTAAAATATAGTCACCCGGTTTATTTTTAACGGAGCGGTCATACGCTTCAATCAAACCATGAAGCAGGGTGGTCTCCTGTTTTTGGCTTTCGTAAAATTGCTGTTTGGAGTGCTCGGGATTATGAGAGCTCCAGGCAAGGAAGATTTTTTCTTCTTGTGCAAGCCAACTGCTCATTTTGCTGGTGATCATATTTTTTGGCTTTCCAGGTGTAATATTTTGCGACAATGTCTCGTCTTGCAATTTTGTGATGATCAGGTTTTGCGGCTTCTCTTCTAAAAAGGCGATCTTCTTTTGCAAGTAGCGGTCTTGCAGCACTGTCAAGATAGAGCGCGCTTTTTCCACTTGTTCTGCCAAATTGTTTTTATCGCTGATCACTTTGTTGAGGTTTTGAAAAATTCCATCCATGTTGATCTGCTGATAAGGCTTTTCAAGTTCAATTTCAGCAATTTGATAAGTGGACTCTAAAAGCCGGCTAACGCTTTCTCGCCTTTTAAGAATGATCTCTACTTGGGAAGGCTCTCCAATTTTTTCGATAAAGTCTTTAGCTACATAAAATTGCGTTGTTTTTGGAGGTGCAATTTCAAGCCATTTGCTGTTGATGGGGCTAATTTCACCCTGGACATGATCTCCAGAATTTAGCTGAGCAATTACTGGTGCCTCCAGATTTGGCTCTAAGCGCACATTCACATGGCTGCCTTCTACCACATTATCGAGTACAAAAGTGCGGTAAATATAAGCTTTTATTTCGCTTGGAGCCTCAATTCCATAAAAATCTTCTGTTTCAGAGATCACAACAAGCAAGTCTTCTTTATTTAATTCGCGCAAAACGGCGCTGTCCAATGCAGGTTGGAGCCGCATCCGCACTTTATTTTTTGTGACTTTTCCCGCAAAGGGAGAAAAAGAGACAGGATGCTCTATTGTCTCATGTGTTTCGTTTAAAGCGGCATTCAAAAAACAGGAGGGCTGAAGCGATGCTGTAAAGGCAAATAAAAAGAAAATAGAAGAATAATGCACGTGGAAAAACTCCTTCAGCCAAGAAATTAAACAATGATTTTTTCCTGCATTCTAGTTTTTTTCTAAATTTTTCAGCAAGAGTTAAGTTCTTAAAGCGGCGATGATATGTTCACAATGATCCTTACCGCAGTTGCAGCCAACAGGAGAACCTAAAAAGACTTTATACTGCTCTTGATCGTCCAGCTTGTTGATCACTGTAAAAAATTCTTTGCCTTCTGCAATGACATTCCACTGGTTGAATTCCAATTCTTTGTCTAAAACAATTTCATCTTCTTCGATCATTTTCAATTCTTCTGCAATCTTTTTCTTTAAATTCTGGTTGATCGTCCTTGTAATTTGGCAATGAAAGCAGTTGCAGTTTGCCACATCTTCCGGGAAAAAAGCAGCATCTTCTTTGGTTATGATCTTTGCCACTTGACTTAAGTTGTCAAGAAGTGGGGCCGGCAGGTCTGGAGCATCCATCTCGAGCGGGTTATGCTCTGCAATGGCATTCATGCCATCAAATGCCTCAAATCCAAACTTTAGTGAAAAAGGATTTTGGCTTTCAAGAAGTGCATTGGACAAAATAGAGAGCTGTTTTTTTTCTGTTTCGCTGTTTTTCTTTAAAGAGAGCTCTTGCATGCTTGCTGCTTCAATGTGTGTTGCATGCATTTTGAAAATCAACTGGGTATTTTCTTCTGAGAGATTGGGAATATTGATGGAATCGCCATCTATCAGCGTTACTGAAAGGAGCGCACCTTTCATTTTAATGGAGGCGACATATTGCCAAGTAGTCGATAAATAGGGAGGAATGCTTAAAACTTTTTCATTGATCTTCATGCCATGAACTCCTGATTTACTTCTTTATAAAGAAAAATTTTATCAATAAGAGTCATTATAAGCAATCATTTTTTAGCAGTTAATTAAGAAGAGTGCTGATTTTTAATTTTGTCATATTTTTCTTTAGGCTAAAAGAAAGCAAATGCTATAAGAAATTTTTTTTACGAGGAGTGTCTAGATGGCAAAAAAAACTTTTGTAATTGATACCAATGTACTGCTTCACGATCCAGAAGCGCTGCTTAAATTTTCAAACAGTAACGTTGTCATTCCCGTTATTGTTTTAGAAGAATTGGATAAAATGAAGCGTTTTCCCAATGACCTTGGAAAAAACTCAAGAGCCGTCTTTCGTTTTTTAGATTCTTTACATACGCTGGGGCATGGCGATTTGCACCATGGGGTCAAGCTCCCAAATGATATTACCGTAAGGATCCAGCTCGAATATAAAACAGACAGCAACATAAATTTGGGGCTCTTTGTCAATGACAACCGTATCATCATGGCAGCGTATTTGCTGCACGATAAAGGGGAAAAAGTTGTTTTTGTCTCAAAAGATTTTGCAGCAAGGATTAAAGCGGAAGCGATAGGGATAGAATCAGAGGATTATGAAAATTTAAAATTTTCTTATGCATCTATTTATAAAGGGATCCGCAAAATTGAAGCGAGCAAGCATGACATTGACCTCTTTTATAAAGATAATCGGTTGGAATTAAAAGAACTTAAAGATTCTAGACCCAATGAATATTACATCATGACATCTCCTGAACACTCTTCTGCTGTTGCGAAATATGATTCTGGCCAAAAAGTACTGACCCCTCTTTTAAAATCACCAAATATTTGGGGGATCAAGCCAAAAAACGTAGAGCAGCGCTGCGCCATTGACCTCTTATTAAGGGATGACATTAAGCTTGTCTCTTTGATTGGACAGGCAGGGACTGGAAAAACTTTGATAGCGCTAGCTTGCGGGCTTCGAAAAGTATTTGACGAAGGGGTTTATTCTCGTATTTTGGTTAGTCGTCCTATTGTTCCACTTGGACGGGACATTGGGTATTTGCCAGTAACCAAAGAAGAGAAGCTCTTTAACTGGATGCAGCCTATTTATGACAATTTGGAATATCT
>DAORNI010000025.1:11646-12637 GCA_035440845.1 Parachlamydiaceae bacterium | reverse complement strand
ACCTACATTAGAGGGCGCTCTTTGCCCAAAATGTATATGATCATCGATGAGGCGCAAAACTTGACCCCTCATGAGGTTAAAACGATTGTTTCGCGTGCCGGTGATGGCACAAAAGTTGTGTTAACGGGAGATCCGACTCAAATTGACAACCCTTATTTGAGTGAAGATTCAAATGGTCTTAGCTACACGATCGGCAAATTTTCGGATCGAAAAATTTACGGGCATGTCTCTTTAGAAAAGACAGAGCGTTCGGAACTTGCAGCCATAGCCGCAGAAATTATGTAATTCAATAAATTCGGGAGTTTAAAAAATGAAATTCAGGTTAATCACCTGAGTTTTCTAGTTTCTCTCCTCGAACTTCAGGTTTTTTTCTTGCGATTTTTACACTTTTTTCTCAAGAAGGGTAAAAACTTGACTTTCGAAAAAAAAAAATGTAAAACTCATTCTTGAAAAATTCCCTGAATTTCAAGAAGATAACCCAAAACTCAGGTTAATAGTGGGTGCGGTTTGGCATTTTGGAAAATTCTTTCCACACAGCAACAGCATCCTCATGCATATGCTGAGAAAATTGGATACGCCTGTCTTTGGGATCTTTTCTGATCTCATCTAAAATATCAATATCTGCAAAGTCGCCATATTTCAAAGCATCATCTGTTGTGGCTCCGTAGTAGATATGGTCAAGATGTGCCCAATAAGCAGTTGCAAGACACATAGGACAGCACTCAGCGCTTGTATAAAGCACGCATCCTTCCAGATGGGGCGTTCCCAGTTTTGTGCACGCTTCCCTGATTGCTTGCATTTCGGCATGCCATAAAGGATCCTTTTGTTTAGCTACCTGGTTATAGCCTTCTGCAATGATTTTACCATCTTTTACAATGACAGCCCCAAAAACACCGCCTGTTTTTTCCACGATAGAAGCTTTTCTGCTTAGTTCTATAGCCCTTTTCATGAATTCTGGATTGAATTCTTTTTTATAATCTTCTAATGTTTT
>DAORNI010000025.1:385-11636 GCA_035440845.1 Parachlamydiaceae bacterium | reverse complement strand
GTAGTGCTTACCATTTGATCCTCTCTTTTTTAAAACTGGATTGAAACTAAGAAGTGTGATATTGTCAATGTTTCTTTTAGAGGTTTATTTTATGTTTGGTAAAACTGCATTTGATCCTAATCAGACCGCTCTTCGAGACGATGCCTTTAAATTGGCATTTACTTATGTGAGTTTATTTGATTATTCGAAAGTAGAGCGTGTCAATAAAAAGTGTGGAGAAATCATAAGATCTTTATATCCTTATGCATTGTTTAAAATTGCCCGTGTCGTTTCTCAAAAAAATATTGCAGAGGTTATTAAGTTCACAAAATTAGCAAACCTTGTTTCTGATTCGGGATTAATCCATACTGATTGCTTTTTTAACATGCTAACGCTTTCGGTCCTGGCTTCTGGTGTACAAAAGACAAAGTTAGTTGCTAATCGCCTATATACAAGTTACAAGTTGTGTGGCTATTTAAAAATACAGGTGAAGAACGTTTTAATGTGCATGGAACTGAAATTTGATAATCTATTTTCTGGACCTATTATTGTTGATTTGAACAATAATATTTTTAAAGAAGATGAAGATGATAAATTAAGAGCTAGATTTAAATTGATTTACAACAATTTTTTAAGCTGCATAAATGAGTCGCTCTTGCAATGCGAATATAAAGAAAGCGATGACTTCAAAATCTGTAAACGAAAGACTTCAGACAATATATATGATGTTTTAGATCATTTTCCCTATGATTTTAATCAAGATACGATCCATTTTCTTTTAAATGAAATAGAGCTGAACATAGAACAAGTAAATGAAGCTAGATCTTTTGTTTATTGCATCTCCATTAACTACCCAAACCCAAAAAGGTATGAAGGAAAGGCATTTGAATACAGTGTTTATCATGCTTTTGCAATCGAGCACTACTTTAGTCCACAAAAAAAGGGAAGTCGTTTTAGGATCTATCAATCGAATATAAGAAAAATGAGTTTACAAGAATATATCAGACAAAAAGGCTATCAATTATTTTCAGATGAGGGCTGTCTTGATTATAAAGGTATCATTGCTTATTTTGATGATATAAAATTGCTGCTCAAGGAATCATCAAAAGATCATTATGATGAGTTATGCAACCGCTGTTTTGGTTCTTTCTTGGAAAGGCAGCGCACTAGCTATTACAACATAAATACGCAATCAATTGAAGGGTTCTCTTTTAGATATAAAACGGAAAGTTTTGATCCTAAACACTGCATTAAAAACATGCTAGAGTTTGTAAAAGAACAAAATAAAGATTCTCCTTTTTTTAATTTGCAGGAGATGTAAACATAATTTTTAGAAGAGGCTATGTGGTGTAGGATAGTTAGAGCATTTTAGCTGCTGTTGAGATTTCCTATGCTGTGAGGGCTATTGTGCAACAAGGTCCATTGGCAGTCTAAAAAGGTTCAAAATCGTTAGTGATAGATATAGAAATAGACGAAAAAGATTTGGCTTACGATTTAACCTTATCGCTGGAATTCATAATTTTGAAATAAAAACTTAATTACACAAGAAATCTAATATCCAAAATAGGATTCCACGTGTATTTTCTCAAAATCCATAGCATGATGAGAAAAGCGATAATTTGCGTGACGATTTGTTTGACTTCAAAGCTCATGGAGTTGCTCTATTTCATCTGATTTAAAGAGATAAAAAACACAATCAGGGTGTAAATGGTTAAGGCCCCAACGGGAACCAAGCGCGTAAGCAGTGCGACAGCCTATTTGAATAGCATGGTAATGACGCCGGAAGGTTAAGGAGTCAATGGACATACACTGTTTATGCTTTTTGATTCAGTCGCTGTGAAAATCATCTTCGACAAGCATGGGTGTGCCAAAAAAGTAAAATATGTGAAAGACGGCAAATTCTTTGAGGCGCGGGCTCGGAAAGCCGTTGTATTGGCAAGTAGTATTAACAGTAGTAAATTGCTGCAACTTTCAGGCAACTCTTTTCAGGAAATCGGTTTAACCATTGAGAAATGAAACATTCAATGAGCTCTTTAACTGTATGTTTTTTTGCTTCAGTTGTACGAAAATGTCTTCCGTCTCTAATCGCGGATTCTTGCCGTTGAATCCATTCTTTTGCTAGAGTTTTTGTTCGAAAAGAGCCTCTTTCTGCAGGAGCTCCTTTTAAACGCACTTCTGCATGATAGCTGACCGATCCATCTTCTTTTATATATTTTCTGATTGTATCCACAGAAACCCTTTGTAAAAGGGGATATTCTAGAAAAAACCGTAATAAATCCCAACAAAGAGATGACTAGTCTTCCCACTTAAGGCTATAGTCTGCTCAAAAATCGATCTTAAATAGAGGTTTAAAGGAGTGAATTACGCAGTTTTAACGCAATTGAGGAATAATTTGTGCTTCTTAGTGGCAGCAAAAAATCCACAAGCCTTAATAAAATTCGATTGTTTTTGCTACGCAATTGATCCTTACATTACCACCATTTGGAATGATCATTTGCGGATCAGTATGTCCAAAATTCATATTAAAGATAACCGGAAGAGCAATGTTGTAATCCTTGAGAGCGTTTTTTACTGCATTTTGTTGGTTTGAGATAAAGGCATTACGACCCTCTGGAGGCTTTCTATCGCAAAATTGTGCTTTCGGATATGCCATTAAGATTGCTTTGAATCTTTGTAACAAGCCTATTTCAGCTAGAGCAGAAATAAAGCAATACACTAGACCTTCAGAAGGCATTTCTTCTGAAGTCTCTAGGAACAGTATAGAGCCATCCAATTTCTCAAAAGCAGGTAAGTATCGCCTAACTGATAAATGCAAATCGAGGACTTCCAGGCAGCCACCCCATAGTCTTCCTTCTATTATTTGCTCTTGGGTGTTATGCCAATACCATCCTTCACTTGGATACATGGGGCATTTTTTATTTAAATTATTTTCATCTGCCCAATCTAGATCAGCATCACTATATTCAGGGGCAGCGCTTATATGACCAGTGGGAGGATGAAAAAGTGATTTTTTTATCGAGTCAATTGTATAATCTTGCATCCCACCACCTATTGCAAATTGGGTCATCACAGCACCCCCGTAATATGAAATAATGCCTAAATTCCATAAAAACAAATGTAGATTAGTGCAGTCGCTGTAGCCCATAAAAATTTTGGGATTTCTTGAAATAAGCTCTTTGTCTAAGTAAGGAAGTATCCTGATTTGATCAATTCCACCAATTGTCGCAATGATGCCTTTAATAGAAGAGTCTAAAAAAGCTTCGTTAATGTCTTTTGCACGAGCTTCTGGATTTTGAGAGAGATATTCTGGACTTTGACAAGCAGTAGGAAATTCTACAGGTATAAGCTTAAAAATTTCTCTAATTCGATTTAGTCCTTGTTTGTATACCCATGGAAAAAGAAAAGGCATTCCGGAAGAAGGAGATATAATAGCGACTTTATCGCCCGCGTTTAGTGGTAAAGGTGTTTGGAATTTCATTAGTTTTCCTATACAAGCTATTCTTTGTTAAATTCGTTTTCAAACTGTTCGATAGTCTTTAGAATTAATTCCCATGCAGGGATCTCCCTGAAGAGCATGGATTCCATCAATTCATAATCTTTTTCGAGTTCCATTAAAATCCGAGCAGGAGGAAACAGCTTTAAAGTTTCCTTCCGAGCGGTTTGGTAGCTTGCCCAACTTGATGCAAAATAAATGCTTTTGTGAGTAGCGACACGTTCAAGTAATGTGGTCTCAAGAAGGGCTTTTTTCTTAATCTCAGAATTTATTAATCGAAAGAAATCATAATAGTGCCTTGAAATTCGTGGGGGGAGCTTTTTATCCTCGGGTAAATGAGCATATTGATGAAGGATAGTTGCTTTTTCCCAGAAAGTGCGTTCAGCGTTTAGTACACGAACTGTTATTTCAGATTCATGGATTTTTTCTTTTAGTGCTTCTTTAACATAGCTCTGGACTCGATGCTCACTGACAGGCCAGTGTTCTGATCTTGCGCCGATTTCGATTTTTACAAGCGGAAGAATATATCCAGCTGTTGAAGTTTCACTTGGGTATGCGAATAATAATGTTTGTGCATCTGGATCTTTTTGATCAGGGAAGATTTGCCATCCATCAGTTGTTCCAAGTTTTGCAGTAAAAATGTCTTTAAGATCGGCTAGCATTTCAGTTTGCACATAAGTAGAGCATGCTTTTGAAAGATTATCGATGATAGCGTTTTGTTTTTTCTTGGAAGGTGCATTTTCAGGGTCGTGGGGAGCACCAAAGCCAAAAAAATCTCTTTCAATTGAAAGGTCAATATCCTCCGAAAATCTATCAATTAGCCCATATATTTTTGAAAGGGATGTGCCTCCTTTGAAGGTGAGATAAGGCTTTAGCTTTTCAAGTGAAAAAAGCCCCTCCAAGACCCACACAACCCAATAATCTTTCTCAATAATTTCGAGAGGCATTTCCTTAATATCGCTTGCAGTTTTAAAGAAAAGCCCTCGTTCATTGTTAGATAAAAGATGAATCTCTTTCACTGTTTTAGTCCCATAATTTCAAAAACAATGACTCGCATCCATGCAGGGGCAAATTTCATGTTTTCTTTGATTTCTTTTTCATTGGAGTCTTTAAGGAATTCTGCAATTCGTGAACGAGCTATCTGGTCAATATGATCTTTTCCTAGATTTTTCATAGCTTGAATCAAAAGACCTTCTCTAGTGCCTGCAGAAGACATAATTTTCTTTGTGGTCTTTTTGAAAACAATTTTTTGATTTCCTATTTTAACAGTCCTGGATGGACCTTCAGTTAAAAATATAATCCGCCCAGGAACCTGGTTAGAAAGACCAACTAAATTAGCTGCATGAGCTCCGGCAGGTTGAATCTGAACCCCGTTTTTTTCTGCGATAGCCCTAGCGACCTCATTTAAATCAGGAGGGATTATGCCTAAAAGGTCATGCATTATCGGGTAATCGTAAATACCTTGGGCAAGTCTTCGGATGAAGTTTTGTTTTTGAAGTAGAGAAAGGGCTTTTCTAATAGAAGGGTCGTTGCTTAAATCAGAGAAATGCATGGGAGTGAAGCACCATCCGCGTCCGTGATCGATAATTCGATCTTTTACCAAATTTTCTATACTTTGACGCATATTGATATATCTCCTCTGATTCACAAAAATAGCATCTTTTTGTGAAAACTAGCAACTAAATTGCTTTTTTTTTCACAAAAATAGCATCTTTTTGTGAAAAATAGGGAGGAAAGACTGTCTATTTCACAAAATTTTAGTGGTTTTTGTGAAAATTATTCTCATTTAATTATATTTTTTGACTTTTAGATTTTTATGATCTAACAATGAAAAATTATATGCTTCCATTCTGATTTAGCCAAAAGCTCGTTGGTTAATTGTAGAGTCATAATTGATATTCCAATGATTCACTGTGACAATAGATCAAGATGTGACAATAAGTCTCCACGACTCACAGATGTCAAAACTGTCACATACAGAGATAAAATCGCTCTAGATTCTTGTTCCTTATCTTTTTTGATGACGATTTCCTGTTTTAATTAATGTCAATCCCATTAGGCTCGTCTCGGGATTTTTCAAATGTTTTCTTGCTGTTTTTTGTGGCACACCAGTTTCTCTACAGAATTCTGCTACTGATTGAAAGGTTTTGCCTAGTTCAGGGCAAAACACCCTAGTTCCAAGCCATGAAAATGATTCTTCATGTTTTGGCGTGAGTATAGGATTGCCATTCTTATCAACATATGCGAATCTGCGTTGAACTCTACCACGTCCTGTACTTTTCAGCTTCCCGATGCAACATTGGCGGATTTGGTTGCTTAATAGACCATAATGTTTACCAGCCTCGCTTAGGTTTGAAAATTCTAAATTATCATCTAGACATTTTACATTTCTTATGACTTTTTTTAATTTTGTTTTATGATTCTCGAATAATAATGGTTTTTTCTCCTTAAAATCATAGAATGTAAATCGATATCCTTTATCATGTTGTCTATTTCCTTTGCGTACTTCAAGAGCATGTGAAAGGGAAAGTCCTAATATATCACACAATTCTTTGAGGGTTTTTCCAATGGCAAGAGGTGTTTTGTAATCAGTTTCAAGAGGATATATGGCGTAGTATTTATATTTATTTTCACTTTGTTCATTCTGATATTCTTTATGAGTTTGAGTTAGAATATCGTTATCTTCATCATCAACATAACAAAAAACTAAACCTTTACCCGTTGTCTTCTGAGATCCTACACAAACATTTTGAATGTTATTATAGTTTATTCCATATGCCTGAGCGGCATCTTTAATATTCGAAAATATTTTTCCGGTTTCTAAATGTTTGACCCTCTTTGTGCATGGTAGTCCTCCTTTTTTATGAAGTTCAGTAAGAATCGGGTTGCCGTCTATATTTAGCCATGCATAAATATTATTGTGTGGAGTGCGTCGCCCTGCATCACATGATTTTTTTATAGTAGGTAAAGAGTCTAATTCATTTCTTGATGCTTCTAAAGCACTTCTATATTTCACTTGTTTTTCTAAATTCATTACTGGTTTTAACTTTCCGGCTAATTGCATCCATTTTCTTGAATCTGCATTTTGCCAAGCTTTTCTTGCTGCTAAACTTGCAGTTATACTTTTATTATTATGATTTTTTTCAGTCGTTTGCGATTTAATCTTCTTCTTTCTGTTATAAACCGTATTTAAGATTTCTATTGAGGATGAATTTAATTTTTGGATAAAGAAGCGTTCTCGCTTATAAGCCTCCTCTAAAGTACAGAATTCAAGAATAGTCCAATTCCAATTCTTAATACCTTCGTTTCTTAAGGCTTCGTAAAATTATCCAGGATGTCCCATATTAGCATTTCTTTCATGTTCGGCTCTCCTATCATTTAATGAGCGATTTGTCTGCCCCACGTATCCTTGATTATTTTCATGCTTAAGACGAACAAAATAAATTATACATTCCTCAAAGGCTTTCTCCGAGTTATAGCTACCTGAGGAGTTTTTCTCTGTTCTTTGCTCCTGAGTATTCGAATCACTTGAAGGCACCTCATAAACCTTACTCTCTGTACTTTTAGCATCAAAGGGGATTGCTATATATTTTTTGGGTGATTCCATTTTTTTATTTAATTATTCCTTTAGATTTTGAGCAAAAACAAGTTGTTTTTTTATCACTGAACCTTGTTTTTATATAAGAACGTGCTCCGTGAGTCGCAGACGTCACAGATGCCATAGGAATATAGCAGTATTTGGGAAAAACGAAATAGTTTTACTCTGATTTCATCCAGTCTAGTGCGTAAATACTGCGTAAATGAGCTTAACGCACTAGAATTTTTCGGTGTGAATTTTGTGTTGTATGTCACTAAAAACAAAAGGCTTCAGTCGTAAAACTGAAGCCTTAATTTGGATTGGAGGTGGAGAGAATCGAACTCTCGTCCTAAGCAAACTACATACTAATTACTACATGCTTAGTGTTCAGTTTTGTTTAATTAACTCCTTGGCAGAACACGGAGCCATAGAATTAACGGTCTTCATTTGATCTTGACCAAGCTTCCTAGAAGCTCGGAAATTTGGTCATACCTAGTCGATTATGGCAGATTCCAAAAAGCCTAGGTCCACTTATGGGCTGCCACGCAACTTGAACTGTTAGGTTCTTATTGCTTACGCTGCTCTCGCAAAAGCGAAATCAGCTGAAACGATTTTGTCGTTTGCATTTGTTTTTTTATCGGCTTTTATAGAGGCCAACCGATAAACCTCTGCATGCAACTAATGGTTCGTTCCCCAGTCGAAACCTTGACACCCCCAACTAGTTATTATAGCGCATTTTAGACTTTCGTGGTAGACTTTTTTGCTTCTTTTTGGTTATCATATCCATAATTATTGGGAGTAAAAAGCATGTTTGAAGAAATCCAGCAAGAGACATTTGATACACGAGAAAAGCGGATCCTAAAATTCTGGGAAACAAATAAAATTTTTGAAAAATCGGTTCATGAAGGTTCTGTCCGTCCCGTCTTCTCTTTTTATGATGGTCCTCCTTTTGCAACCGGTCTTCCCCATTATGGGCATTTATTAGCCGGCACCATCAAAGATGTCATCCCACGCTATAAAACAATGAAGGGTTTTTCTGTGCCAAGGCGCTTTGGCTGGGACTGTCATGGTCTTCCCGTTGAGCAGGAAATTGAAAAAGCATTTAATTTGTCTGGTGCAAAAGCAATTCACGCTTTTGGAATTGGCAATTTTAATGAAGAGTGCAGAAAAATTGTTTTGCGCTACACAGAAGAGTGGAAAGGGACAGTCAATCGCATGGGGCGCTGGGTTGATTTTAGCAAGACCTACAAGACCATGGATTTAAACTTTATGGAGTCAGTCTGGTGGGTTTTTAAAGAACTTTTTGATAAGGGTCTAGTCTATGAAGGCTTTAAAGTGATGCCTTTTTCTGCAAAGCTTGGCACGCCGCTTTCCAACTTTGAAGCAGGCGAAAACTACCGCGATGTGGACGATCCTGCACTCACCGTTGCTTTTTCACTAGAATCAGAACCAGAAACTGCCCTTTTAGCCTGGACGACGACACCTTGGACGTTGGTTTCCAATTTGAGCTTGATGGTGGGACCAGAAATTGATTATGTCAAAATTGAAGATATCAAAACAGGCAAGCACTATATTTTAGCAAAAAGCCGCCTTACAGCCTACTATAAAAATGAAAACGAGTATAAAATCATTGAAGAACTAAAAGGCAAAGATTTAAACGGCCTTAAATATGAGCCGCTTTTTCCTTATTTTGTTTCTCAAAAAGAAAAAGGCGCTTTTCGTGTGATTTTAGAAGAGAGCGTCTCTTTGGATGAGGGAACCGGCATTGTGCATGCAGCCCCAGCTTTTGGCGAAGTGGACTTTTACGCCTGCCAAAGAGAGGGGATTGCACTTGTTTGTCCAGTCAATGACAACGGCTTATTTACAAAAGAAATTGCAGAATATGAGGGGCAATTTGTAAAAGATGCTGATAAAGAGATCATCAAGCGCTTAAAAGCAGTAGGTAAAGTTTTTCTGCATGCGACCATCCATCACCGCTACCCTTTTTGCTGGCGCTCTGACACACCGCTTATTTACAAGGCTGTTAGAACCTGGTTTGTGGCTGTAGAAAAAATTAAAGACAAACTTTTAAAAGCAAATGACCAGATTCATTGGACTCCAGAGCACATTAAATATGGGCGTTTTGGCAAGTGGCTGGAAGGGGCAAGAGACTGGGCAATTAGTAGAAACCGCTATTGGGGAACACCCATTCCTCTTTTTCGCTCAGAAGATGGAGAGCTGCTTGCAATGGGCAGTATTGCGGAATTAGAAGCGCTTACTGGCAAAAAAATTACCGATCTTCACCGCCACTTTATTGACGACTTGGACATTGTAAAAAATGGAAAAACATTCAAGCGTATTCCGGAAGTTTTTGACTGCTGGTTTGAGTCTGGTTCTATGCCTTATGCACAAAACCACTACCCGTTTGAAAATAAGGAGCTTTTTGAAAAGAGCTTTCCTGCCGACTTTATTGGAGAGGGGCTTGATCAGACACGTGGTTGGTTTTATACGCTCACTATTTTGGCAGCTGCCCTTTTTGATAAACCGGCCTTTAAAAATGTGGTTGTCAATGGCATTGTTTTGGCAGAAGATGGCTCTAAAATGTCCAAACGCCTTAAAAATTACCCGGATCCGGCTGCAGTCATCCATAAATTTGGAGCTGATGCGATACGGCTTTATATGATGCATAGTCCAGCTGTTAGAGCAGATGATCTCTGCTTTAAAGAAAGCGGGGTAGAATTAGTTCTTCGCCAGGTGATGCTCCCGATGTGGAATGCTTATAGTTTTTTTATCTCTTATGCCCGGATTTATAACTGGAAGCCTGAAAATTTAAATTTGAAGCCAGAATCTGTCATGGATCGCTGGATTTTATCCTGCTTGCATAAGCTTATTGCCCAAGTGGAACAAGGGATGGACAATTACGATTTAAGCCAGGCAGTAGAGCCTTTTGTGGAATTTGTAGAGAAGCTCACAAATTGGTATATTAGGCGCTCAAGAAGGAGATTTTGGAGTGAGGATGCATCATCTGATCGCAATTTTGCTTTTTCTACGCTTTACCAAGTGCTATTAGAGCTAACCAAAATTGCAGCTCCTTTTATCCCCTTTATGAGTGAAGCAATTTATCAGAATTTACGTGAAAAAACAGCAGAAGAGTCAGTTCATTTAGCTGCCTTTCCAACTTATCAAAAGCAAATAAGAGATGAGCATTTAGAAAACGCCATGGATATTGCACAAGCAACTGTGAGTTTAGGCCATGCTTTAAGAAAAGAGCATAAGTTAAAGGTGCGCCAGCCACTTGCTGCTGCTTATATCGCCTCGTCAGATCCTGTTTTGTTGAAGTTTTTAGAAGAAGAGCAGCATTTAGTGGCAGATGAACTGAATGTTAAAAAAATTGTGTTTGTAGAGGATGAGACGCAGTTTGTGACCCTTAAAGCAAAACCCAATTTCCGCATTTTAGGTAAAAAAGTGGGTAAATTCATGAAAGCCGCAGGAGATGCCATCAATGGGTTTGATTTAGAACAGTTAAATGCGCTGCTTGAGGGAAAAAATGTGACAATTCAATTAGGCGATGAACATTTTGAGCTAACACCAGAAGATGTGCAAGTAGAGCGCAGCGTAAAAGAGGGGTTGATTGCCTCTCATTTGAACAAGATCACGATTGTACTGGATACGGCATTAAATGAAGATTTGGTTTTAGAAGGTATTGCAAGAGAGATTGTCAATAAAGTCAATACCATGCGGCGCGAACAGGATTTTAATTTGACAGCCCGTATTCAAATTAAAATAGAGACTTCTGCAAAAGTAGTAGAAGCCTTTAAAAAGCATGATGCCTATATTCGCAACGAAGTGCTGGCAACTGATATTATTTTTGGAAAATGCAGCGGCACAGAATGGGATTTAAATGGGGAACCAGCTAAAATTGAAGTAATAAAAGTGTCTTTGCAATAAATCTTCTTCGATAATAGACGCATAGGTTAAAAGCGAAAATTTAAATTTAAACGACTATAAAACTCAGATTAATACATTATTTATTAAAAAATATAATTTCATATAAAAGTTAATTTAAATTAATAATTTAAATATGTTATAATTGTATATAATAAT
This sequence comes from Parachlamydiaceae bacterium, assembly GCA_035440845.1. Lineage (GTDB taxonomy): Bacteria > Chlamydiota > Chlamydiia > Chlamydiales > Parachlamydiaceae > JBBSJT01. Next base: position 504 of record DAORNI010000025.1, on the reverse strand, counting down.
AACTGTTGTATAATGGAGTTTTAATGAGTCCATTATCGGGAATTTCTAGAACTTCTTCTGTTGAATCTCAAGTACCAAGTCGGCTTGAGCGCGCCTTGACAGCGATTCAGGCAAAAACA
>DAORNI010000025.1:0-227 GCA_035440845.1 Parachlamydiaceae bacterium | reverse complement strand
AGTGATGAAACAGTCTCATCCTGAGGCAAAAATCAAAGAAGATAAGCCTATTCAGACAGCAGCAGACCCAAGAACTTCAAAAATTAATGAAGAAATGAAGCAAATTGAGGATAAAAAGACAATTGCCAAGCTTTCTAATGATGTCAATCAGGCGATCAATCAAATTCAAGCTAAACCTACTAAAGATGCAGACGATAAAGAAAAATTGGAGCGTTTGCAGCTAATGC
>DAORNI010000024.1:18636-26621 GCA_035440845.1 Parachlamydiaceae bacterium | reverse complement strand
TGAGGAGTTCATAGCCAAAGCTATGGACGACGAAAGATCTGCTCTAGAAGATAGGATGCAACGAGCACTTTGCGTAAGATGAGTTAATAACTTGAAGTATTTTTTATGTTAAAATGGATTGTCAATACGTTAGATAAGATCGCAGCTATTATTGGTGCGCTTATTTTTTCACAAGCTCCCATGTTTATGCAGCAGTATAAGCAGCAGCTTGCCGGGCATTTGAACGAGCTGGAATTTCAATTGGATGCAATCAAGCAGGCAGCCACACTTTCTGGAAAAGAGCTTGAAGCCTTTATCCAAAAGTTTATCACAAATGCAGATTTAGATTTTTCAAGACTTGGCCTCATCATGCAAGAGATGCTTGTCCGCTACCAGAAGCTTTTAGATTCTTATAACGCTTTGAATACGACATCTGCATTTCGCCGTCCTTTTACTTTTCTTTTTAACTTTTTGCCAGATATTGCAAGCTCCACCTACCAAAGCTTCCAGTTTGGGATTGAATTCTCATTTGAAGGCTTGATCTATGCCTTGATTGGTCTTTTGTTAGGTTACGGCGTTTTTGCAGGAATTAAATATGCCTTTAAGATCGTTTCTTCTTTTATCAAACCCTAAGGTTTTGTAGGATAAGTCTCTCTTATTCCGGTATTTTTACCGTTAATTGAGGTTTCATTTTTTGATTTGCATAGTGTAATTAATAATTTAGTTCGAAGAGAGAAACCCAAAACTCAGGTTATTATCAAAGCGCGAAGAATTATAGAAAGGAACAAAAAGCTAAAGTAAAATGTGAAGAAATAAGAAGTTTTAAAAGAAGTCTAATGATCATTTTCGTAATAGGGTTCAATATGGACTGTCACATCACGGACTGCTGCCCATTCTTTTTGGATTTCTGCACGCACTTTTTGGCTGATGCAATGCGCCTTGTCAACTGAAAGCTTAGGGTCTACTTCAACGTCAATGTCGACATGTGCATCAGGGCCAGAAAGCTGGATGCGGATTTTTTCAATGCCTAAAACATCTTGTACGTGAGAAGCAGCTTTTTTTACCCTGTCAAAATATTCTTGTGAAGGTGCTTTGTCAAGCAGCTGGTTCAAATTCTTTTTTGCAGCAATAAGACCCACTAAAATCATGGTGCACGCAATTGCAATAGCACCCATATGGTCAAGCTTTAAGCTCCAACCAGGAAAATAAGCTGCTAAAATAAGGGCGATTGCAGCAAAAAGGCTAGTTAGGGCATCTATTCTATAATGGACAGCATCAGCAGCTAATGCTGGACTGTTCTGTTTTTTTGCTGTCCGCATCATAAAGCGGTAACAAAGCTCTAATAAAAGAACCGCACATACGGGTATTATCCACGTCAGTCTTTCAATGGGGACTTCTCTTGTTTCGTTAGAAATTTCAAAAAGTTGCTGGAACAGCATCCAGCTACCTAAAATTGCTAAAAATGTGCCAAGTTGCATACCAATCAGAGGCTCTAGCCGACCATGACCAAAGGGGTGATTTTTATCTGGCGGTCGCTCTGCCAGCTTGACAAATAAAACAAGAAAAAAAGTAGAGACAACATCGACAAGACTCGCCAAAGCATCTGCTAAAAGTGCTTGACTGCCTAAAAAAGCAAATCCTAAAAATTCTATTGTGATAATAAAAAGGCGGATAAAAATGCCTCGTTTTGCAGAAGAGACAATTTCTTGTTCCCTTTGCAAACGAGCGATCTTGACAGATTCTGGTAGTGTAATTGCTCTTGGAAATTCTTTCATTGTTAACGATGGTCCTTCTCTATAAGTTCTTGAACTTGCGCATTGATCTCTTGGCTGTAGACGCAATAGCCACACTGTAGATCTTCTTCTGAAATCTTATATAAGACATCCGGTGAAACACCCAGATTTTCAATTGGGTCTCCCTTTTTTCGAAGTGCTATAGAGCCTGTATAGCGAAAGTCTTTTAAACCAAATAAATTAGGGAAATTAGCTTTTAACACAAAGCCGCCAGCCCCAGATGTTTTTGCCCCCATGATAGTAGCTCTTTTATTGTCTTGCAAGATTGCAGGAAAAAATTCTGCCGCAGAAATGGAAAGCTCGTTGACTAAAACTAAAATAGGCTTGGAGTAAAAGCCAAAAGGGCTTGGATTGATCTGATCAAAACCATAAAGATAGGTGGGACTAGTCAATGTTTTTCCCTGGTTCCACTCATCTACCAAAAACCTAAAATAATTTAAAACAAACTGGATTGTTTGGAATGTCACAGGATTGCCGTAAAAAGATTCTCCTAAAAGCTGGATTGCTTCTTCATCGTTTGAAACCTCTTCAAAAATAGGAATAGCCTTGATCGCTTCTGCAATTTCACTTTGATTCAAGGCAATTTGGTGCTTCGGTACCTCTAAGGGCTGCTCCGTTAAAAGGGCGGTCAAAGCGCACATATAAAAAAGAGAGCCGCCAGGATTGTTCATTTGATCGATCACTAAACAGTCGCTTCTTTCTTCAAAAAGGTTGATTATCTCTGCAAACTCCAGCACTTCTCCCAAAGAGCCGGAGTAGTGGGGAATGCGGATATAGCCAATCAAATTACCAGCGTCGTTTTCGTAGAGGTAGGCGTGGAATGTTTTTTTTTTGCTGGAGACCCACCATGTTTTGCCAAGATCCCCTAAAAAGCTTTTTCTAGCTCCCGGATTATGGCCACATTCCGGAGAAAGGGCGCGCAAGTTTTCAAAAAATTCATAATGGGAGCTGATCATCAACTGTTTAAAAAAAGTTTCTTTTCTATTTTCCTTAAAAGGGCACTCTTTTTTTAAAGAAAAGTCCTTTCCTTGAAAAATTTTATAGCCGCTAGTGATACATTCTGGCTTATAATTCCATGCGAGTTGATAAAAGCGCACTTTTTCTGAATCTCTTTTTTTGATGCCGATTTTTACTGGGTCTTTTGGCACTTCATGACCGTAGCATCTTTTTCTGTTTGTTAAAAACATTTCAGCAAGCGCCCGGTTCGCTCCTTCTTGAAACTCTTGAGAGATCTCTTTTTGAAGGTCTAATACAGCATCGTGCGTCTTTTTGTCATCAAATATCACAAGCTCATCCCCTATGCTGATCTGATAAACAGAAGAAGCGAGACATCCTTTGTTAATATGAGAGATAAAATAGCGGTTATTGGCTCCTTTTACGAGAAAGGGAAGCTCCGCCTCTTCTGTTGCATGAAACCTTGCAAAAGAGTGCTGATCGCGCATACCGGAAAAAAAATCGCGGACAATTTTTTGGAATTGTGCATCATTTATTTTGCTATTTTCATCTACTTTGCGCTTGGCCAAACTTATTTCAATGTCCAAATTCCAGCCAAATTGACTCTCTTTCCAGAAACAAGGGGCATACGCGGCATCTAAAATATTTTTTATCACATCAAGATGGCTTTTCATTTTTTCTTGGGCTTTAGTTTCGGCCGTTGCTGAAAAAAAAGGAAGGGTTAAAAGAGAAAAGCCGATTGCCAACTGTTTTAGATAGACCATGATGTTTCCCTTTTTTTAAGATAGAACCCGCAACCATACCTAATTTTTCTGATCTTTCGCAAATCCTTTTTTAAACTCTGTTTTTAACTTGAGTTAATGAGGTCTTTTAAGTTAAAATCTTCTCTAGACTTCTTTCGAAATTCGCTTTGATTGAAAAATTTTACTCAAAAAATAGCTAATTTTTTCAATCAAAGCGAATTTCGAAAGAAGTTTTCTGTAATTTTGAAGGAATAAATTGAATGGATTTCAAAAAAAAAGTTTTGGGCGTTATCCCGGCCAGACTAAAAAGCAGCCGCTTGCCAAACAAGCCGCTTGTTAAAATCCTTGGGAAAACATTGATTCAGCGCACCTATGAGAGAGCTCTTGCATGTTCCCTTTTAGACAAGCTTGTTGTTGCAACCGATGATGCCTCCATTTATGAGCATGTCGTCTCTTTTGGAGGGGTGGCTGTCATGACTTCTCCAGATTGCAAAAACGGCACAGAGCGAATTGCAGAAGCAGTGCAAAATGAGAGCTCCTTACAAGAATTTGAATGGATCATCAACATTCAAGGCGATGAGCCTCTTTTAGAAGAAAATGTGATTGCAAAAGTGATTGAGGCGCTGCAGCAAAAAGATCATCCTTTGATGGCATCTGCTTGCATGCTGTTAAAAACTGAAGAAGAGGCTAAAAATCCATCCATTGTCAAATGTGTGTTTAACAGCAGCCAAAACGCTCTCTATTTTTCAAGGGCGCTTGTCCCACATGGCAAAGGGGGCTTTAAAAGCGATCAAACTTACTACAAACATATTGGCGTCTATGGCTACCAAAAAGATTTTCTTTTACAATATGCAAAATTACCGGAAACTCCCCTGCAGCTTGCAGAAGATTTAGAACAATTAAAAGCGTTAGAACATGGGGTCTTGATCAGGCTTGCGCTAGTTGATAGTGAAAGCCTTGGTGTTGACACCCCGGAAGATATTAAAAAAGTTGAGGCACTCCTATGCAAACAAAATTCATTTTTATCACAGGCGGGGTCTGCTCTTCCTTAGGAAAAGGCTTGTCATCGGCATCTATTGGAATGTTGCTTGAAAAAAAAGGCTTGAAAGTAGCACTTTTAAAATTAGATCCTTACTTAAATGTGGATCCTGGCACCATGAGCCCCTACCAGCATGGCGAAGTTTACGTCACAGATGATGGCGCAGAGACAGACCTAGACCTTGGCCACTACTATAGATACACAAACTCCCCGCTTTCCAGGGCTTCAAACGCCACTTCGGGACAAATTTATAATACGGTCATCAAAAGAGAGCGGCAGGGCGACTATCTTGGCAAAACTGTGCAAGTCATCCCCCATATCACAGACGAAATTAAGCACCGCATTTTGCATTGCGCAAAACAAGAAGAAAACATCGATGTCGTGCTAGTCGAAATTGGCGGGACTGTGGGGGATATTGAATCCCAGCCCTTTTTAGAGGCAATCCGCCAATTCAGATATGACCATTTAGGGCAATGCATCAACATTCACCTTACTTATGTCCCTTATATTAAAGCAGCAGGAGAAGTAAAAACAAAGCCCTCACAGCATTCTGTGCAGCTTCTTCGCAGCATTGGCATATTCCCAGACATCATCCTTTGCCGCTCTGAAAACTCACTGGATGAAGATGTGAAGGATAAGATCAGCCTCTTTTGCAATGTCCCTAAAAATGCAGTCATTGAAGAAGTAGATGTAAAACACACCATTTATGAAGTGCCAATCAAGCTGCATGAGCAAAATATCGACAGCCTGATCTGCAAACTTTTAAATTTAAATGACAAACCAATCAAGCTGGATGAATGGGAAAAGATTGTCCATACCATTAAAAATCCAAAAGGCACCATTAAATGTGGGTTTGTAGGTAAATATGTACAGCATCAAGACGCTTATAAATCGGTTTACGAAGCACTTGAGCATGCAGCAATAGATGCTGGCTATAATATTGAAATTGAGCGTTTTGAAGCAGATAAAATCAGCGAGTTCAAGACCATTGAAGAAGCGATCGATAGCTGTGATGGCTACTTGGTTCCTGGCGGGTTTGGCGAACGTGGATGGGAAGGCAAAATTTTGGCTGCCAAACATTGTCGTGAAAACAAGATCCCCTATTTTGGCCTTTGCCTTGGTATGCAGGTTTTAGCTGTTGAGTTTGCGCGCCATGTACTTGGCTTAAAAGATGCAAATTCTACCGAGATCGACCCTGAAACTAAAAACCCGATCATCTCTCTTCTTAGCGAACAGCGCGGTGTCACAGACCTTGGCGGCACCATGCGCCTTGGCAGTTTCCTTTGCGATCTAAAACCCGGCACGCATGCTGAAAAAGCGTATCAGAACCATCAAGTGAGCGAGCGGCATCGTCATCGCTATGAATTTAACAATAGCTACAAAGAAGCAATGGAAAAGGAAGGTTTTGTTATAGCTGGTACCCTGCATGAGGGCGATCTTTGCGAAATCGCAGAGATCAAAGGCCATCCTTGGATGCTTGGCGTGCAGTCTCATCCGGAGTTTAAATCAAAGCCAACTTCTCCTCATCCGCTTTTTAAAGCCTTTATCCAGGCAATGATCGAGCATAAACAAGGAAAACATGGACGCACCAAAAAAAATTAAACCAACGCGCATTATTGGCATCGACTATGGAAAGGCGCGCTTTGGCATTGCAGTGTCTGATGAGACAAAACTTATCGCCATGCCATTTGCAACTGTCCAGGCGGATATCAAGTCAGAAAAAAATGCAGTTAAAATTTTAGATGAGGTTGCAAAAATTGCACATGAAAAGCATTGTGAAATTGAGAAAATTGTGGTAGGAATGCCTCTTATGATGAGCGGTAAATTTGGGCTGCAGGCAGATGATGTGACCCATTTTGTTAAATTGCTGGAGGAAAAAACAGCAATTCCTGTGATCACCTGGGATGAGAGATTAACGACTGTGCAAGCAGAAAAGTCTTTACGAGAAGGTAGTATGTCCCGTAAAAAAAGATCGAAGGTAATTGATAAGGTTGCAGCTGTCATCATTTTGCAAAACTATTTGGACAGTCGCTTTACACAGGAAAATTGTTAATAACAAAATATCTTTTAAGGTATGTTATCATGGACGCTACTTTTAAGAATCCGCTGCAAGACAGCGATATGGCTGTTAAAATTGCAGAGCCTTGCATCATGGTCATCTTTGGCGCAACAGGCGACTTGACATCCAGAAAGCTTTTGCCAGCCCTTTATAACTTGATGCTGGACGGAGAATTGCCAGCTCACTTTGCTTGTGTCGGCTTTGCAAGGCGCGATAAGACAAATGAGCAATTTCGAGACGAGATATTTACTGCCCTCTCAAAATTTTCAAGGACAAAGCCGATTGATAAAGAAACGTGGGAGACTTTTAAGGAACAAATTTTTTACCACCGTTCCGAATTTGACGATGATGAAGGCTATAAGTCCCTTGATGTCCTTTTAAACGATCTAGACAGCAAATTCGGCACAAAAAGAAACCGCCTTTACTACCTCTCGACGCAGCCTAGTTTTTTTCCCTTGATTGTTAAAAAACTGCACGAGCATGAACTGATCTATCCGGTATCTTCTGCAAAATGGTCGCGTGCCATCATCGAAAAGCCTTTTGGGCATGACTTAAAATCAGCAGAAAAGCTCCAGTCTGAAATCAGCCAATATTTGGACGAGAGTCAAATTTACCGAATTGACCATTACCTTGGCAAAGAGACCGTCCAAAACCTGCTCGTCTTCCGTTTTAGCAACTTGATTTTTGAATCGATCTGGAACAACCGCCATATCGACCATATTCAAATTACTGTAAGTGAAGAAATTGGAATTGGAACAAGAGGCCATTTCTTTGAAGAGGCCGGCATTGTCCGAGATATCGTACAAAACCATATGATGCAGCTTTTATCTTTAGTTGCCATGGAACCGCCAACTAGCATGAAAGCAGATGCCATCCGCGATGAGAAAGTAAAAGTGATGGAGTCAATCCGTCCTTTTCCAGTCGATCAATGGGAGCAGTTTGCGGTAAGAGGTCAGTATGGAAAAGGATTTATTGACGGTCTTGAGGTCAAAGGCTACAGAGAAGAAGAAAATGTTGCAAAAGATTCAAATGTCGAGACTTACGCTGCTTTAAAATTATTCATTGACAACTGGCGTTGGGATGGTGTCCCTTTTTATTTAAGGGCTGGCAAAAGACTTCCCAAAAGGGCAACAGAAATTACCATCAGTTTTAAAAGTGCTCCTGGATCTCTCTTTTGCAAAAAAGGAAAAAAATTGGGAAAAAATTTGCTCGTCATCCGCATTCAGCCAGACGAGGGTATCTCTTTGCGCATGAACTGCAAAGTGCCAGGCATAACAGAGCCACTCCAGCCGGTAAAAATGGACTTTAAATACAATGCCTATTTTGGATCTGCACCTCCGGAGGCCTATGAGAGGCTTATCTCTGACTGCATGGCAGGAGATGGTACTCTTTTTGCACGGAGTGATGAGGTTTTAGCT
>DAORNI010000024.1:11139-18597 GCA_035440845.1 Parachlamydiaceae bacterium | reverse complement strand
CTTAAAGTATTGGGAAACTTTAAAAGCTGATGATTTTCCTAATTATCCAGCTGGAACTTGGGGTCCAGAATCTGCAGACCAGCTTCTTTTGAATGAAAACTTTTTTTGGAGGCTTGTATGAAAATTGACATCCAAAATATTTTAGAAGGACTCTCCAAAAATTCTTTAGAAACGTGTCTTTTCAACCTGATTGTCTACGCACCAAGCAAAGAGCGCAAAAAGGAGCTTAATCGGATTTTAGAGGCTCTGCTTGAAAAATTTCCTTGCCGAGTCATCTGCATAGAAAAAATCAGTGACGCAAAAATAGATGAGATCAAGGTAAATACCTCCAAAAAATAGGTAAAAAAGGCATTACCTCTGAAGTGATTCATATTTTAGCCTCCGAGAAGGAGCTAGAACGCGTGCCTTTTATTGTATTGCCAAATATCGTGGCTGATCTGCCTGTCTATTTAATATGGGGTGAAGACCCAACAAGAGCCACAAAAATATTAGAAGCGCTGCAATCTTTTGCTACAAGGCTTATTTTCAATGCAGCTTTTGCAGACCACATTCAAGAATTTAGCCAACGCATGCTTGGTTTTTTAAGTACTGTGAAAGTAGAAGTCATGGACATCTCCTGGGGTAGTCTTAGCAGTTACCGAAATCTTTTGGCAGAAGTTTTTAATAGCCAAGAAAAAATAGAATTTTTAAGAAGTCCAAGAAAAATCATCATCCGTTACTCTGGAAATGGGGCAAAAGACAATTTGGCAGCCATCTACTTGCAAGCGTTTTTGGCATCTTCTCTTGGATGGAAGCTCGCTGCTGAAGAAATTCACCACGAGCATCAAAAAGCGCTTTGTTACACCTATCAAAACCAGGACATCAATGTCATTTTAGAAGAAGATACAGTGACTATTGCTTCAAAAGGTTCCCTGACACAGTTTGAAGTCACAGGAAAAGATGGGACAAGCTATTCTCTTTACAGCTCAAAAAATGGTTCAAAAGTAGTTTTACATATCTCTTCTTTAGAGAGCTGTGAACTACCTTGTACTTTTGCACTGCCAGATCTTAACCGCGGCCTCAACTTTTTAAAAGAAATTTTTTATCAGACTCCAAGCAAAAGCTACAACCAAGCATTAGAAATAATTGCAAAGGTCAACTGGGAAAAATAATGAAAGAAATTTTTACTGAAACGCAAACAATTGTTGTACCAGGAAACGAAGAGGAAACAATCGATGTTTGCGTCCGCCATTTTATTCAAGCAGCGAATCATGCCATCAAGACCAATGGTTTTTTTGCAGTTGCCTTGTCTGGAGGCAGCACTCCAAAAGCGATTTTTAAAAAACTAAGTGCACCAGAAAACAGAGATTTGATCGATTATAAAAAAGTATTTCTTTTTTGGAGCGATGAACGCGATGTTTTGCTGGATGACCCGGAAAGCAACTATAAAATGGCAATGGATGCCGGCTTTTCTTCTCTTCTTGTCCCAAAAGAGCAGATCTTTCCGATGAGGGCATCAGAAAATGAGAGTCTAGAAAAAAATGAGGCTCTTTACGAAACTATTTTAAAAAATAAATTGCCAAATGGAAGATTTGACCTTGTGATGCTTGGAATGGGAGATGATGGCCATACCGCTTCGCTTTTTCCCCACACCAAAGCGCTTCAAATTCAAAACCGGTTAGTGGTTGCAAATGAGGTGCCATCCAAAAAATCCTCCAGGTTGACACTTACTTTTAAGTGTATCAATGAAGCAAAAGAGATTGTGGTCTATATTTTGGGCAAGTCTAAAGCTGAAATGGTAAAAACTATTTTAAAATCCCCTTTTGATCCTGAAAAATTCCCTATTCAAGGGGTTGTAGGAACTCAAACAAACAGGCCTCTTTTTATTTTAGATGAAGCAGCGGCCTCGCTAATCTTACAGGATTAAAAAATGCTTGTCTTAGGAATTGAAACAAGCTGTGATGAAACAGCTGCAGCTATTGTAAAAGATGGAAAAGAGATCCTTTCTAATGTCGTCTCCTCGCAAATTGATTTGCACCAGGCGTTTGGCGGTGTGGTACCAGAGCTTGCCTGTAGGCGTCATGCAGATATCATGATCCCAGTCATTGACGAAGCCTTAAAAAAAGCAGATCTTGCATTGCAAGATGTCGATTTAATTGCAGCCACCAAAGGCCCTGGCTTGATAGGCGCGCTTTTGATCGGCTTAAATGCAGCAAAAGCGTTAAGTTTTACGCTTGGCAAACCATTTATTGGCGTCAACCACATTGAAGCACATCTTTACGCTGCCATGATGTCAGAAAAAGAGCCGATCTCTTTCCCCACGATTGGCTGCATCTTGTCTGGAGGACATACGGCTTTGGTTTTGATCAAAGATCTTGGCAAATATGAGCTGATTGGCCAGACAGTGGATGATGCAATAGGAGAGGCTTTTGACAAAGCTGCAAGGATTTTAGGACTCCCTTACCCAGGAGGACCAGAAATTGAGAGGCTAGCTTTAAAAGGTGATCCTAAAAAACACTCTTTTAAAGCAGGGGTAGTCAAAACAAACCCTTATCATTTTTCTTTTAGTGGACTAAAAACGGCTCTTCTTTATGCGGTAAAGGGGCAAAACAGCTTGAAATCCACAGAGATCAACATATCTCTAGAAATAGCACAAGATGCAGCCGCTTCTTTTCAGCTGGCCGCATTTTCTGGTGTTGTAAAAAAAACATTAAAGGCAAAAAAGGCTTTTAATTGTGAAACCATTATTTTTGGCGGCGGCGTTACGAACAACCAGTATTTAAGAAAATTATTTGAAAAAGAAGATAAAAGTTGCCGCTATATTTGGCCATCTAAAGATTTATCTTTAGACAATGCTGCCATGATTGCAGGGCTTGGCTATCACAAGTATTTGACAAAAATGGAAAGTGATCCTTTGGACTTAGAAGCCCTCCCCTCTATTCCTTTTTAAAAACTTCTTGAAAGGATATTCTTTTTTTTGTATGATCACACGTTATAAAACAAAATTCTATGGAGCAAAAAAATGGCAAGCAAGCGCGAAAAAATTAAATTAAAAAGCTCAAAGAGCCACTACTTTATTTATACTGTTAAAAATAAGACAAACACGCCAGATCGCCTTACATTAATGAAGTTTGATCCCTTTGTGCGTGAACACGTAGAATTTAAAGAAGCAAAATAGCAGTTTTTATACTGATTTAAATTTTATTAGAATTCTCAATTAAAATTTAAACCACTATAAAATTTAGTAAGATGCATCGCGGTAGCGATACTAAGTAATCAGCCCCATGTTTTAAGGCGTCTGCCAGTTCCTTTCACAAGAGGCTAATCACTTAGCATCGCTACCGTGCTTTTTATAGCACGGGACTTGATATGTTTGAACTATCTGTTGCGAAAAAATATTTAGCTCCCCGCTGGAAACAGCTCTCTGTCTCTATCATCAGTTTAATCTCCACCCTTGTCATCTCTTTGGTCGTTTGGCTCATTGTTGTTTTCTTTTCTGTTACTAATGGCCTTGAAAAAGGCTGGATAGAAAAACTAACCTCTATTACAGCCCCTGTCCGCATCACACCAACAGCAGAATATGAAAATTCTTACTACTACCTTATTGATACCATCAGCGAAAGCTCTCATTACAGTGCAAAGAGCATCGGTGAAAAACTTAACTCCCCTCTTACCAATCCCTACAACGAAAACCTTGACGAGGAAATCCCTCAATTTTTTTCCCCCCCACTCTTAAATGCTGAAGGAACGCTAAAAGATCTGGTAAAAGAGGCAGATTATATAATTAAAAATTTAAGCACTAACGATCTAATCACTGTTTCTCCTTATGAAGCTACTATGGCACATCTTCGTTTAAAGCTTATAAGAGGGGTGCAAGAGAGCATCATTTCACAAAGCGTCTATCTTAGCTCTTTTAATCTTGACTCTTTTGACAATAAAACAGTCCTCCCTTTAAATCTCGATAGCCTCAACCGCTTTTTCCAACTGCTTGCAAAAAATGAGGCTTATTTTCAGCCGCTGCTAGAAAGCTTTTTAGCCCAAATAAAAATTGAAGAACTAAAACCCGTCCTATCAAAATGGGCTATTCCAGAGTCTCTCTTTCCAAAAAATGGCAGCTTTCAAGCATTAAAAGTCACGCATCCCAATTTGTCAGTAGAGCTGCTTTTAACAAAAGACAACAGCTCTTTAAATGCTTTAAAAAAGCAGTATGAAGAAGGTGGTTTTAAAGCAGAAATTGGAGAAGTACAGCTTAAAACTAAGCAGCTATTTTGGGAAGAAAAGCCTTTAAAAGCCGCTTTAAAAATGGTAGAGCCTCTTTCATTCAAAGCTAAAATAGTTGAAACATCTATTAAAAAAGCAAAAGAAGTTTCAAATATTTTTTTTGAAGTCTCTTTTGAAGTGCAAAGCATTCCTTTTAAAGGCACTCTAAATTTCAAAGACCTTGAGATAGCGCGCGTTGAAAAAATGCCAAAAACGCTTTTCTTAAATGGTTTGGAGGCCGTCTTATTACCCAAATCATTTTTTGATGCAGGAGTACTGCCTTTTGATGCCTTGACCCTCTCTTTTTACAGCCCCACAATGAGCTCTTTACAAGAGCAGCAGGTTCCAGCTTATGTCGCAGGGTTTTATGATCCTGGCTTGATTCCGCTTGGAGGCAAAGTAGTCCTTGCAAGCAGCTCTCTTGTAAGCGAGATCCGCGCATCATCTGGCGGAGAAGTTTCTGGCAGCAGCGGCTTGAATGTGCGCTTTAACGATTTAAACAAAAGCAAAGAAATTAAAAAAAGAATTGTTGAGGCTTTTGAACAAGCAGGGCTCTCTCCTTATTTCAAAGTGGAAACCTACCGCGAATATGAATTCGCAAAAGATATTTTAGAACAGCTAGAGAGCGATAAAACCCTTTTTTCGCTCATTTCAGCAATTATTATCATTGTGGCATGTTCCAATATTATCTCGATGCTCATCATTATGGTGAATGATAAAAAAACAGAAATTGGCATTTTGCGCTCTATGGGAGCCTCATCTTTTAGCATTGCGCTTATTTTTGGTATCTCTGGCATTGCGATGGGTACAATAGGGAGTTTGATCGGCATTTTAGCTGCTTACTTGACATTAAAAAATATGGATTTCCTGATTTTGGCCTTGAACAAGCTCCAAGGGCATAACGCCTTTAACCCTATTTTTTATGGCGACGCACTCCCCAATGAAATCAGCCAGGAGGCGCTCTTTTTTGTGATGGCGTGCACCGTGATCATTTCGCTAGTTGCTGCCCTTGTGCCCGCTTTTAAAGCAACCCTTTTGCGGCCTGCCGCAATTTTAAAATCGGAGTAAAAAAAACTATGGCATTAAAAGCAAAAGGCATATCCAAATCTTTTTACACTCCTGCCAAAGTCTCTATTGTCAATGGGCTTGATCTACAAGTTGCAAAAGGCGAAACTGTTGCCATTACCGGAAAGTCTGGCCAAGGCAAAAGCACTTTATTGCACATTTTAGGGACGCTAGACTCCCCTTGCTCTGGCAGCTTACAAATCATGGGACAAAACGTTTCTTTTTTTAACAAGTCCTTTATCCGAAACCGCCATCTTGGTTTTATTTTCCAATCTTTTCATTTGCTTGATGATTACACAGCTTTAGAGAATGTGTTGATGCCAGCTAAAATAGCAAGAAAAGAAACAGGCTCAAAAAGTGAGAGTTTTAAGCTCGCTTCAAGTCTTTTAGAGCAGGTAGGTCTTGGTAGCCGCGCCCATTTTAATTCCAAGCTTTTATCTGGTGGAGAAAAGCAGCGGGTTGCTATTGCAAGGGCGCTTTGCAACAATCCAGACATTATCTTTGCCGATGAGCCCTCTGGCAATCTCGATAAAGAGACGGCAAGCTGCATTCATGATCTACTCATCTCTTTTACAAAAAAGCAAAATAAGTCGCTTATTATGGTGACGCACGATCCATCTCTTGCAAAATTAGCTGATACCAGCTACACCCTTTGCGACGGAAAATTAATTTAAAAAGACCTAATATTATAATATTAAGTCTTTTAAGATAGCGCAATCGCGAGTCTTTCACATGGGTAAAAAATAAAAATGTAATTTTAAACGACTATAATATCCAGCAAATTCCCGCCCTAGTAAAAGAATATTTTCAAGATTGACTTTTACTAGTTGATTTCTCATGCTCTGGTCAATAGGGGGCAATTATGGAAAAGCGCGCTTCTGACTGGCTTTTTGGTTTGGCCACTGGTGCAATCATTACGGGTTTTCTCTTTTCGTTGATCTCTTATTTGCAAGTGTGTAAAGAGACTTGTGGAAAAGCACACGACTATACGCTTTTTGGGATGAACTTTGCTTATTATGGGCTTATTTTTTTTCCCGTCCTTGGTCTTTTACATGCTGCTTTTTGGGACTTACCAAAGCGCCTTTTTACAGCCCTTTTAATAGCAGCTGGGCTTGGTGCAGAGCTTGATTTTATGCTCGTGCAAAAATACCAGCTTCAAAGCTTTTGCCCTATCTGCCTGCTGATTGCCACATCTCTTTTTTTAACGGCAGTTGCTTACGTAGCAGCTTATACTTTAGGATTTGAAAAATTGAATCAAAGGACTGAGATCATGAAAAGCATCAAAAGAGGCGTTTCTACTCTTTCTTTTCTTGTTTTAGGGTTTCTCTTTGCTTTTATCGGGATTGCAAAAGAAGATCCATTAGAGGCCGCAGAAAATGGCATTAAAGACAAAATCATACTTGGCAATCTAAAAAGTCAAACCCAAGTCTATTTTTTTACCGATTGGCAGTGCCCTGCTTGCCGCTCTATTGAGCCCGCTATAGAAAAGCTCATGCCAAAAATAGCAGAGAAAGCACAAGTGATTTTTGTGGATACGGTAGTGCATAAGGACACTTTAAACTTTATCCCCTATAACCTCTCTTTTCTGCTCTATCAAAAGTCCAAATACATGCAGCTAAGAAAGGCGCTGACTGCTCTTTCTGCTAAAACTTCTACCCCACAAGAAGAAGAAGTCAAAGGGTTGATCGCTCCGCTTGGGGCAAACTATAAGCAGCTCAACTACTCCGATGTTTCTGGCGCTGTTTCTTACTTTGATGATCTAGTTCGGGAGTTCAACATCGAATTCACCCCTACCATGGTGATCATTCACAAAAAACAAAAGCCTGGCATCAAGCTGCAAGGCAGCGAAATTTCTGAAGAAAATATACTCAATGCCATTCGCTAAAACGTAAGTAATAAAATTACTATTTGCTCAAATTTTCAAATAAAGGCTATAATTATTTATAGTTTTAATTGATATTTATATTTTTAAGGTTTCTATTACTATTTATATTTTTAAGGTATCTTATGGATCCAAGAGAAATTAGTTCTTCTAAGGCACCAGCAAGTTCAAACACATCGCCTGTTCAACAGCCGTCTTCGAAAGAAAATCCCGGCTGGTTTTCCTGGGCATATAACATGACTTCCGATGTGGTCAAAACTGCAAATAGGGTG
>DAORNI010000024.1:0-11046 GCA_035440845.1 Parachlamydiaceae bacterium | reverse complement strand
AACAAGCTTGGCCAAAAAGAGGGTGAAATGATGGTTCAGCTTGCTGAGTTAGCCGGCAACCTCGCTTCAAAAACAGCAGAAAAGAAGGCCGGTTGGGTAGGAAAACAGCTGGATGCTGGCATTTTAACAAAAGCGGTTATTTTTCAAGCATTTTCTAACCTGGCAGTAAAATTAAAAGAAAATAGCAGTACGATTGCCCATTATGATAGTCAGCCAGCACTCACTAGCTTGATTGCTCTTTTAACACGCGAAGCTTCTGGCAGTTTGTCCCAAGCCAAGCTAAAAGCCATTGAAAGCAAACACGAGTATGAAAAAGAGATGCAGACAATCCGCAAACTTAATAACCAATATTATTATTCTGAATATTTTGATTACGCAAACGAGCTTGTGATCGAATATTTAGAATCCGGCGATAACACAATTAAAAATCAGCTGCTTGAAAATCTTTCAGTAGATGAAAAAAATGAGTATTTAAAGCATTTAGAATCTTTAGAAATTTGCGCAAAAGAGCTTAAAGAAGCATTTAACGATACAGCCAGCAGCATCTTTCGCTATATTTTTCCAGAAGGTCATAAAGATCCTGCCCTTTCAAAATTCCTGGGAGGAGAAACCCTTTTTAATACAATCTTCCAGGCGATTGAGACCAATATAGGGAGCGCCTTTTTTGCTGAATATAACGCCATAAGAGGCTATAGCACAGAAACGGAAGAAAGAAAAGCAGATGTTGAACAAGCCGTTGGAACAAAAATTGATACTGTTGTCCAAGTGCCAGCAAAGCTGATCGGCGGTGTTGCCACCCATGTGCTGCAGTTTAGTCCAGCCGTTTTAGGAGCCATTTCAACCAACCTTTTAGAAGCCGCTTATGAAAAAATAGAAAACCCTTCAGAAAATGAAAAAAAAGAGGCTGCATATCAAGAGCTTGGCATTAAAAATTTAAGCGACTGGATTTTAAAATCTGTCCAGAAAATCGCAAAAACAGACGACAAAGAGTTGCAAGGCATTTTAGATTATGGCAACCACTTCATGATCACACTTGCAGAAAATATCCTTGGAAAAAGTGTAGACAAAACCTCACAATCCCAAAAAAAAGGAACAGACCAGTTTTTCAACAGCATGGCAACTAACATAAAAGAAGCTGCTAACTCAGACAAAATGGCCGATAAATTAAAATATTTTGTTCAAGATCTGCCACTTCCTGCAAACCTTAAAAAAACGATGATCTCAAAGATTTCAGAATCTGCAGAAAAAGGGATGAGTTTTTCAGCACTAGCCAAGCAAGCAGAAAAACTGCATACCGAATCTAAACAAAAATTAGAAAGCTATGAAGGGGGCAACCTCCTTTTTGCCATCATCGAAAATATGGCCAATCAGTTGACTGATAAAATGACAAGACAAAGCGGCGGCTTTATAACAGGAGGTGATCCTAACGCTGCCATTCAAGATTTACTGGATGAACTTTTGCCGGGAATCACACTTGATTCCGATTTAAAAAATAGCTTTAAGGCAAATTTTGAAGCTTTTCAAAAAGCACAATTTTCAAAAGAATCTACTGATCTTTTAAATAGAGGCATTGAAGCTGTATTGATGCAGGCCATCTTACATACTATTGCAGAGGATTTTGACCCTAAAATAAGCGTTAAAGACCAATTTCTGGCACGCTTTAATCAAATTTTCAAAAAATCTTTTTCTTCTCTTACACCGGAAGAAAAAAAGGATGTGAGAAATGCTTTGGAAATCCAAACTAAAATCGATGCGGCTGTAGCAAAAAGAAAAAGCATAGAAAAAGCCCTTGCCACTCAAAAGCAGCCACTTAATTTAAGCCCCTTGTTGCAAGAAGCATTTGATAAAGCACTGACTGCTAAAAATCGCATCAGAAATGCTTTTCTTGCAGAAAAGAAACTGCATAATAGTTTAAATGAAAAACTTCTGTTGATCAACAAGGCAAACCGCAAGTGGACTTTAGAGACATTGGAAGAGTTAAAACGAGAAACTGAAAAACCGGGAGCAAAAATTGATGAGATCCCTCTTCTTGCCAACTTCTCTTCGAAGACGCTAAAGCAAGTCTCCTCTGCTTTAGATATTTATAAAACAATCGAACATGCAAAAGATGAGTATGAGACAAGGATCGGTGAAGCAAAAAAAACATTTGCTGATTTTCAAGTGCTTTCTAAAGAAGAGGGCTTTGAAGACGCTAATAATTGGCTTGAAGCGCGCTTTAACCATCTCTTAAATTTGGATGAAGAGTCTCAACACATTGCAGAGCTAGAACTTGCACAAAAGCAGTATCTTGCCTTTTTTGAAAAGCTCTCCAAAGATGCAGCTAATGCTTTGGGGCTTGGAAGCAAAGACAAGATCAACCTCCCGGGCTTTTTACTAGATAAAATTTGGCCATCTGTTGAAGAAGCTAAAACAAAACAAGGGGCAAAAATTTTATTTGATCTTACAGCCCCTATCTGGCTTGCTGTTGCAGACAAGGAAATCTACAAAGAAAAAATTTTAGAAAATGAAAAGAACAAAGCCGTTGTAAGGTTGGTAGAATCTGCAACAAGGCGTGTTCTTAAAGAAATTCCAGTGCTTGTCTCCAAGCCAGAAACGGCCAAATCTTTTGCAGTTTCTTTAAATACATTTTTACCAGGCATCCTTAAAATGGAGGGCAACATCATTAAAGAAATGCAAAGCTTGGTAGCAGGAGAAAAAAACCTTCTCTCTTCGAATCAGGAGTTTTTGCAAAACTATATAGAAGGGATTATCTTTAAATATTTTGCTTTAGTTGGAGAAGGCGAAGATATTTTAACAGCCATTACCAATAGCTTGAACGACCTTTTAAAAGAAAGTTCAGAGTCCAACCAACTGCCCGGCTTTTTAACTCAAAAAAGCATTGATCTGGCTATTGACACCATTTTATCCAAGCAATTAAAAATAGCTTCTGAGAATGATCTGGAAAATATTCCAGCGCCTTTGCGCTCCACTGTCTATAATAAATTAAAAGAAAGCCTTAAAGAGGCTTTAATCCCTCTTTTACTCTCTTCTGTTGAAAATGAAGCTTTGAGCGATGGACTTGTAGAAATTTCTGGCTCCCCATTTTTAAGCGACTTATCAAAAGCGCTCTCGGATGATGTTTTTTATTTTCTTCCCTCTCTTATCCAAAACCTTGACCATGCAGCAACTGAATTATTTAAATACCTTGCAAACGATGCAGAACCAACAGCCGAACAATTAAAAGCCCTTGCCAGTCAGCTAGCGGAACTTAAAAAAGAGGGTAAAGTTTCTAATACGGCTCTGGCAGAAGCTTTTGCAACGGCCGTTGGCTATCCACTATCAGATGAAAATTTAAATGTCTTAAAAAAGGAGCTGCAAAAAAATCCGGATATTAAAGCAAATGTGGCCTCAATCCTCATGACGCCAGAAGAGATCTCAGCTAAAATCACTCAAGCTTTAAGCAGCGAAGGCTCTAAAGTTCCAGAAGATCTAAAACCGCTCCTTGAAAATGAGATCACTATTTTTGTGAGCACCGGAAAGATCTCTTATATTGCAAAAGCGCTGATCCAAAACCAGCTGCTAAAATTTTTCCATGCTTTTGCGGTTCAAAACCTCTCATCATCTAATACTGGGGACTCTTTCTTTATCTTTATAGACAAGTTCTTAAAAACCGCCTCTGAAAAAATTTCACGTGACAAGCCAATAGATGAGATTGCAAAAGATTTAGAAAGTTTATTGCTAGAACCAAACAATTTAGGGATTTTTGAAGGATTGCAACAACTTCCAAAATATTTAAGAGAACCTGTTTTAAAAATGATTTCCGGGAAGATCGAATCCACCCTTGTTGCTTTTACAAAACCCTTGGCCTTAAACGAGCAGCTTCAAACCACGAAAAAAGATGCAACTAGAACCTTGACCAACCAGGTGGCCCAATACATTGGAGATTTGACTGTTGCCAAACTGCCAGCTATTTTGACCCAAAAAACAGACAACGAAGAATTAGTATTGGCAAATACTGTCTCGTCTGGTGTTGAGAGGCAATTAGAGTCTTTAGCTTCAACGAATAGTCAGTTAGCCATGACCCTTTTAAACTATGTCCAGACAAAAGACCTTAAAACCCCTACCGGAAGAGTTTTAGAAAGTGCTGCAAATGCAAAAGAAGAAGACAAAGCAAAAGCTGCAGTTTTAATTGGCAATCTTTTGGCAGAGCCTTTAAATGCAGCCGTCACAGCTACCATCAACTTTGAAAATAGGTATCAGGAAAAACTCGATGAAAAACTCGCCTCCAATTTACTGCATGTGTTAGCTGGTCATTTGGAGATTATTGGAAAAGCTGAAAAAGAAGGGTCTTTGACCCATGATAGCTTTATCAAGGCAGCAGGAGATGATCTGCACCGAGCTGTTCCTGTTAAAGACCTCGACTTTTCAAAAGCAATAGATGCCATAAAAGAAAAGCTAAATGACCTTGAAATCTCATTTGATGAGGCAAAAATACGCGCTGGCCTTTTTGAGCTTAGCTTGAATGAACAAGTGAAAGGCGTGAGCATCACTTATGAGAAGATTGCAGAAAAATTAATACCCATTCTTGATCCAAATGAAAAATTTAAAGAAACAATTGAAACAAGGCTGAAGTCTTTTGGGCCCCAAGAAAAATCACTTAAAATGATTATTTTAGATGAGATCAACAGCAATAATTTGCAGCGAAAAAAAGAGTTTTACAATCCGGTGGCAAAAGATCTTTTATATGTTCTTTTCCCGGGAGGAAAGACAAGTTTGACATTTGTCCCTCCAGCTTTGAGAAATGAGACATGGCGTCTCATAAAAAAAACATTGCTTCCTCTGGCTTTGCCTATCATCACAGAAACTGTTTTGTCTCCCGAGTTTATCAATAATACGGTTTTAAATATTTTAAAAAGCGTTGAGATAACCCTTGCAAAAGGTCCTGATCTAAAAACGGATTCTGGAAAAGATAAAGAAAAAGTGAAAAAAGAGCCAAAAGAAATGGAGCCAAGAGAGATAACGGAGCTAGATCGCGCCGCCGCTCATTTTACAGAACAGCTTTTGACAAGGCTGGAGCTGCCCTCTATTGTTAAAAATAAGATACTGGATGAAAATGGGAAAGTAAGACCGGAGATGATGCTCACAATTGGAGATGCCTTAAAAAACATGTTCAACGGGAAATTTATTCAAGAAAAACTGATGTCTTCTCTCGAAAATACAATAACTGGTAAAAAAGAATCAAAGGAACAGGTAACTGCCAACATGGACGACATCAAAAAAGCAGCAAGAGCTGTTGCCAATAGTGGCATATCTTATCTTATCGACATGAAGTGGAATGAAGCGCAAAGAAAATGGGATGAGAGCATTGAGGTCATTTTTGGAAAAGTGGGCGGAATCATCAAGAAAATATTTGATGCTGTTTTTCGCTTTATCTTTTTTACACTCATTGGCAATGTGCTCCGCTTTGTCTTTCGCCCTGTTGTGCGCGCCTCTATCCATAGCTTTTTATCGATCAATAAAAACATGGAGGCATTGCTTGCTCCCTTTAACAAAATGCCAGACGGACAGTCTCCTTTAACTAAACATGTGATTTATAATGAGGATCTGGTTTATAAATTAGTAGACGGTTTAAGAGACGGTATACAAGAGATCCTCGATGCTCCTCAAGAAGAAATCCTTGCCTAAAGCAACAAAAGATTTACATGTTAAAATTAATTTTTATCAAAAAGTCTGGATTTGTGAATATGATAGGCAGGATAAGCAAGATCGCCTTCAAGGTTTTGAATTATTTATTTTTATAAAAGAAAACCCTTCTATTAAATAGAATAGTTCTTTTCCTTTTCTTTTTAATTTTAAAACAGAAATTCCATTTTCTGAACAAACTGTCTCTTTTCTGGAATGTCCTTCGATTCATCGTAACATTTCTGTTGGTTCTATAGTGCAACCCTCCACTTTAGAATATTATTACTGTTTCTTGATGATTAAATTAGGGCATGTCATCAATTGATAAGCAATTAATGACACACCCTAGGAAAAATATCTTAGAGAGTGTTTACATTAAAAAAAATATTCTGTATACTTGTCGTTTAATATTTATATCTTTTTAGGGGCTTATTGAATGGCAAACAATAATTTACCGCAAAATAAAAATAATAGTCATAATAAAACGTTTCTACAAAAATTATGTAAAACTTTTTTTATTTCTTTAATTGGTTTTGCAACTCTTTTTTTAATTATATTGGCTCTCCTCCCCACAATCGTTTCCACTTCCTGGGGACAAAAACAGATAGAGAGCTATTTAAGCAATAAAATAAAAAAAACGGTCACTTTTAAAGAGCTGCATTTCTCATTTTTAGGCACACAAGAAATCAAAGGGCTTAAAATTGAGGACAAGCAAGAAAATCTTTTATTAGAGCTCTCATCTGCTGGTATTGACCAGTCATTTCCCGATCTGATTTTTCAAGGACTAAAAGAGAGCAATATCCAGTTTTCAGACTTAAACCTTAAACTTAAAAACGTAGCTTTAAAAAATGTCAACGGAGAATTTAGCCTCTACCCCGTTATTCTTCGCTTAAAAGGGCTTTCTGTGCAAAATCAGTTAGAAGGAGAGTTTGATCTGGACATTGCATTAAATGGTCTTGATTTTGATGAAGTTTTAGAAGTCTTTTTTGATCCGGAACTTTTTCTTTCAAGCAGTGCAAATTTAAAAGCTTCTTTAAAAGCAGAAAATTTCCCGGTACTCTTAATCGATTCCTTTTTTGCTTCCATCACAGAAATACCAAATTCTGATTTTTTCTCTGCTCTTTTAGGAGATCGTTTAAATCTTTCTTTAAATAAATTAAAGGCAAGTGAAGACAACCACCTGACCCTTGAATTGACGGCTACTTCCCCTAACCTTGACACGCATATTATCACAGAATTTAGCTCAAACGAAATTTTTGCTGCAAAACCAAGCACGCTAAATTTAAAAATAGATCAAAATTTCCTGGATCGCTTTTTTCAAAAATCCAGCTTCAAACTAGATGCGGGAGCTAGTATCGCACTACATCTGGATGCTTTCAACCTGCCTTTTAATTTAAAGACACGCGAGCATGATTTTTCAAAACTGATGCTAAAAGGGAATCTGGATTTAAGTCATTTTCCAGTAGCCCTACTGGATCATTTTTTTGGTTTGGACAACCAGCTTTCAAAAGGAATTAGCCCTTATGCTAATGCCAAAGTAGAGGCAGCTCCTGACAAAAATGGGATGGCTCTTGTGCTGCAATTAGAATCGGAAAAGCTCTCTCTCTTACCAACCAGACTTATCTTGAACAAGGACTTAAAATTATTAGAGCCTCTTCAACTAGAATATCGTTTAAATAAAGAGACGGCTGAAAAGCTTTTGCCAGAAAACGCTTTTTTAAGCATCAACAGCGACAAGCCTATTCATGCAGCACTTGATTTTGAACCGATCCAAAATATTTATGAATTAAAGGACAATCCAAGAGAAGAGTTTAAAGGCTCTCTTTTGATTAAACAAGTTGCCTTTAATGTAAAAAATTCTCATAAAGAGCTCTTTTTTGAAAACATCTTACTCCCTTGGCAGTTAGATGCCAAAGAGCAAAAAATTGAATTAAATTTTTCTGGGATCACAAGACCCTCGCACAAACCAAAAGAATCGCAGTTTTCCGGGAAAGCACATTGGCAAAAAGAAGACAAGACTTACCTTTTTGATATTGCCTTTGAAATACAAAAGCACTCCGGTGAAAAAAGCCACCTTAAGCTTACAGGCAATTCTGAAAACCTCTTTACTGATGAGGGCGGACTTAACATTTATGGCCTCTCTCTCAATTTAGATGCAAAAATTGACAACCTGCCAACTCCTTTCTTTTGCAAAACAGCTTGTTTGCACCCCGATTTGCATCAAAAAATTGAAGTGCTCTTTGGAAAGATTTTAAACGGAGACCTCCACGCCTCTATCAAAGAACTAGATGGCACCATCCAGGCAAATGTCGAGGGACAAGATGGCTCTTTGACACTAGATTCGTTTGTGCAAGATGGTATGCTCTTTTTAAATAAGCCGTTTGAGGCTAAATTTAAAGTGACCCCAAGACTTGGCAAAAGCCTTTTGCAAGATGTGCTCCCTTTTTTAAGCGGTGTAACAGAATCTGATCAGCCGATTGCTTTTACCGTTTCTGATGAAGGGTTTTCTTTTCCTATAAAAAAGCTTGATGTCTCAAAAATTGAAATACCGCACGCTTTTTTAAGTTTGGGACATGTCAAATTTGACAACAGCGGTGAACTTGCAGCGGTGCTAAACCTGTTGACCCCCGAAAATTCAGACTTGATCTCTGTTTGGTTTACTCCTCTTTATTTTAATATGCATGAGGGCACTTTTCGGCTGCAAAGGGTAGATATGTTGATCTCCAATGAATTCCCAATTGCTGCATGGGGAAAAATCGACCTATTGAAAGACAAGGTCAAAATGATGATCGGCATGTCAGGCAGAGCCTTGACGCACGCTTTTAAAATTAAGGGGTTGGAAGATGACTATATGCTTCAAATCCCTCTAATTGGCAAAACCAGCAAAGCAACCGTTGACAAGCCAACGGCAACTGCCAAAATTGGAGCCCTTGTAGCACAAAGCCATGGAGGGTCAAAGGGGCTTGTTTTAGGAACCGTTTTAAGCTTAGCTGGCGGTGCACTATCAGAAAAAAGAACACCACCTCCCACCACAGAGCCGCTTCCATGGGCGAGTCAATTAACTAGCCAAGCAAAGGATGCAGAAGAAGAGTCTAAAAATAAAGTTGTATCGGAAGAGTCCGGCCAGAACACGTCCCTTAAAAAAAAATCGAACAAAAAGAAATTGAACAAGTTTTTAGAGCAACACGCAGAAAAGCTCTTTAATCAGGTTTTATAGGGGTTGCTTTTACAAGCTTTTCTTGCACTGCCTGAAAGATAAATTCAAGAAGAGAAATCTTAAGATTTCTTGCAGCTTTCAAAATAGAGAGCCTTTCTTCATCTTTAAACTGAAATCAAAGTTATATAATGCGAAAGAAACACCCTGATTTTTGTTAAAACATAGCCGTTGTCGAAGGAGCTCAACCCCAAAGGATTTAGCGATGCAGACGGAACAAAAAGCGTTAGTTTCTAGACGCTGGCAAATATGACTTTATTTCTTGGAATTGGTATGAAATTGAGGCAATAAAAAACCCATTTTAATTTAAGAATTAAATGAAAATGGGTTTAAAGATAACTTTATGGACTAGCCAAAATTTCTTTCTGAACGGCCACGGAAAGGTCTGTCTCCGCCACGGTTGTTGTCGCGATTACCAGAACGCTCGCCACCTCTAAAATTGCCACGATCTGGACGATCTTGACGTTCTTGAGCTAGGCTAACGCGGATGTTGCGCTCTAAAACAGGCTTGTCATTTAGGCCTTGAATTGCTTTTTCTGCTTCATCATCTGTTTCCATTTCTACAAAGCCAAAGCCTTTAGATTTGCCTGTGTATTGATCTACAATAATTTTGATCGATACGACATTGCCGTATTGTTCAAAAAGAGGCTTTAATGTGTCTTCATTAGCTTTCCATGAAAGGTTGCCAATAAATAACTTCTTCATACTTACTCCATGTTGGATTTTTTTATTTCTTGCGATCTTTTTGAAGGCGATGCTTCTTTTTCGGGCAATAAAAGAGTTTCGATACGAGTGATAAAATTGGGGATAGGTACAAGCTATTTTCTGTGTTTTAAGCTAAGAAAGGCAAGACACGCTATGGTTTCAAGGGAAATAAATAGAGTTTTAGTTTTTATAGAAAAAACCCGAAAATTTAAATCCAAACATGGTCCCAAAATAAACCTTATGTAAAGATTATCTAATATGCCGAATAAGTCGTGACCTCAATAAAGTTGCAGATACTCATGATTGTAGATCAATTTATTTATACTTGTCTACTTAAATCTAGAAAAAAGATGATTAAATCCCTTCAAATCCCCATTTTACTCCAAAATCGAGCAAAAATAAGCAATATCTTAAGACAATATAGGTTATTAATAATAATTAAATATAATTGATATAGTTTGTTAATTAAAAATTAATAATAAGAAAATTTAAATTTTTACAATATTATCGGGATAGGTTCATGAGAGGGAATTCTTTGAGAATTTTTGTATCAAGTTCTAAATCGCCAATGATATTCAGCGATTGAAGGTTTGGAACATATTTCAAATTATCAAGAGAATCATTTGCTAATTGAACACAGTGTGCGACATTCAGCGATTGAAGATTTGGAACATATTTCAAATTATCAAGAGACTCTTTTGCTAATTGATCACAATATGTGACATCCAGCGATTGAAGGTTTGGAACATATTTCAAATTATCAAGAGAATCATTTACTAATTGAACACAGTGTGCGACATTCAGCGATTGAAGATTTGGAACATATTTCAAATTATCAAGAGAATCATTTGCTAATTGATCACAGTCTGTGACATCCAGCGATTGAAGGTTTGAAACATGTTTCAAATATTTAAGAGAATCATTTGCTAATTGATCACAGTCTGTGACATTCAGCGATTGAAGATTTGGAACATATTTCAAATTATCAAGAGACTCTTTTGCTAATTGATTACAGTATGCGACATCCAGCGATTGAAGTTTTGGAACATATTCCAAATATTTAAGAGAATCATTTGCTAATTGATTACAGTATGTGGCATCCAGCGATTGAAGATTTGGAACATATTCCAAATATTTAAGAGAATCATTTGCTAATTGATCACAGTATGCGACATTCAGCGATTGAAGTTTTGGAACATATTCCAAATATTTAAGAGACTCTTTTGCTAATAGACCACAGTATGCGACATTCAGCGATTGAAGATTTGGAACATATTTCAAATATTTAAGAGAATCATTTGCTACTTTATAATTCGATTCGATATTAAGCGATTCAAGTTCTTTAAGAGATTTTAAAAACTCAAGAGTTTTTAATTTTGTCCCTCTCTTTGTCAAAGACAAATGTTTAATGTTAGGGCAATTTTTTACTAGCTCTTTTAAAAAATCATCATCAATATTATCTTCAG
>DAORNI010000023.1:24740-27641 GCA_035440845.1 Parachlamydiaceae bacterium | reverse complement strand
TTACCTTAGGCATTGTTAACAAATTCGTTTGCGATGTATAATTTTACTTTTTAACATACGCAAAGACACCTCAAATAAATATTCGTTATTATCCATTTTCTGAAGAATATTTTAAACGACTATACTTACCATTTTCAAGCTGGCAGTGTTTGATGAAGCTCAAACTCTTGCCTGGGACCAAAAAATTCAAAGTGGATTTGTGACAAGGGTATTCCCCATGCTTGGAGGTCGGCATAAATTCCTAACATAAAAGGTTTAGGACCACAGAAATAATATTCTGCATCTCGATCTTCTATAACAGATTCCAAAAACTCAGATTTAATGAACCCTGTGATTGTCGATGGATTTCTTACGATTCCATCCTTAGCTAATTCGCTATAGCAGTAATGAACCTTTAAATTAGCGTGCTTAGAAGCAAGATCATCGATTAGGCTCTTAAAAGCGTGGGTATCCTCATTTAGATTGGCATGGATGAATGTAATTGGGTGATCGAGAAGGTTATGTAAAACAGTCAAAAGAATGCTTAAAATAGGTGTAATTCCAACTCCGGCTGCAAGTAATACCAAAGGTTTTTTATTTTTTGTATGAACGTCTAGAAAAAATTCTCCGCATGGCGGTCCAACTTCTAAACAAGAACCAGTATTAACAGCATCATGTAAAAAATTAGAAACATATCCATTGGGTATTTCGGATACTTGAGATGTTTCGCGTTTTACACTAATGCGAAACCAATCTTGGTTTGGTTTATCAGATAGACTGTAATTTCTCATAGTCGTGCTTCCATCTAATGTAGGAACGCGTAAGGTAATATATTGACCTGGCTTAAAGAATGGTAGCGGTTTTCCATCTTTTGGAGATAAATAAAATGAAGTGATAACGCTGCTTTCTTTTTTCTTTTTTATTACGTGAAAAGCTTTAAAGCCATTCCATCCTCCATGATTAGAAACATGTTCATTATAAATTTGTTTTTCTCTATTGATTAGAATACTGGCCAGAAATTCATAAGCCTCTGACCAAGCTTTGATTACTTCATCACTCGCAGCTTCTCCAAGAACCTCTTGAATAGAAGATAGTAAGTTCTTGCCAATAATAGGATAATGTTCAGGCTTGATTTGCAATGAACTATGTTTTTGAGCAATCTGTTCAACCGCAGTACTGAGAACTTCTAAATTATCAATATTAGTTGCATAAGCACAAATAGCTTCAGCCAATGCCTTTTGTTGCATTCCTGACGTCTGATGAGTAGAATTGAAGAAAGATATTACTTTTGGATCATGAGAAAACAGTCTCTTATAAAAATGTTTTGTAAGAATTTCTCCTTGTTCTTTAAGAATCGGTGCTGTTGATTTAACAATATTTATAGTTTTTTCGTTTAACATAAAAATACCTTGCAAAAATGGTTATAAAACACTGTCAAATCATTGACATTGCACGAGGAAATAGAATTTGGTTTTCTTTGTGAATATGTTCATGTAGATTTCGTTCTAAACGTTCTAAGCTGTTCAACATAACAATATGAGTCGTACATGCCTTTAGGGGTGGGGCGTAATCATTTGTTAGTTTTTTTATTCTATCCAGAGCATCTCCTGTTTCTAAATGGTCGTTATCCAAAGAACCAAGATGTTTTTTCACTTCTTCCTTATAGGATTCTTTATGTCTTTCTAAATTTATCAGGAGTGGAAAAACGACCATTTCTTCTTCTTCCATGTGTTTCAAAAGAGATTTTTTCATCTCGTCAAAAATATTTTGTAGATCTGAAATGTATGGGTATCGCTGCCCATGTTTAGTATTTATTTTTTCGATTAGTTGACTGATTCTTAGCAGTTCTTGCTTTGAATAGGTATGATAAGTGTCTACAATATGTTCCACTATTTCTCTTATTGTCATTTGATCCCAATTCATCGGAACATCAGATATTGATAACTGCCTCAAAGTTTCCAGCACTTCAACAACTTGTAATTTTTTTTCATCACAAGACTCTTTCAGTGTTCTGTTGCCTTTACAACAATAATCTAACCCCAGCTTTTCGAAAATTTTTGCATATTCTGGAGCTTTAGCTACCAAGTTTCCAATGTTTGAGTTCTCGTTTAAGAAATCCATACCACCTCAAGTTATTACCTATCATATAACAAAAGACATCTGGACAAATTTGTCCATTGATCTATAATGTAGCTTTCTAGCATAGATAATAGCAATAGAAAAAAGGATTTCATGTTATCAAGTACCTCAGAATATGCCTTGCGAATCATGGTAATTTTGGCTCAGCAAAAGGATAACTCCTTTCTAAAAGGAGAAGATATAGCTAAAGGCACAAAGGTTCCAGCAGCTTACTTAGCTAAAATTTTGCAATCATTAAATAGAGCTGGATTGGTGCTGGCTCAAAAAGGAATCGGAGGAGGATATGTTTTAAATAAATCTCCAAACAAAATTTCCTTATTTGACATCATTAATGCAGTCGATCCATTCATAAGAATCGACAAATGCCCTCTTGGTATTGCTAAACATGAAATGCTATGTCCTCTTCATCGAAAACTAGACAGTGCATATGCAGATTTTCAAAAAATTTTTGAGAACTGTTCGTTAAGCGATTTTTCAAAAAATCGAGAACAATCTATTTTATGCACATATGAAAATACTTAATCGACAAACAGTTATGTACTCTCTTGTTCTGGTGGCAGTTTTTGTTTGGGTTGGATTTGTATGTTCGATCAGTTTTATGGAGTCTTGGCTGAATTCAAGCGCCTAATGTTTCATTATCTACAGCGCTAAGCATAGATTGAACAAAAATGGGCTCAAGCAAAGTTTTTAAGGCGAAAACATGATTGTAATATTGACCAGTTTTTTACCAAATTTAATTTATAATTATTTTATGAAATATCAGCTATAATTATATTTGTTCTT
>DAORNI010000023.1:22985-24730 GCA_035440845.1 Parachlamydiaceae bacterium | reverse complement strand
AACCTAAAACTTAAGTTATTAACTTCTTTGACGCGAGGTTAATAGACATCGCGTAAGTAGCGTTTTTGCTGGCGGAGCTCTTTTAGATAGGCTTTGCTTGCTGTGTCATCGAGATGGCCAAAATGCTGAATGATCTGCAAAAGGATGGCCTCTACATCTTTTGCCATATGTTTGGCATCACCGCACACATAGAAAAAAGCGCCATTTTGAAGCCAGTTGTAGATTTCCTGACCGTTTTCCCACATGCGATGCTGGACATAGATTTTATCTTTTTGATCCCGAGAAAAAGCTGTATCGATGCGAAAGTTGCCTTGTTTTACAAGTCTTTGCCACTCTTCTTCATAAAAGAAGTCAAAATTCTCGTTCCATTCGCCAAAAATCAGCCAATTTTGTCCGGAATTTTTTTCAGAAGTGTTTAATTTTTCTCTCTCTTGCATAAAAGCACGAAAGGGAGCCACTCCAGTGCCAGGTCCTACCATGATCATTTGGGCATCTAAATTTTCTGGCAAGGTAAAGCCGTGGTGGGGCTGGATGTACACGCCCACTTCGGGCTGCTGCAACACTGCTAAATTGCAAAGGTAATGGGTACAAACTCCGCGCCTTAAAAGCTGGTTGCTCTCATATTCGAGCATGGCAACAGTTAGATGCACCTCATCTCCTACTGCTTTTTTAGAAGAGGAAATAGAGTAGAGTCTTGGAAGAAGCGGCATGAGCAGGTGGCTTAATTCCTGGATATCAAAAACAGCTTCCCTGTTTTCTTCCAACGTATCCCAAAGTTCATGGGAAGATTGGTACTCTTTTAAAGCTTCTTTTTGATTCTCTTCTAAAAGAAGGTCTAGCTTTGCCTTTTTTTCAGGATTTGTCTGCCTTTTGGCAAGCTCGGATAAAAACTTTTTGCTGATTTCTGTGATATTTGCTTTTTCTTCAAAAAAAAGCCTTAAAGTAAGAAGTATGCCCTCTTTATTTTTAATCTGTTCATTGCCTGTTGCATTTAAAGCTCTTAGAGTCCAATTCACCAGGTAAGGGTCATTTTTTGGGTAGATGCCGATGCTGTCGCCTACTGCGTAATCAATGTTGGATCCGCTAATATCTAGCACAATGTGGTGCGTATTTTTTTTGGAGCCTTCTTTGGAGAGACGCTTTCTCTCTTTGATTTTAGCAAAGAAAGGATTGGTTCTTGAAAAAGGGGTTGCATCTTCTGTTTTCATGGGTTTAGCATACTTAAAGTTAGAATAAAAATCAAGCCGTCCATATAGTAAATCAAAAGGTGGTTTAACATGACCCATAAAATTGCAGTTGTTGGAAATGGCGAGATTCGAGATTACAGCAAAATATTTGAAAAAATAAAAGATTATACGACGATCATTGCAGCAGATGGGGGGGCTTTTCATTGCAGCTTTCGATCCTGTTAATAACCTCACCTTTGAAATGCTTGTCAACCCGCAATGCCCAATCCCAAAAGAGGCGACAGAGGCTTTTGAAGATGTTGCCAAATTGCCTTTTCCAAGAGATAAGGATGAAACTGATCTGGAGCTTGCCATCAAGGAGGCTTTTTCTTTGGGGACTGAAAAAATAACCCTTTTTGCAGCAACAGGCAACAGGCTAGACCATGGCCTTGTAAATTTATATCTTCTCACAAGAAATCCATCAAAAATTATTTTAGAAACAGAGAATGAGACAGTTTTTGGCGTTAATAAAAAATTTTCTTTAAAGTTAGAAAGTGTTTTGCATCAGACAGTTTCTCT
>DAORNI010000023.1:21808-22957 GCA_035440845.1 Parachlamydiaceae bacterium | reverse complement strand
AGTATCAGGAGTCACAACAGATGGCTTGAAATGGGAGTTGAATAATCAAGAGCTTGATGAAAATTTTTTTAGCATTTCAAATGTTTGTGTCAAAGATACAGTTTTTGTTTCTTTAAAAGAGGGAGATCTTTTTTGTTTTTTAACGACATAAAAAGTTTATTGAAATCTTAAAAAGAAATCAGTAGAATTTAGATCCTATGGAAAAATACGACATAAAAAAAATTAGAAATTTCTCGATCATTGCACACATCGATCATGGCAAGTCCACATTGGCAGACCGCATGCTGGAATTGACAAAAACAGTTGCAGCAAGAGATATGCAAGAGCAGCTGCTAGACGACATGGACTTAGAGAGGGAGCGGGGCATTACGATCAAAGCCCATCCGGTCACCATGCACTACCTGGCAGATGATGGAGAAACTTATCAAATCAATTTAATTGACACACCGGGGCATGTGGACTTCACTTATGAGGTCTCAAGGTCTCTTGCAGCCTGCGAGGGAGCTGTTTTAGTTGTCGATGCCGCCCAAGGGGTGCAAGCGCAAAGTATGGCCAATGTGCATCTTGCCTTGGAGCGCAACCTTGAAATTGTTCCTGTGTTGAACAAGATAGACCTCCCAAGTGCAGATATAGAAGGTGTGCGTAAACAAATTGAAGATTTTATTGGTCTTGATGCGTCCGATGCCATTGGCTGTTCTGCTAAAACAGGGATTGGTATCAAAGATATTCTAGAGCGCATCATTGAGACAGTTCCTCATCCAAAAGAGCCGCAAGACCATATTTTAAGAGCGCTTGTCTTCGATTCCCATTATGATAATTATCGTGGGGTGATGGTCTATGTTAGGGTTATGAGTGGAGAACTGAAAAAAGGCTCTTTGATTAAAATGATGGCAACTGGCAAAACGTTTGAAGTTTTGGATGTTGGCGTTTTCAGCCCCTCTGAAAAATCGGTTGAAAAGCTTTTGCCAGGAGAAGTAGGTTATCTCATTGCCAATATCAAAGTGACCTCAGACGTTAAGATAGGTGATACCATCACCTTGCAAAAAGATGCGGCAAAAGAACCACTTCCGGGATTTAGAAATATCAGCCCTGTTGTCTTTGCAGGTATCTATCCGATGGATACGACAGACTTTTTGGGTTTAAGGGATG
>DAORNI010000023.1:19964-21782 GCA_035440845.1 Parachlamydiaceae bacterium | reverse complement strand
GAAATTGCAGCTCAATGATTCTGCCCTTCATATCGAGCAAGAGAGCAGCATGGCGCTTGGCTTTGGATTCCGCTGTGGATTTTTGGGTCTTTTGCATCTTGAAATCGTTTTAGAGCGCATCATGCGCGAATTTGACATCGATATTATTTCAACAGCGCCTAGTGTTATTTATAAATTCACATTAGATGATGGGACTGTTAAAGAAATTGACAATCCAGCTCACTATCCAGACCCTGCAACCATTGACAAAGTAGAAGAGCCTTACGTCAAATGCCATATTTTAGCCCCATCCGAATATATGGGTGTTATCATGAATTTGGGTCTTGACAAACGCGGTGTCTGTGTCAAAACAGAAACTGTCGATGCAAGTCGCTTGCAGCTGACTTACCGCTTGCCTCTTAACGAGATTATCATCGATTTTAACGACAAATTAAAATCGATCACAAAAGGCTATGGTTCCTTTGATTATGAACAAGACGGTTATGAAAAGAGCGATATTGTCAAATTGGAAATTCGTGTGAATGAAGAGCCAGTCGATGCTTTTTCTTGCCTTGTGCATAGATCAAAAGCAGAATCCAAAGGCCGTGCCATTTGTGCAAAACTTGTAGAGGTCATTCCGCCCCAGCTTTTTAAAGTACCGATACAAGCAGCTATTGGTGGCAAAGTGGTCGCAAGAGAGACTATTCGCGCCATTACAAAAAATGTGACAGCCAAATGCTATGGTGGCGATATTTCAAGAAAGCGCAAACTCTGGGAAAAGCAGAAGAAAGGGAAAAAACGCATGAAAGAGATGGGTGTTGGCAAAGTCAACATCCCGCAAAACGCTTTTATGGAAGTTTTAAAGGCAGAATAAAGTCATGACTTCTTTAGCAGAGCTGGTCTCATTTCCAGAACTTGATCAACCAAAGCCCTTTTCTTTTTTTACCGGTGAGCAGTTAAGCCTTTTAGACAAGACGCGCATTCCAAAACATATTGCCATTATTCCAGATGGCAATAGACGCTGGGCAAAAAGCAAAGGATTTGAACCCATAGAAGGCCATCGCCATGGCGCCGATATTTTTATCAACGTCGTCAAAGCAGGCAAAGAGCTTGGCGTAAAGGCAATCACGTTCTTTACTTTTTCAACAGAAAATTGGCAGCGCGATCAAGATGAAGTACAAGGAATTTTTTGGATTATCCATTCCTACTTGAAAAAAAAATGCAGTGAGATGGTAGAGCTTGGCATCAGGTTCCAGACTATTGGCGATTTGTCAAAATTGCCTCTTTTTCTTTTAGACACGATCGCAGAAACAAAAGCAAACACAGTCAGTTGCAGTGAAATTGACATGGTCTTGGCTATTAATTATGGCGGCAGAGATGAGCTTTGTAGAGCCATTCAAGGGATTGCAGCAGATTGTGTAAGCAAAAAAATTGGTCAAGAAAATATTACAGCGGAACTTGTTTCTGCTTATCTGGACACAAAAAAATGGCCAGACCCAGAACTTTTGATCCGCACAAGCGGAGAGATGCGCATCAGCAACTTTTTGCTCTGGCAGCTCTCTTATGCAGAAATTTATGTCTCAAATATCCTTTGGCCAGATTATAAGGCTTGCCATCTTTTCGATGCTGTTTATAATTACCAGAAGCGCGAAAGGCGTTTTGGAGGCCTTTAAATTATGTTAAGTAACATGACCCATTTTAAACAGAGGCTTATAGTCGGCACTACTGCTGCCGTCTTGCTCTTTATTTGCATCTGGCTTTCTGCTTTTCCCTACTTTCGCCCTTTTTTTACGCTTATTTTATCAGCTGTTGTCGGGGGGGCTGTCTTTGAATATTACA
>DAORNI010000023.1:7930-19948 GCA_035440845.1 Parachlamydiaceae bacterium | reverse complement strand
ATTACAAAATTGCAAAAGGTAAAGGCTTTTTGCCGCTTGAGACGATTGGAATTGTGTGCTCTGTCTTGTATGTAGTAGCTGTTTTTTTAAGCACACAGTCAAAAACGTTTGATTTTTTGCCTGAAATGATGCTTGTTTTTACAGGTCTTCTTATTTTTACAAACTATTTTGTCAAAGATCATAATCCTCTTGTCAATGCCGCCATTACTTTTTTTGCCATTGCTTATTTGGCAATGCCTTTAGCCTGTTTATTAAATATTACATATTTTTTTCCTGCTCATTCTGTTCAGGATGGCAGATGGTGGCTTGTCTTTTTACTGGTCGCCCCCAAGATGACAGACACTGGCGCCTATTTTATTGGAAAGCGATTTGGCCATCATAAGCTAGCTCCCTATATTAGCCCTGGAAAAACATGGGAAGGAGCCATTGGCGGCTTTTTTGCTGCTTTATTGGCAGCTTTTTTGCTCTACTATCTAATCCATTTTCTTTATGAAAAGCCTCCTGTTGACCTCTCTTTAATCTATAGTTTGTGGCTAGCTGGAGTTTTGAGCGTTATTGCACAATTTGGGGATTTGGCAGAATCTTTACTGAAAAGAGATGCCCTCGTTAAAGACAGCAACCAGCTTCCGGGACTTGGCGGGATGCTAGATATTGTAGATTCTCTTGTTTTTAGCGCGCCTTTAATGTATATCTACTTGAAAATCCAGGCATCTTAATTCAAGGTTAATATGATCATTACAATTGACGGGCCAATAGCAACAGGAAAAAGCACCATTGCCAAGCATCTTGCAAGGGAGATTGGCTTTATTTATTTTGATACAGGTGCCATGTACCGCTGTATCGCTTATGCTGTTTTAAAAAAGAAGATTGATTTAGACGATCTAAAAACTTTACAAGTCTTTTTAGATGATTTTCGCTTTGATATTAAAATCAAACGGGGAGAACGCTTTTATTTTGTAGAAGATGAAGATGTGACAATGGCAATCCGTGGAGAAGCTGTCACCTCTTTAGTCTCAAAAGTGGCAGCGCTGCCGTCTGTCCGCGTTAAGCTAGTCTCGCTCCAGCGCGATTGGGCAGAGGGAATAAATGCAGTTTTTGAAGGAAGAGACTTAGGCACAGTCGTGTTTCCGCATGCTGATATTAAAATATTTTTAACAGGAAATGCTGAAGTGCGCGCAAGGCGCCGTTTTGAAGAGCTTTCTGTTAGGTTTCCAGAAGAGTCTAAGGATTTGACTTTTGAAAAAGTATTGTCCGATATTACAAAACGAGACACTTATGACTCTACCCGTGAAATTTCTCCGTTGCGCCAGGCAGCAGATGCTTATGTGATCGACACATCAAACCTTACAATTGATGAGATCGTCTTTAAAATCCTGGAATACAAAGATACGATTAAGACGCGTCATTCCAACCATTAGACTTTTTCGGAAACCTCATTTTATTGTTAAAACAACACTTTTTGACATCTTTATTGTAAAATTTTTCATTAATATTCCAAATATTGCTTCAAAATTTTCCAAAAAATCTATTTAAAGATTTGATTTTAAGCGACTTTATGCAATTATTTTTTGTAAATGATATCACTTTGCTTTCATAAAACCACTTTTTGCTTAAGATGAGTTAAGTAAAATAATTAATTGGATAGATTTTATAATAATAATTTATTATTATAAACTTATAGGTTTATAATGAAATTATTTTATCCAGCTGTTTCAGGTTTTTTAAAAATTTACTTTCGATTATTTTATCAATTAAAAGTATATGGATTGGAGAATTTGCCAGACGGCGCTGCCATTTTAGCTCCAAACCACGCCTCTTTTTTTGATCCTCCTGTCATTGCTGCAAGCTGCAAGGAAGAGGTCTCCTTTTTAGCAAGGGCATCTCTTTTTCGCCATTTTCTATTTGGTTCTTTGATCTCTAAATTAAATGCTCATCCGGTAACGGGAACTGCCCAAGATTTGGCTTCTATCAAGCTGATTTGCAATTTATTAAAGGAAAATAAAAAGGTTGTAGTTTTTCCAGAAGGCATCCGGACAGAAGATGGAGAGCTAGGAGAGATCAAGCCGGGGATTGGCATGTTAAGCTTAAGGGCTAACGCCCCTATTGTGCCTGTGTTTATTAAAGGCACATATGAAGTTTGGAGCAAGGACAAGAAATGGCCAAAGCCGTGGGGGCACATTTCTTGTACTTTTGGAAAAGCCATCTACCCGCAAGAGTTTTCCATGCTTGGCAAAAAAGAGGCACAAGAAGCTCTTGCAGAAGCTGTTAAAAATTCTTTAAGCATTATAGCTAGTTGAGCTTACATTGCCTCCGGTACCAGTCCAGTTGGTATGGAAAAACTCTCCTCTTGGTCTGTCTGTCCGCTCATAAGTATGGGCTCCAAAAAAGTCGCGCATGCCTTGCAACAAGTTGGCAGGCAATTTTTCTGAGCGATAGCCATCATAAAAAGATAAAGCTGTGCTAAAGCAGGGCAATGGAATCCCTATTTTAACGCCGGCTGCTATCACTTCTCTCCAGCCATTTTCTGCTTCATTGATTTCTCCTGCAAAAAAATCATCTAGGAGAAGATTTTTTAAGTTTGGATTTTTTTCGAACGCTTCTTTGATTTTTCCAAGAAATAGGCTGCGTATGATGCAGCCTCCTCGCCACATGAGCGCAATAGAGCCATAATTCAGCTTCCAGGAAAACTCTTTTGCAGCTTGTTGCATTAGCATAAAGCCTTGGGCGTAGCTGATGATCTTAGACGCATAAAGAGCTTCTCCAATGCTTTTAGAAAAGTTCTCTTTATTGCCGTCAAAGGTAATTTTTGGTCCTTTTAATTTTTTAGAAGCTTCTATTCTCTCTTCTTTGAGTGCTGATAAGCATCTGGCAAAAACAGCTTCACTAATAAGCGTCAAGGGCATTCCCAGATCAAGGGCGTTGATCACAGTCCATTTTCCGGTTCCTTTTTGCCCGGCAGTATCTAAAATTTTATCTAAAAGAAGTGTCCCGTCGCTATCGTTCACGGTAAAAATTTGGCTTGTGATCTCAATTAGGTAGCTGTTTAGCTTGCCTTTGTTCCATTTTGCAAAGGTTTCTTGAAGCTCTTTTGGAGTGGCTTTTAAAGCTTTTGACAAAAGAGCGTAGCTTTCCGAAATAAGCTGCATGTCTCCATATTCAATGCCGTTATGAACCATTTTGACGTAGTGGCCAGCTCCATTGTCCCCCACCCACTCGCAGCAAGGCTCCCCATTTTCTACTTTTGCGCTGATGTCCTGGAAAATCTTCTTGACCAAAGGCCAACCATCCGGATTACCTCCTGGCATAATGGAAGGACCATGTCTTGCTCCCTCTTCACCACCTGAAATTCCTGTTCCAATAAACAAAATGCCTTTTTTCTTTAAACTCTCTGTACGTCTATTGGTGTCTGTAAAAAGGCTGTTGCCCCCATCAATGATAAGATCTCCTTTTTCTAAAAAAGGAAGGCAAAGATCTATAAATTCATCTACCGGATCGCCGGCTTTTACCATTAACATCACTTTACGGGGACGTTTTAAGTTTTGGATAAAATCTTTTAAGGTGTGAAATCCTATCACTTTTGTGCCTTTTGCAGGACCATTTAAAAATTCATCCGTCTTAGATGCTGTGCGGTTAAAGACTGCAACTTGATATCCATGATCATTCATATTGAGGACTAAATTCTGCCCCATTACAGCAAGTCCTATCAGGCCAATATCTGCTTGTTCCATAAAAAAGCTCCTTAAGTTTAATTTCGATGATAGCTTAAAATTACAATAATTGGTAGAATAGACTTGGTCTTTCTTTGTTCTCGTAGCTCAGTTGGATAGAGCGGTTGCCTCCTAAGCAACAGGCCGCGCGTTCAATTCGCGCCGAGGACACTTTTCTTGCCAAAATTACTTTTTTAAGTTAACTTGAAAAAAATGGAGGGATATGTTTAAGCATCTCATTTTCAGTTTTTTAAGTTTTTCTTTTTTGATTGCTGCTGCTTCTATTTTAGAAAAAGACGTTCCAGAAATTCCAAGAAATGCGCTAAAGCGGTTGACCGGTTCTTCTGAAATTGAAGAAATAAGTATGGAAAAAGATGATGACGCTTACTTTTATCATGCCAAGTGGAAAAATGGGGCAGCTTATGCTGCGACTGTTACAGAAGATGGCAACCTAACTATTTTTATTGAAGAGATCCCAAAAGACAAAGTGCCTTTTAAAGTGCGCAAAACTGTGGAGTCGCTTTTGTCAAAGGCTACTGTTGTGGAATATGAAAAACAGACTTTTTTAGTCTATAAGATAAGCGCAACAGTGGATGATAAAAAGTATGAAGCCCTTATTTCCCCTTCTGGAAAAATGGTCGGCATCAAGGAAGTCTTAAACCCCTAGCTAGTTTTCGGTATAGCAGGCAGCTAAAGCATAAATGGCAGAAGGAGCCTCTTCCATTAGGCTCTCTGCACATTTTTGGAGGGTGGTACCGGTTGTCAAGACATCATCGACTAGTAAAATGACTTTGTCTTCCAAATGTTGATTTTTTTTCAAATAGATCGTCTGTTCTTCCATCTGCAGTCTTTCTTCTTTGTTTAAAGCAGCTTGTGAAAAACTACCACTTTTTCTTTTTAGGGCAAGCTTTAAAGGGCAATTGAGCAGGTTAGAAAGTGTTTCTCCAAGCAGCTCTGCCTGGTTATAGCCGCGCGTTAAAAAACGGCTAAAGGCTTGAGGAACCGGTATGATAAAATCTGGAGCTGGCCAGTCCAAAGAGACAAATTGAGCTGCCATAAATGCTGCAAGACCTTTTGCAAGATAAGGTTTGTCCC
Source organism: Parachlamydiaceae bacterium (assembly GCA_035440845.1). GTDB lineage: Bacteria > Chlamydiota > Chlamydiia > Chlamydiales > Parachlamydiaceae > JBBSJT01. Next base: position 15,146 of record DAORNI010000023.1, on the reverse strand, counting down.
CATATTTTAGCTGTTTGATCAAACTGCTAGCTGGCCCCATATATTCAAGGGCAGCTGCTATTGAAACAGTAGCTAAGCTTTTGGTTGCACAATTTTTGCAGGCATGCGCCTTTTTAGATGGACTTCCATAGAAGCATCTTGGACAATACAGCTCTTTGTCGATGAGCTCTAACAAAGGAGAGCAAGATGCACACAAAAGTTGGTCTTGATTAGATAATGTCTGGTTGCAATGCAGGCAAACAGGTGGATAAGCAAGGCTTAAAAGACTGTTTAAAAAAGCTTTCATTTATAAAAGCGCTTTTAAATAGGCCTCTTTTATTTCTTGCGCAAGATTTTCGTGCTGGTCTGGATAATGCTTTTGAATCCAGAGGTCGATCTTCTTATAAATGATTTCAAGGTCTTGGCTGTAGACAGTGGGTATCTTCATTTTTTCTTCTTTTAAAAGTTTGCCCACATCCAGGTGAATAGGCTGGTTGCCAATAAAGCCCGTATTGTTCATCACTCCATGGTCATGGTCGTAGATGCCTTTTTTATATTCAGAGAGATAGAGGCTAAAAACTTGACCGATGCGCTCTTTAAAAAGGAAGAGGTTGTTGTTTTTCAACAGCTGATGAAACGCTGTGCGGAGAGTCACTCCTTTTTTTTGCAGCAAGAAAACAGTACTGTCCAAGTCAATTTCATAAATTCTTCCAATTTTATCTATGATTTTGACGGTTTGATTTAATAAATGGTCTGTTTTATTGAGATGGATAAAAATAAGACCAGTCTCTTGTCTGTGCACCTCATAGGCTAGGCGGTATCCGTTAAAAGCACTATTTAACTTTCTATCTTTGCGTGCAATTTCTTTTGCTTTGTAATCGGCAAAAGGAAAGACAGCAGGAAGGGCGTCTACAATAAAAGAAGGCTTCAAGTGTTTAAATTTAAAAAATTTAATAACATATTGATTGTCTTTGCTTGAAAAAACGTAAGACTGCGCGCCTTTTCCAAGGTAGGTAAAGGGCTGGTTTAAAATAGCTTGTATTTCTTTTTGTTTCTCATTTGAAAGAACGGGAATTTCCCATTCTTTGTGATGCGCAATTTCGTAAGTTATATTGGAAAGGCGAAAATCATCGGTCAGCTTATAATAGACACGAGTCAAGCCAAAAAGAGCCAATGCTGCCAGAAAAAAAGAGATTACTTTATTTTTTAATATTCTTTTCATATATTTTTTTTAATTGATAATTGTATTGATAATAAGAAATTTAAAGTTATTAGCCAAGGAAATTACATATGTTGCAAAAGGAAAAACAGGGAGTGCGCTATTTGGAATTTGAGCTTTTTGCCGATTTTCCACATGTAAGGCACGCGATTTTTTTAAGGGATGGAGGCTTTAGTGAAGGCTGCTACTCCTCTTTAAATTTAAGCTATTTTGTAGGAGATGAAGAGACTCATGTGAAGCAAAATGAGGAAAAAATCCTTTCTATCCTTGGTGCATCCAAACTGGCACGAGGCAATTTGTGCCATGGAAAAAGTGTTGTGGATGCTGCTTCTTTGCGCTCTAATTCTTTTCGCTCTAAACTCTCATCTGATGGGATTGCTACAAAGGAGCTAAATCTTTGCCTGCTTAGCACTCATGCAGACTGCCAGGCAGCGCTTTTTTATGATCCTGTTCATCATGCAGCGGCAAATGTCCATGCAGGCTGGCGGGGCAATGTCCAAAATATTTATCAAGAGACTGTCCATTTTATGAAAAAAGCTTATGCTACAAAGAGCCAAGACCTGCATGTTTGCATTTCTCCAAGTTTAAGCCCAGATCATGCAGAATTTTTAAATTATAAAAAGGAGCTCCCGGCTGCCTTTTGGCAATTTGAAGCAGCACCTGATCATTTCGATTTTTGGGAAATCAGCAGAATGCAGCTTTTGGAAGCTGGCCTTTTACCCCACCATATTCAAATTGCCAAAATAGATACTTTCAGCAATGAAAAGGATTATTTCTCCTACCGTAGAAATAACATTACAGGCAGAAACGCCAGCGTTATCCAACTTTGTTAGGGTGTGTCACCAATTGATAATAAACTTATATTCGAGTTCTTTTCCTCTAGAAAATAATCTCGAATCTAAGCTATTAGCAATTGATGACACGCCCTAAAAAGTGCGTTTGATGAGGCAAGTAGCCCACTGTGAAACGCGCTGTTTGCATAGCTCCGCTTCATAGTTGAACGACATGATCCACATAGAGCTAAACTGCATTTCGAGGCCAAATCCAGGAGCTACGATATCGAGCGTCTTCCCTGTTCCTCTTGCAATGTAGGGTCCTTGGCAATCATAATGCACAAAACCTGATTTAAATTTTTCTCCTTGAAGGACGCTTCTTCTGACAAAGCTGACAGTAGCGCTTGGACGGAAAAATCCACAGTTATAAGGGATGCAGCCTATGGCAGAGAGACCAAATTCAGTTCTTAAAAGATGCGCGTGGTTGGCTTTTACTCTCAAGTCAAGGCTTCTTGCCTTATATTCCCGGTGACCGTCCTGATCGACAAAGTCATAGTCGATACTTGCAAAAGGAACAAGCTGCATGCCGCATAGATTGAAATTAAAGCCAAGTCCAATATGGCTTAAAATGGCATAACCGCGGTATCTGTTCCTTGCGCTGCGGTGGATGCCGCAAGGGCGTTTTCTTTTAAAGCCTTTGTGGCATCTTTGGCGCGGCAAGCATTTGTGGCAGCCGGCACAGCAGTCCTCATCCTCTTCGCAGCAGTCTTCCAAACGGTCGCAATAAAAGTCATTCAGAAGGCAGTCAAGCCTGCTATAGCGGATTTTGCGCTTTGTCTTATAAAATTCATAGCTGCCAAGTACTGCTGCGTCAATATAAAAGCAGTCATAAATAGAGGAGGCATAAGCTCCTAAATACCCTGTATGCCAATCCGCATTGCCGTAGGCTTTTTTCCAGTGTAGATCTGTGTAACTGTAACCAAGTCCAAAGCCTACATTTGTGCATTTATTTGGCTGGGAATCTATTCCCATCATGATGCCAGGAGTTGTGGATCTATATCCATGCAAGTCGCCAATATGCGCCTGGTTGTTGAAAACACCAAATGGAGTGATCCAAAACTGGTAGGGGCCAATGTTGCAATAGTCTGAATAGAGTCCTTTGAATTGCACGCAGTGCTTATGGCGTAAAAAAGCGTTTCGTCCCGTTAGCATTTGGCGAAAAGCTTGCATATTTTGATCTGTTGCAAAGGTAATGTCTTGCAAAAGCGCCGGATGCATCTGGTCAAGGGCTTCTATAAAGCCTTCGCTGTCTAGAGGAAGATGATGGATGGCTCCTGCCAAATCGCTTCCTGGAAGGACGACGAGAGAGTCTATGTATTGTTCAACCCTTAAAGGATTTCCTTCTAAGATAGTGCCAGGAGGTACAGGAATGGGAGTGATCAATGCTTCTGCAGTTGTGTGCAAAGCTAAAGCCGCCAAAAAGTACACTGCTTTTCTAATCAAAAAAGAAGTCATAAGGTCGTCCAAAGTTAAATGGTTTAGAAACTAAGGTTTACATGGTCTGATTTTTCATTTTGCTTATTGCCATGGTCTGTAATAAAGTCTGAGAATGTACTTTTTGGTTCCGGATGGCGCATCTTATATTCTTCTTCTGCAGCGCGCTGGATGGTCACAATCTGGCGGCTCTTGTAAAAAGGTTCTATGCGCTGGTGCCAGCATTCGCAGTCTCTGTCCCAGGTATTGTATTCATTTGTTAAGTCAAAGGCGTAAAAGTAGGACCAGCCGTCTTGCAGAAGCATCCAGTGGATGTAGAGCTTGTCGACATATAGTCCAAAATAACTTTCAAATTTGATACAAATTTCTATATCGTCTGAAGAGAGTGGAAAACTAGATGTAAGCGGTCCTAAAGTGCTGTCATTATTAATGGCTTCAATAAAGCTGTCTGTAATATCGACTAAAAGATCGCGTGCTTCTCTTAGTTCGAATATAGATTGGCTGATGAAGCAGAGTTTGATTTTTCTGATATAAGTGCCGTTTCCTCCATAAGTGGCAACAGCATCTTCTAAACGCAATTTTTTGTCGTGCTGTAAATTAATGGCAAAAGGCAGCACTGCCCACATGACACTTTCATTTTCGATTCCAGGCAGCGGACGATATTCTTTTGGAGGGTGGCAGCTGGTTAAGAAGGTAGATAAAAAAAGTAGTATTAAAAATTTTAAACGCATCTTGGCTCTCTTATAAAATTAAAAAGCGCATGGTATGCGATCAACACATAATTTGAAAAGAAAATTAATCAGATTTTATTGATATACCGAACGTGTTTCAAGATTGGGAATTTGATAAGGAGGCGTCTTGAATTAAAATCAGGTATGCCGGTGCTGAATGAATTCAACCTTTAGGTTGGACTAAGTGAAGCAGATTTAAATTCAGTGGTTGTCCGACGAGGTCAAAAAGCAATTTTTGAAATGTGTTCTGTATAGCTGCGGTACCACTTGGCAAAGTGGGAAATTCCCTCTTCGAGTGATGTTCTAGGATAGAAGCCAAGTTTTTTTTGACTTTTTTCGATGTCTGCAAATGTGGAGACAACATCTCCTGGCTGAATAGGCTTTAGAATAGTTTTTGCTTTTTTGCCGAGTGCATTTTCTAAAATTTCAACAAATTTTAGCAATTTGACGGGCTGGTGATTACCTAAATTGAAAATTTCGCAAGGAGCGCCTAAGTCGATTGCAGCTATAGTACCAGCCACAATGTCATCGATGTAGGTAAAATCGCGCTCCATCTCTCCGTAATTGAAAAGCTCGATGGGGCGTCCCTCATTAATCGCTTTTGCAAAAGAAAAGTAGGCCATATCGGGTCTTCCCCATGGCCCATAGACCGTAAAAAAACGAAGACCGGTCACTGGTATTTTGTAAAGGTGATGGTAAGTGGCTGCCATGAGCTCGTTTGCTTTTTTTGTCACTCCATAAAAGCTTGCTTGCGCATCTGTCTGATCTTCTGTTGAAAACGGAATTTTACTGTTCAAGCCATAAACAGAAGAAGAAGAGGCATACGTCAATTTCAAATGAGGAAACTGCTTGCAAGCCTCTAAAATATTTAAAAACCCGGAAATATTGGTTTTAGCATACTCTTGCGGATGATCTAAAGAATAACGTACCCCGGCTTGCGCTGCGAGGTGGGCAATATGGGTGATGCCGTTTTCTTCAATAAATTTTTTTAAAAAATCAAGGTCTAAAATGTCTAGCCGGGCAACGGAGATGCCCAATTTTTTAAGGGAATCAGCTCGCATTTCTTTTAGCTTTGGCGTATAATAGCTGTTAAAGTTATCATAGCCAAAAACAGTATCATTTCTTGCATGCAACTGTTTTGCAAGATGAAAGCCAATAAAGCCGGCGGCTCCTGTGACCAGGATTTTTTTCATGCTGTCCCATTTTAAAAATTAAACCACTTTGAGGATCATATGCAAAATTCCAAGTTTTGTCAATCTGCAAATAAATCGGTTGTGGCTGCATTTGATTTTGATGGGACAATTACAACAAGAGATTCTCTTCCTTACTTTTTAAAGTTCTGTTCGGGTTGGTTTAAAACAATTTTGATATTGTTTTTGCATATTCCAAAATTTATTATATGTCTCTTTGGAGGACTTTCAAGACAGCAAGTGAAAGAGAGTTTAATCAAAAGTTTTTTTTATGGTATGCCTATCCATGCATTAAAAGAAAAAGGTTCAGAGTTTGCAAAAACTGCTTTAAAACCCCTTTTAAAAGAAAAATCTCTGGTAAAATTGAGAGAGCATCAAGCACTTCATCACCGCTGCATCTTGGTGAGCGCCAATTTAGATGTTTATTTAAATGCTTTTGCAAAAGAATATGGTTTTGATGATTGTTTATGTTCAGAAGTTGGCTTTGACAACGAGGGCAAGGTGACAGGAAAATTAAACGGCCTAAATTGTTGGGGAAAAGAAAAGACGACTCGCTTAAAAAGGCTTCTTGGCAACAAAGAAGACTACATTCTGTATGCCTATGGAGATAGCCGGGGAGATCAGGAAATGCTCGCCCTTTCTGATCACCCCTTTTACAGAGAAATTTAAAACTTAAATTTGGGCACGTTTGTCAATTGACAATAAACTTATATTTGAGTTCTTTTCCTCTTTAGAGTTCGCACAGGCCGACTGAAAATAATCTCGAATCTAAGCTATTAGCAATTGACGAGCGCGCCCTAATTACAGATATTTAATTTTTTAGTAGTTTGTAGATCTCTTGACAGACTTCGTTTACGCTAATTGCTGTCATGCAGCGAAAATCGATGGGACAAACGCGCTTGTAGCAAGGTGAGCAGTCAGCGTGCTTGTGGATTACTTTGCTGTTTCCAAAAGGTCCTGTCTTAATATCGCTTGTAGAGCCAAACAAGGCCAAGAGCTTGGTACCAAGGGCAGAGGCAATATGCATAGGGCCGCTGTCATTTGTGACAAGAACAGAACATTTTTGGATCAAAGCCATCAAACTTCTGAGGGTGGTCTTGCCGGCTAGATTAATGACTCTCTCATTCATCCCCTGGCAGATATCATTGACAAGAGGTATACCTGCTTGATCTCCAAAATAGAGAAGATAAACATTAGGGTCTTCTAAGAGACGTTTATTTAAGGCTTTGAAGCGTTCTGGAAGCCAGCATTTGGCAGAACCGTAGGCAGCTCCTGGGTTGATGCCGATGATTGTATTTTTTCTTGGGTCAATGCCAAGTGTTTTTAAAAGATTCAAGGCAGAAAGGGATTCTTCTTCATCTACAAATAATTCCGGGAGGTTTTTAGAAACGGCAATGCCCAGGGGCTCTAGCAGCATTTTATAGGTCGTCACAAGGTGCTGTTTTTCCAGATCTTTTGGTAACGGTACGGCATTTGTCAATAAAAAGCTTCTTAAATTACCTCTATAGCCAATTCTATTTTTAACGTTTCCGCTAAAAAAAAGCCACGCGGAAGAAAAAGAATTGGTGAGGAGGAGTCCAAGGTCGAATTTTGCCCGTTTTAATTCGTCGCCAATTTCCAAATGAGTGCCGCGGTGAATCCAGCCGCTTGGCTTTTTATAAATGAGGGTGTCGTCAATATAGGGGCAGTTTTTAAGGAGAAGCGCAATATTTGGCTGGCACATCGCTGTAATTTTTGCATGTTTGAAATGGCTTTTTAAATCCTTTAAAACAGGAGTTGCCATCACGGCATCGCCAATCCAGTTTGGCATGCGGACCACAATATTTTTGG
>DAORNI010000023.1:0-7870 GCA_035440845.1 Parachlamydiaceae bacterium | reverse complement strand
TTATCCAAATATAACTCATATGGAATTTTAAGTCACTTATGCTTATTTTAGGAATTGACCCTGGCACTCTGGTTACTGGATATGGCCTTGTTTCTGCTAAAGATCATCATTTTTCTGCCATTGATTATGGTTGCATCCGCCCAAGCCTTAAAGATAAGCTGACAGACCGCTATTTGTACATTTACAATGGCATCAAAGAACTGCTTGAAAAATACCAGCCAGATGCTTTAGTGGTTGAAACTCAGTTTGTCAATAAAAACCCGCAAAGCGCAATCAAACTTGGCATGGCGCGCGGCATTATTATTTTGGCTGCAAAAAAAAGGGGGATTTCCGTTTTTGAGTATGCCCCGACCAAAATTAAGCTCGCCGTTGCAGGAAAGGGAAAAGCCTCTAAATTTGAAGTGCAAAGAATGGTACAGCTTCTTTTAAAACTGTCCGCCCTTCCAGAACCAGAGGATGCAGCAGATGCTTTAGCTGCTGCCATTTGCCATGCCAATACGTTAGTCTTTTCGCTGCAACCTATGGAAATATAAATATGTACGCCTATATAAAAGGTATTTTAACTGAAAGCTGTCCCATTTATGCTGTTTTAGAGGCTTTTGGCATTGGATATAAAATTTATATTCCGGTGGATCTTTTTGCCAAGCTACCGGCGTTAAAAGAAGAGCTTTTGCTCTACACCTCTTTTGTGATCCGAGAAAATGCGCAAACCCTTTATGGCTTTTTATCTCCTAAAGAGCGCGATTTATTTGAAACGCTGCAAGGGGTGACAGGCATTGGTCCAAAGCTTGCCCTTTGCATCATTGGCCACTTGGAAGTTAAAAGCTTGCATGCAGCAATCAGTCATCAAGATATTGCCGCCATTTCCAAAGTGCCAGGAGTTGGTAAAAAAACAGCAGAGAGGCTCATCATCGAATTTCGCGATAAGTTGGACACTCTTTTCCCTGAAAGCTCTTTTAATGATTATGCCATCGATTTGCAAAAAGACCCCAAAAAAGTGAAAATCCATGATGCGATGAGCGCCCTTATTAATTTAGGCTACAGCCAGATGGTGGCAGAAAAAGCGATAAAAAAAGTTTTAGAAGCAGAAGATGAAGAGAGTCTGGATTTAGGCTCCCTCATTACTGCAGCTTTGCGCCGCGTCCAGTAGCGCCTACGTTTATTTCTTGGAATTCGTATTACAATAGACTTCTTGCATAACTGGCTTTGCTTGAAAAAATTAGTGATTTTTGAGTAGTTTTTTTTGGAAAATTTTGAGGGCATATGTGTACATATAGTCAAAAAATTTAACAAAACAAAATGCCAAAAAGCATAATTTTAGTAAGTAAATGCAGTTATGCAAGAAGTCTAATGTCTCGATATAAAGTATGAAGCTGATCTTAGTATAACGAATCTCTGAAAAAATATTTTGCAACTATCTCATATAGACGCTTTTAACTATAAGCCATGATTAAAGCTTTGGCCGTATTGGAAATGATAAAATCAGGTTCGTTTTTAAGGATTTCTGCAAGTCTCAAACCCTCTTCTTTTTTGCCGAGCATAAAGAGAGCTTTGCAGACATTGAGCAATGTGGGTCCATGGTCTGCCTCTAATTTGAGGGCGATATCAAAGTATTTCAATGCTTTTGCCGGGTTGTTGCGCTGCAAAAGGAGGGCGCCAAGTGTTTGGGCGTCATAAGCGTTGTCTTGGTTTAAAACGACAAGAGCCTCAAAAATGGGCTCTGCAATTTCATATTTTCCTTGCCTAATGTAGGCAAATGCCGTGTTTCGCAAATCATCTAAATTTTCTTCCGTCCAGCCAAGTTTTTGTTGCCAATTGATCTTTCCCATTCAAATTCACTTACCCTTGTAAAAATTGCGCTTTTCTACCCATGATGAATCCCATCCATTCATTGAGCTGATCGATTTGCTGAAAGCATTGTAAAATAGCCTCTTTTTCCTTCTCCTCTTCTGGAGTTTCACAAGGCAAGCTCATAATGTAGTCGTAAAGAGCGGCCTGGTCATCCAGCGAGCCTAAAGTAGAAGCTACTCGGTAGGCAACAAAAGGAGAGCGTCTTAATTTTGTTTTTGGCGGAAAAAAGTAAGCCCATGGCGGGACAATTCCAAGAAGAATATCTAGTTGGCTAAGCTCCGGATTCAGATTTAAAACATTTGTTTGCGGCGGGATGTCTTGTGCTTCTTGTAATCTAAGCTGCTGGTTGATCTGCTCGACCATCACCTGGCGCTTGGCATAAAGGTCGTAGATGCTAATATCTAACTTGTCAATTGTTGTCATAAAAAAACCTTCAAAGAGAACTTCCCTTCTCTTATTCTACCACTTTTTGAATTATTTAGTTACCAAAAACCTTGGGAAATTTGTATAATCTTTGCTACTTACAGATAAAGGAAATTTTTTTTATGGACTATCCTCATATTCCGATTTTAGTGGAAGAAATTTTAAGCTTTTTTAAAGGTTGTCACCTTAAATATTTTGTGGATGGGACTCTTGGTGCTGCTGGTCATGCAGAAGCAATTTTAAAAGAGCATCCAGAAATTGAACGCTTTATTGGCATTGACCAGGACGATTTGAGCTTCGAAATTGCAAAAAAAAGGTTAAAACCTTGGGAACATAAGGTCTCTTTAGCAAAAGGCAATTTTGAAGATCTGGACAAGATTTTGAAAAAGCACAACATTTTGGCAGCAGATGGCATGCTGTTTGACCTTGGCGTCTCTTCCATGCAGCTGGATCTGGCAGAAAAAGGGTTTAGTTTTATGCGAGATGGTCCTTTGGACATGCGTATGGACAAAGACTCCCAGCTGACGGCAGAAAAAATAGTCAATGAGTGGGATGAAAAGGAAATTGGCCGCGTTTTAAGAGAGTATGGAGAAGAAAAGCAGTGGAGAAAAGCAGCTTCTGCCATCGTCCAGGCAAGAAAAAAAGCTCCTATTACCACGACTTTGCAATTAAAAGAGCTTTTAAGTCCCTTATTTTCCTGGAAAAAAAAGGGGATCAATCCTTTGACTTTAATATTTCAGGGGCTTCGCATTGCCGTTAATCGGGAGCTTGATGTATTAGAGGTGATGATTCCAAAAAGTTTAGAGCTCCTCCAAAAAGGGGGCAGGCTTGGAGTCATCACATTTCATAGCTTGGAGGATAGGATTGTAAAAAATGCTTTTCGCTTTGCTGCAAGCGATAAATTTGATACTGTAGGCCTTGGCGGTGTTTTTAAGGATAAAGAGCCCCTTGTAAAAATTTTAACGAAAAAGCCTCTTGCAGCAGCAGAAGAAGAGATTACTAAAAACCCGCGAAGCAGAAGTGCAAAATTGCGTTTTATTGAAAAATTATGATTAAAAGTTCTTTTAAAACATCTTATGCTTCTATTTATGCACGCATTGCCTTTTGCATCTTAGCAGCCGGGGTTTTTCTTTACCTGTATATCAGTGAGCTTAACCAGCTGACAAGTTTAAGGCTTTTAATCCCTTCCCTTTTAAAAGAAGTCAAAGATATTTATGATGAAAATACGGAGATCCGCTATGAAATGGAGCGGTTTGAGAGTCCCATTCACTTGATGGAGCTTTTACAAAAACCGGAGTTTGGCCATCTTCACTATCCATACGTAAAAGATGTGGTGATTTTAAAAAACGGAAATAGAAAAGGCTTTAAAGATAATGGCAAATAAAAAGCTTCTTTTTGTCGCTCTTTTTATTTTTTCTTTATTTGCTCTTTTGATTGCGCAGTTTTACAAAATTCAGATATTGGAAGGGGATAAATGGACAAAAAAGGCAAAGGGTCAGCATTACTTTACGATCAATGAGCCTTTTTTCAGGGGGCGTTTTTTTTCTAATGCTTCTTTGGGAAGAAGGCATAGGGACACTCCTCAAAGCTTTGTTGTCGATGTAAAAAAATTCCATCTTCATATTGATCCACATTCCATCCCAGAAAAGGAAAGAGATAAAATCTCTGATTATTTAATGGCGCATCTTCATATGACCCTGGATGAAAAAATGGAATGCCGCGCTCAGTTTGACTATAAAGGGCGCAACAGGAAAATTGCCATGTGGCAAGATAAAGAAACTAAAAATGCCATCATGGAGTGGTGGATTCCTTTTGCAAGGAATGCCTCCATTCCAAGAAATGCCCTCTTTTTCTTAAACGATTATCAGCGCTCTTACCCTTTTGGAAAGCTTTTGGGTCAAGTCTTGCATACTGTGCAAAAAAGAAAAGATGAAAAAAGCGGCCAAAGTATTCCAACTGGCGGCCTTGAAGCACAATTTGACAGCTATTTAAGGGGAAAACCTGGAAAAAGAAGGCTGATGAGATCTCCAAGAAACTCTTTTGAAACAGGAGAGGTGATCTCTTTGCCGGAAAATGGAGCTGATGTCTACCTCACGATTAACCACAACTTGCAAGAAATTGCAGAGAGTGAAATTGCAAAAGGGGTAAAAAAATTAAAGGCAAAAGCTGGCTGGGCTGCAATTATGGATCCAAGAACTGGAGAAATTTTAGCCCTTGCCCAATATCCATTTTTCAATCCATCTGACTACCAGCGCTATTTTAACGATAAGGAGTTGATCCAGCATACCCGCGTAAAGGCTATTACAGATGCCAATGAGCCAGGTTCTATCATAAAGCCTATTACCTTGGCAATTGGTCTTGTTGCCAACGAGATTTTAAAGAAAAAGGGAGAAAAAGAGCTTTTTGACCCTGAAGAGATGATGCCGACATCCAATTGCTATTTTAAAGGGCGTAAAAAGCCGCTCAAAGATTTGAGCTTTCATCAATTTTTAAATATGGACATGGCACTGCAAAAATCGTCAAATATTTATATGGCAAGAGTTTATGAGAGGCTGATAGAGCGCTTTGGAAGCCAGTTTTGTAAGTCTTGCCTTACCAATATTTTTGGATTTGGCAAAAAAACAGGGATTGAGCTGCCTTCTGAAACAGCCGGTGTGTTGCCAACTCCGGGAAAAAAGCATAAAAATGGCACGTTGGAATGGTCTCTTGCAACTCCTTATTCTCTGGCCATTGGCCATAATATCCAGGCAAGCAGCCTGCAGATTTTACGTGCTTATGCTGTCTTTGCAAATGGAGGAAAGCTTGTGCGTCCTACACTGATCAAAAAAATTGCAAGGACAAACTCTCTTGGCAGAGAAGAACTCCTTTTTGATGCCTCTGTAGAAAGAGAAAAAAATCCGTTTCCTCAAGTGATCAGTCCATCTATTGTAGCGCGTGTTGTAAAAGCGATGAAATATGTGACAAAAAAGGGAGGTTGTGCGACTCTTGCTGATATCAAAGGCTACACAGAGGCTGGAAAAACAGGAACGGCAGAAAAGGTGATCGATGGCGTCTACTCAAAGACGGTCAATTGCTCTAGTTTTGTTGGAATTGTGCTTGTGAACGACCTTTCTAAGGCATTTCTTTTGATTGTTACTGTAGATGAGCCGGAGCATAAGTTTTTAGCAGGCTTTGGAAGACAGCAGCTTGGCGGTAAGTCTGCGGCTCCTATTTTTCAAGAGATTGCAAGAAAAGCGCTGGAATATTGGGGAATGGCTCCAGATGACCCTTATGGATACTCTGCAGGAGATCCAAGACACGACCCCAAAAAAGCAGATTTTGCTATTGAGACAGAGATTTTGAACGAAAAGTATAATGAATGGAACAGAAAATGAAATGAAGATGAAGTTAAAAAAAATATTAAAAAATATTCCGGTCAAAGAAGTGAGAGGGTCTGGCGACATTGAAATTACTGGTCTTTGCTCCAATTCCAAACTTGCTTTTCCAGGCTGCTTGTTCATTGCACGAAAAGGAAAAAAAGAGAGCGGCGACAAATACATTCCAGAAGCGTTGCTAGCTGGTGCTGCTGCTGTTGTAACAGATATTGCAAACCCTTTTATAGAGGCCACACAAGTCATTCACCCAGATGTTTTTTCCATTGAAGGGATTCTTGCTGCCACTTATTACCAATTTCCTTCAAACGATCTTTTTATGGTCGGTATTACAGGGACAAACGGAAAGACCACGACTTCTTTTTTGGTAAAGCGCTTGTTGGATCGTCTAAAGCAAAAAAGCGGCCTTGTTGGAACCATCGAATATGTGATAGGAGATCATTGCTATCCGGCAACTAGAACTACTCCAGATGTAATCCAAAACCATAAGATGCTGCGTGAGATGCTGTTGCAAGGCTGCAAATCAGCTGTTATGGAAGTCTCAAGCCATGCCTTGGATCAAAACCGGGTAGAGCATATTGATTTTGATATCAGTATTTTTACAAATCTTACTTTAGAGCATTTGGACTATCATGAGACGATGGACGCCTATGCAGCAGCCAAAGCCAAGCTTTTTGCAGACATTGGCAATAGCAAGAAGAAAAAAATAGGGATTGCCAATCAGGACAGTCCCTGGATGGAAAAAATTGTCTCTGGTTCTCCTTTTTCTGTTTGGACATATGGGATTGAAAGCCAAGCAGATATTCAAGCAAAAAACATTTGTTTATTTTCTGACCACACCATTTTTGATGTTTTGTATAAAGGCAAAATCTTTGCCTGCAAAAGCCCTTTGATTGGAAGATTTAACGTCTATAATTATTTGGCAGCCATTGGTGTTGGCCTTGCAAAAAATGAGCCTATCGAAAAGCTCATTGCCATTATGGCAGAAGATTTTGCAGTTCCTGGACGTTTGGAGCGCATTTCAAACAGCCTTAACAGAACCATTTATGTCGATTTTGCCCACTCAGATGATGCGCTTTTCAATGTGCTCTACACTTTGAATGAAATGAAAACAAAAAGAATCATTACAGTGTTTGGCTGTGGGGGAGACCGCGATAAATCCAAGCGTCCCAAAATGGCACAAGCCGCAGAAAAATTTTCAGACATCACCATTGTCACTTCTGACAATCCGCGCACTGAAAATCCCGAAATGATCATGGAAGAAATTGCCGCCGGGTTTAAAACGAAAAATTATAAATTGGAAGCAGACCGCTATCTTGCGATCAAGCTGGCCATTGATTTAAGTGAAGAAGGGGACATTGTTTTAATTGCCGGAAAAGGTCATGAAGCTTATCAAATTTTTAGCCACCAGACCATTGAATTTGATGATAGAAAAGTCGCTCATGAACTTGCAGAAGAAAAACACAGAAATCAGGAGCTTGTTAGATGAAAAGAGGAATTTTTTTTATAAAAGCTGTTTTATTTTTACTTCTCTTGTCTAGCTGCCAGACAAAAACAAGCTCATATACTTTTAAAGTGCCTGCAGATAAAAGAAATCAAAGTCAAGAATTGATTGCCTTTCAGCCACGCCCTTTAAATAATTATACAACCAAAGAATTGATTGTGATCGATGCAGGACATGGTGGAGAAGATGCAGGGACAAGATCTTTGACCCCTCCTAAATATGAAGAGAAGTCTTTGAATTTGGCGACAGCATTTTTTTTAAAAGAATTTTTGCAAAAGATGGGCTACGTTGTCAAAATGACAAGAAGCGAAGATCTGTTTGTGCCTTTGGCCAAAAGATCGTCTCTTGCAAATGGCTGGCAGCCAAAGCTTTTTGTAAGCGTCCATTATAATGCGGCAGAGAGCGAGCGTGCAGATGGAATAGAAGTTTATTACTACCAATCAGAAGAAAACAAGCAAAGAAGCACAAGCTCTAAAAAGCTTGCAGATGCGGTCTTAGCAGAGGTCATCCAAAAAACAGGAGCTAAATCAAGGGGTGTCAAGCATGGCAACTTGTCTGTTGTAAGAGAAACGCTTATGCCAGCTATCCTCGTAGAGGGCGGTTTTATGACAAATAAGAACGAGATGGAAAAAATTAAAGATCCAGGCTACATCAAAAAACTCGCTTTTGGAATTGCCCTTGGTATTGACCGCTACATGAAAAGTGAGCGATTTTAATAACC
>DAORNI010000022.1:20720-28521 GCA_035440845.1 Parachlamydiaceae bacterium | reverse complement strand
AGATTTTTAAAGAAGACACATTCATCCCCAAAAAGCAGCGCATTTTTGCTATCTTACAACTTTGCGCTACCTTTTGGTCTATTTTATTTGCTCTAAGCTGGCCCTTTATGGGTCAATACTTTGAAGCGAAATCGCAAATTTTTTTGTTTGAATATGTGAAAGGGGAAAAAAACCAAGAATTAAAAGAATATTTTAAAAATATTCCTCAAAGTCAACAATCAATTATTAATACCAATTATCTGGTAGCTTTGCAAGCTTTCAACCTCTCTTTTTTAGACAAGCTGCAAGATTCCTTCAAGATTCTTTTCTTTAAATTATCGATTTATGAGCGTGCCTGGATTTTCTTTGGAATCCTTATCCCTATTTTCCTTTTAAAAAAACGGGAAGGCGCAAAAGAGGCCTCTCTTATTTTGCCGCTTATTGCGCTTGCCTTTTTATTAAACAACCAAATTCATATAAAGACATCTCCTCCAACAGAAGGCACCTCCCTCTATCCAACAGAAGAGTTTTTAGAAAAAAAATATTTGAACGAGCCTTTAAGAAATCTCTCTTTGAAAGAACAACAAGAAAATCTTTTAAAAGCATGGCAATTGTATTTGATTGATTTTTTTTTAAATGAAACGCCTTCTAAAAATTTAGACGTTTTTGAAAAACAAATTTTGAAAGCAGAACATGCATTCCAAACAGCAAGAGCAGTAAAAATCAAGCCGCCCCTTTTAGCAAATAAAAAATTTGATGGACAGGAGCCGCTTTTTCTTTTGATTGCTTATCTTGTTTGGAATACTTTGTTCTCCATTACCATGCTAAATACACCAAGACACCCGCAAAAAATCCAAGAAGTGCCGGCAAACTGACACGCTTTAAGTACCAAAAAAAATTAGCCTTTTCAAGACTCATAAAAACAACGCCGGCAGCAGAGCCAAAAATTAAAATACTACCTCCAGTCCCTGCTGTATAAGCAACAAGCGACCAAAAAGTAGAATCTGTTGGATAGACCTCCAAACTATACATTCCCATGGCTCCAGCAACTAATGGCACATTATCCACAATGGCAGAGGTTAGACCAATTAGAACAGCGATCATTTTTGAACTTCCAACTGTCTGGTCTAAAAAGATCGCCAAATGGTGCAAAATTCCAGCCGATTCTAAAGCGTCAATACAAAGCAAAATTCCAAGGAAAAATAGGGCTGCAGACAAATCGATTTTAGACAAGACGTATGGGACACGCAAATTTTGCCTCTCCTCACACTTGCGATGCAGCAAATCTGTTGTGAGCCATAAAACAGACAGAGCAAACAATATGCCCATAAAAGGAGGCAAGCCCGTTATAACTTTAAAAACAGGAACTAAAATTAATAAACCGATTCCCAAAAAAAAGATCAATCTTCCAAAGGGGAGTTCCGGCTCTTCTTCTATATTTTCGTTAAAAATAAAATTCCCTTTTAAAGCAAAGCTTAAAAAGAAAAACGAAACAACAAGACAGGCCAAGCTTGGCAAGAAAACCTCTCGTATAATGGAAAATGCCGTGATCTGGCCGCCAATCCAAAGCATGGTGGTCGTCACATCGCCAATTGGCGTCCATGCGCCCCCGGCATTAGCTGCAATCACAATACCACTTCCAAAAATAAGACGGTCTTCCCCTTTTTCGATCAGCTTTTGCAAAAACGCGATCATCACAATCGTGGTCGTCAAATTATCTAAAACAGAAGAGAGAAAAAATGTAATAAATCCAACAGCCCAGAACATCGTTTTTTTTGAATTGATTTTAAGATGATCGGAAATCATTTTAAAACCGTTATGGGCGTTAATGATCTCCACAATAGCCAAAGCCCCGATCAGAAAAAAGATCACCTGGCTAATCTCGCTTAAATGCTTCCCTAAAAATTTGATATTTTCTTCATGCGTCCACGCCTGACTACCAAACTGAAAAATCCAGCAGACAACAGCCATTAAAAGCGCAACTGTTGCTTTATTGATATGCGTAATATGTTCGATGACGATTAAAAAATAGCCAATAAAAAAAGCTATGACCATCGCATTTAAATAAAATTCTTGTCCCATCATAAATCCATTATATGTAATATTGAAAAAAAAAAGAGCAAATATAAGAATCATGTCTATAAAGTTGACTGTTTTTCTTGGTCTTATTTTAAATTCAGAACAATATCAAGATCCTCATTTTGGTTCCATTTCAAAACAGTTGTTACATCGTATTGAAGTACAACCTTTTAATGCAATAGCTTTTCTGATTTTTGCACTTGCTATCACCCACACATTTTTTGCGCGCAAAATTGCAGTTACTTCTGACAATTTAAAAAAGAAATATAAAAATGACAATCCAACACCTTTGCAGCTATTCTTTATTGAATTTCTCTATTTTATGGGAGAGGTAGAAGTCATTTTAGGCATCTGGGTCATCCCTCTTTTAATGGCCATGACTTACTTTTTTGACTGGGACACAACCATTGCTTATTTAAATAGCGTAAGCTATATAGAGCCTCTATTCGTAGTCACCGTTATGGCAGTTGCCGGATCTTTACCCATTTTGAGATTTGCTGAAAAATGCCTTCACATAGTAGCAAAAATAGGAAAAAGCACAATCGAGAGTTTTTGGTGGAGCATCCTTTTTTTAGGCCCTTTGCTTGGCTCTTTTATTACAGAGCCAGCGGCCATGTCTATTTGCGCACTTTTGCTTGCCAAAGAGTTTTATAAATTTCATCCCAGCAAAAAATTTGCCTATGCAACACTTGGTCTTTTGTTTACAAACATTTCAGTGGGGGGCGTTTTGACAAATTATGCCGCCCCTCCTGTTTTGATGGTTGTAAAACCTTGGGGCTATAGCAGCTCTTACATGTTTTCAACATTTGGAATCAAAGCAATTGCCGGTATTTTTTTAGCCAATCTTTTATATTGGCTTATTTTTCGTGCAGAATTTGCCAAAATGGAAGAGACAAGAAAAAATGCTGCATCCAATGAACCAAAAGAAAAGCCTATTCCCTTATGGATTACAATAGTTCACCTTGCATTTTTAGCATGGATTGTGCTTCATCTTCATGAACCTGTGATTTTTATTGGCTCTCTTCTTTTATACCTTGGCTTTTATAAAGCAACAACGGAATTTCAAGCAGAACTCGATTTAAAAACGCCAGTTCTTGTCGGCTTTTTTTTAGTTGGCCTTGTTATTCATGGCCATTTGCAGGAGTGGTGGATCTCGCCTTTGTTGCAAGATATCTCAAAAGATCTTCTCATGGTTATCTCGCTTGTATTGACAGCATTTAATGACAATGCTCAGATCACGTTTTTAGCAACCCTCATCCCAAACTTCAATGCCACCATGAAATATGCCGTCATTGTAGGGGCAGTAGCCGGAGGCGGCTTAACGATCATTGCAAATGCGCCAAACCTTGTGGGGCAATCTTTTTTAAAACCCTACTTCAAAGATGGCATTTCAGCTCTTTGGCTATTTTTAGG
Source organism: Parachlamydiaceae bacterium (assembly GCA_035440845.1). Lineage (GTDB taxonomy): Bacteria > Chlamydiota > Chlamydiia > Chlamydiales > Parachlamydiaceae > JBBSJT01. The sequence goes on along the minus strand of DAORNI010000022.1, from coordinate 25,050 downwards.
AGCTATTTTACCAACTATTTGCATGCTCATTGCCTTTTATTTTAACCAGCCAGCACCATGAAATTACGCTCCATTGTCCGCACAAGCCTTTTAACAAAAGTTCTTTTTAGAGGCGCTTTCTTTGCCTTTTTTGGCTCTTTTTTGCTTCTATTTTCTGTTTTTATTCCGCTTGATCTTTTAAATTCTTACGGCTCTCTTATTTTTTTGTGCGCTTTTTTATTCATTGGATGGGGCTTATACCCCTATCAAAAACTCAAAATGCTGCAGATGCAACCTCATGAAATTATTTTTTTAGACAATGAAGCATTTATTTTCAGTTGGAAAAGAAAAGCTGCCTTTAAAATAGCTGTTAAAGATATAAAAGAAGTTTTTTATAAAGATTCTTTCTCTATCTTTGGAATCTGTCTTAATTTAAAAAAGGCTGCTTTAGAAAAAACAGAGATCATTAATCCTCATTTTAACTTGTCTCTTTTTAGCAAGAAATGCCAAAAAACAGAAAACTGCGATCTATTTTTACCCTATTTTAGCAAAAATGCTTTTTTAGAAGTTGTTGACCGCATCAATCAAAGCCCTGACTGATCCAAAATCAGAACGCGTATGATGAAATACAAGCCGTGGAAGCTCTAAATGGTCTGTCTCTTCTTCTAAAGCACCTCTTTGTTCAATTTTTCCAGATTTCACCAAAAAGCTAAATCTCTCATTTAGTTCTTCCACATCAGCTTCTGAAATAGGCTCTAGCATCCGAATAATAAGCTTGTCTTCCACATACCGACTAGAGTGGTAGCGCCTATAAAATTTTAAAATGTGCTCAACACCTGCCTCACCAGTTGGCGCCCTGTAAAAAAGATTAAAATCAGATGGACTAATCCATCCATTGGCAAGCAAATGTTCTTCCAAGTAATGCTGCCAATGCTCCCAGTAAACGCCACCTTCCCCTTCCATCAATACAACAGGCACGATATTTGCTTTTCCTGTCTGGATCAGGGTCAAAACTTCAAAAAGCTCGTCCAATGTTCCAACCCCTCCCGGGAAAACAGCAACAGCATCTGAATGACTCATAAACATCAGCTTTCGCGTAAAAAAGTACCGAAAGACGATCAATTTTGGATCGCCTTCAATGACTGTATTTGTCGGCACTTCAAAGGGGAGTCTAATGGACAAGCCAAAGCTGGATTCGCGGGAAGCACCTTCAAGGCCGGCTTTCATGATTCCATTTGCTCCCCCTGTAATGCACATCCACTCTTGATGTGCAATCAATTCACCAAAATCCTTGGCTGCTTTATAATCTGCATGCTGCTCTCCTGTCCTTGCAGAGCCAAAAATGCTAATTCTTCTAATCCCTTTATAAGCATTAAAAACGCGGTAAGCATAGCGCAACTCCCTTAACGAGCGGCTGATCAGTTTTAGCTGACCAGTATCGTGGCTCTCATGCAAAAGCTTTAAGCTAGTCTCTATGATCTGAGCAATCAGCTGGCTCTCAAAGGTATCTGCATCAGCACCAGCTAGCGTGATCAGCTCATTAATGGATTTTTGTATATGTTCTTCTTTCACATTAATTTCAGTCATCATATCTCTTCCCCTTTATAAATATATATGATAGAAATAACATGTCATGCTAATTATTTTTTATTTTTTATTTAGTTTTTCCCTCTTTTTTTCATTTTTCTCCATTATTTTCTGGTCTTTAAGAAATGGCATCTCTCCAAGCCCTACTTCTAAAAAACAGAGGGAAATGCTATTTAAACTAATAAAAGAAGAGGTACCAAAAAAAATAGAAGGCTCCATTTTAGAGCTTGGCTCCGGTTTTTTTCCTTTAAGCTATCAAGCAGCCAACCTTTTTAAAGAAAATGAAGTGATTGCTTATGAGACATCGCTTGTTCCCTATCTTTTTTCAAAAATCTACCTCTTTGCTTTTCCACTTAAGAACTTAAAAATTATCCGTAAGGACTTTTTTAAAGTCTCTTTTCATGAGGGGAAACTGCTGCTTTGCTACCTCTACCCAGCTGCCATGCAAAAGCTTGAAAATAAATTTGAAAAAGAACTGCCAAAAGAAGCTTACATTATAAGCAACACCTTTGCACTTCCAAACAAAAAACCAGAAAAAGTCATCACAACAGATGACCTATACAAAACAAAAATTTACCTTTATAAAAACTCATGATGATCTACTCAGAACGCCAAGAAGAAATAATAAATTTTTTAAAATCTTTGAGAACCACTATTATAGAGGGTTTCGAGAGTTTAGAGCCTGAAAAAAAATTTGAAAAAAAGTTGTGGAGCTACCATGTGAGAGGTGGAGGCGAAATGGCGGTCTTAAGAGGTTCTGTTTTTGAAAAGGCAGCTGTCAACTGGTCTGGGGTTTCAGGGGATCAATTTCCTATGAATGACAGCAGCGGTTCTTTTTTTGCAACAGGCATCAGCTTGATCACTCACATGCAAAACCCTCATGCTCCTACTGTGCACATGAACATCCGCTACATTGAAACAGAAAATAAAAGCTGGTTTGGCGGCGGCTACGATTTAACACCTATGGGTTTTTTTTATGAGGAAGATAAAAACCATTTTCACAATACAGCAAAAAATGCCCTAAACCCTCATGGAGAAAATCTTTACCCCCAATTTTCAAAACAGGCAGCAGAATACTTTTATATTCCGCACTGGAAAAAAGAGCGAGGCGTTGGAGGCATCTTCTTTGACCATTTTAATACAGGACATTTTGAAAAAGACTATACCATGTGGAAAAACGTAGGGCATACTTTTTTAAATGCTATTTTACCCATTTACAAAAGACGCATCCATCAGCCCTATCATGAACAAGACCGCCAAATACAAGCTAAATTAAGAGCTCATTATGTAGAATTCAACCTGCTTTATGACCGCGGCACAAAATTTGGCTTTCAATCGGGGGGAAATCCCGAAGCGATCCTCTGCTCTATGCCGCCAACAGCTTCGTGGTAAAATAGACTTCTTTCAAAACTTCATTTCATCGTTAAAATAGCAAGCTTTGAAAGAAGTCTAATATCTTGCAAATAAAAACATGTTTAGATATCCATGTTATAAATTAAAGCATTAACAGCTAAAAAAGGAGCTTTTCTAATGGATTATGCTACCGTTCTCTGGGATACTTTCCCCTCTATATCTTCACCCAATGTAGCGATTGAAACGATCAATCTTGAAGGGATGAGTTCTTTGATACGTCTTGCAATGTTCCCTTATGCCCCTCCAGGAACAAAAATCAAACTGGAACCCTATGCCATTAATTTAGAACAGCCTTATAAAATAGGAAGCATCAATACAAAAGCTGTTACCAGATATTGGAATGGAGAAGGCAGAAAAGATTTTGCTGTAATAAAAGAAATTGCTGGCATTGTTCTCAAATTAATGCCTCCTGTATTAATTAAAAGCAACAAACCAATAGATCCCATCACAAAAATTTATTTATTTGCAATTGATGGGCTCAAATTTATAAAATCTACTTTTTTTGCAGAAGAACCACATACGAATAAAATTCCTGATTCCAATACTTTTTGTGCAAAATTCGATCCCAAAAAACATCCGATCATTACAGATAAATTAGCAGCCCAATGTGTCATGAAAACCACTAATTTGTTTCAATATTACTGTTTTAGCAAACAAAAAGATCCAGAAAACTTTACAGAAATGCAAAGCACTTTAAAGGAAGGCTATAGTGATCTGCTTCTGACACAGATTTCAAACGGTCTTTTACTCTTAAAAGAATCACAAGGATCTTCTCCTATTGCCACTGAGTGGCTTTGTAAAAAAGAATTTTATTCGCTTGATATGCTTGTCCAAGGGAGAATTATCTATTATGAAAAACTTCTAACCAATTCAAGCTTTTTGCTATCTGTACAAGGAAAAAAAAAACATTCTCAGCAATTACAGAACATAAAAGAGCAGTAACCAGTAGCTATAAAAAGCGTAAGTTCCCATTCTGGTGCAGTATCAGACTAAAAGGGGAATATAAAAAAATTTAAATGGACTGTCCGGCAATCCAGGAAGTCGTCCATGCATTTTGAAAATTAAAACCTCCTGTGATGCCATCAATATCTAATGTTTCCCCTGCAAAGTAAAGCCCTTTGCAGATACGGCTCTCCATTGTTTTAAAATCGACTTCCTTTAAAGAGATACCCCCGCATGTCACAAATTCTTCCTTGTGCGTCGTCTTGCCTTTGATCTTATAAATGTCTTTCTTTAGCTTTTCTACAATCTTATTGAGCAGCTTGAGCGGCACCTCGCTCCATTTAAGAGGACGATCTTCAAGAAAAGGCTCTATTAGCTGCTTCCATAAATTTTTGGGCAACGCAACAGG
>DAORNI010000022.1:18821-20704 GCA_035440845.1 Parachlamydiaceae bacterium | reverse complement strand
CTGTCTGCATCTGCTTTAAGCCATTTTCCTGCTTGTACATAAGAAGACAATTTTTTAAATCTTCATGAGAAACATCTGGGAGCCAGTCAATCAAAAGATCCGTCTCATAATTTAAATCTGCTAAAACTCTTGCACCAAAGGCAGAAAGCTTTAAAACAGCAGGACCGCTAAAGCCAAAATGAGTGATCAATAAAGCGCCTTGCTGCTCGAGCTTTCCTTGGGGTATTTTTAAATGTGCTTTTGGTACAGCTATTCCAGAAAGGGATGAAAGAGGAGAATTTGGCACATTGAATGTAAAAAGAGAGGGCACATGCGGCTCTATTTTGTGGCCAAGTACTTTTAAAATTTCATGCATCTTAAGAGAACTTCCTGTTGCCACTAAAAGTTTGTCGCAGATTAAAACTTGCTCATTTGCCAAAGTCAAATGGAACACATTCTCTATTTTTTCAATGGCTTGTACGCTAGTTTCTGTTTTTAAAACAACCCCTGCTTTGCTAGCTGCCCTCATCAAACATTGAATGATGGTCTCAGAGCTGTCAGTTACTGGAAACATGCGCCCATCAGCTTCTGTCTTTAAAGGAACACCTCTCTTTAAAAACCACTCAATGGTATCTTGCGGACCAAACCTTAAAAAAGCACTTTTTAAAGCTTTTTCACCGCGCGGATAATTTTTAACAACAGCCGATGCATCAAAACAAGCGTGTGTTACATTGCAGCGGCCACCGCCAGAAATACGCACTTTAGCTAAAACCTGTTTTGCTTTTTCAAGTAAAATGACAGAAGAGGAAGGATTTTTTTCTTTGCAGGCAATGGCTCCAAAAAAACCGGCAGCGCCACCACCAATGACTATAATTCTTAAATTTTTATTCATAAGCGCTAGATTTTAGCAGAATTCTTTAAATGTGGAAAGATTAACATCTGCACCACCACTGACAATGATCAAAAGGGAAGAAAATGTTTTAAGAAGAGGCAATTTTTTATGGGCCAAACCAAGAGGAGCTGCTTGTTTTTTATCAATGAGCACTAGCTGTTCATTTGCAAATTGAAGCCAAGCATCCAAGACAGCTTCTTCTTCTACAATGTGGGGGTAAATAGTTTGACTCTCAAGGGTCTCAAAAACGTGATGGTTGATTCCTTCCGCCTGTCTTTTACCAGCTAAAAGAGCTGTTGCAAAAGGACAATAAACTTCACTTTCTGCTGTAATAATCGGGACATCTGCCCATTTGCAGCTTTTAAGCCCTTGGCAAACACCCATTAATAGATCAGGAGAAGGATAGAGCAAAATAGCTCCGGGCTTTAATCCTGCACCAAAAATTTCATAAATCAGTGTCGAAATGCCATCTTTGCTCAAAGGATTGTTCAATAAATCAATAAAAGGTATTTTTTGAGAATCTGCAAAACTTTTTGCTATTTTTACAGCGCTTTGAAAATCACTACCTTCTTCTAATATTTCAGCGCCCTCCTCTAGGATTTTTTCTTTCATTAAAGGAGAGAATATTTTAGAAGGGACAACAAGCTTTAAAGTGCAATTTAAAACGCGGCAAGCATTTGCCAGACTAAGTGCCTCATCGGCACAAGAGGAAGCTGTTATAAAGCTTTGCTCTCCTTTTGTCACATGATCAGAGATTAAAAGGCCAGCAGCGCGGGCTTTATAAGAGCTAGTCGGCTGGAGTGCCTCCATTTTCAAAAACACAGGAATGCCAAGTCCTTTAGATAAAGAAAGGGACTCTAAAATAGGTGTTTGTACATATAAAAGATCCACTTGACCTACTTGAAAAATAAGCTTAACATCGCTGTTTTTACCGGCACAATTGCGTCTTTATTGGCACTACTATTTGAAAGCCTGTTGAATAGATCCGTCAATAACTGCTGAACAAATTCTA
>DAORNI010000022.1:13466-18719 GCA_035440845.1 Parachlamydiaceae bacterium | reverse complement strand
AATCAATACCATATGTACACCATTTTTTAATTACTCTACTAATTTTCTGTGTATAATTTCAAGAAATAATTAGCAATCAAAATAATTTGCTTGCAACTTAAAGCTTTTTTTCTTAAAATCGCTTTTCTTTCATTGTTTTATATGGAGAGGTGTCCGAGTGGCTTAAGGAGCACGCTTGGAAAGCGTGTGTGCGTTTACCCGTACCGTGGGTTCGAATCCCACCCTCTCCGATCTTTTATGTATAATCGTTTAAAATTACATTTTCATTTTTCACCCATGTGAAAGACTCGCGATTGCAAGAAGCGTCCTCTCTTCAATAACAACATTTGCAACTGTCAAAATAACTTTAGACCATCTTTCATTGACCGTTTTAGAATATAATAGGCGCATTTGGAATGATCAAAATGTACGAGGCGCCTATCAATTGACAATCAAGGAAGATCTGTCCCGACTAACTAAGCTAATGATTTTTTTTCCTTTGGCTAATTTTTTGGCTCATTAGCAGCAAGTTTTATTACTAAAGCTGTTCTGCCAGATAATGAATCGAATAAAATAAAAAATAACCATGAGCATTGTAACAAACTCCGCCATTTGAAGACTCTTTGCTTTATGCGTCACCAGATCTATCAAATTGAGCCTTGCAATTTCTAAACTTATTTTGCCGTTTCCTTGTCACCCGAAGTTTTAAAAATTGGCATAAAATGAAAAAAGATGGATATAGTGATTGTATGACCAATATCCATCTTTTTAGTGATAATTTTAAACCATTAAAAATCGGTGACCAACAAAAACTTGAACTCTTCTTAAAAAAATATCCGCATCTATTGTCTGGCTACACCTTTGCAAGCCTATTTAGTTGGAATGCTGTTTACTCTTATGCTTTTTATTTCATAGAAGAGGAAACACTTCTCATATCTTTTGAATCAAAAAAAAGATCCTATTTGTTAGAGCCAATTGGCATTTTTTCAGAACAAGCACAAAAAAAGCTTCTTAAAGCCATCCAAAAAGAACCTATTGAAATTGTCGCCGTCTCAGAAAATTTTATTAAAAACCATCAAGCATTTTGCTCTTTCTTTGATGTAGAGAATGAAAGGGATTATGCCAATTACCTCTACCTTACTAAAGATTTGGTTACGCTTGCTGGAAGACATTATGAAAAAAAGCGCAACTTGCTTGCACAAGCAAAAAAACTCTACAGTTTTGAAGTGGAACCTTTGACTAAAAAATGCTACCCTCACTGCCCAAAAATTTTAATTGAAATTGGCAATACACATTCAGAAAATCTCCAAAACGAGCTTAAAGCTTTAGATACGATGCTCCTTAACTTCCAAATACTCGATCTTAAAGGGGTAGTTATTAATATTGAAGGAAAGAGCGAAGCCTTTTCCATTTATGGAAAACTTAATGAAAGTACAGCAGACATCTACTTTGAAAAAGCAAACAAGCCATTTAAAGGGCTCTACCAGATCATCAACCAAGAAACGGCCAAAGCCATTTTAAAAGATGGCTACAGCTTGATCAACCGAGAAGAAGACCTCGGAATTGAAGGCCTAAGGCAAGCTAAAAGCTCATATTTTCCAACCGAGCTTATTCCTTCCTATTCCCTTAAGCTGAAAGGATAGGTTTTTTTACAGCAAGCACTTCATTTAAACGGTTAACGGGCAGTGTATGAGGTGCTGTCTTGACAAGTTCCGGATTTTCCTGAATTTCTTTTATAATACTTTTTAAAGCCTCTATAAAGGCATCTAAGGTGCGTTTAGATTCGCTCTCTGTTGGCTCGATCAGCATGCACTCTTTAACAATGAGAGGAAAATAGATGGTCGGGGCATACATATCATAATCTAAAAGCCGTTTTGCGATATCCGAGGCTTTGATCCCTTGCGATAAATAGTTGTCTGCCTGTACAACAAACTCATGCATGCAATGGGTTTTATAAGGGATTGTAAAAAGAGGCTCTAGCTTTTTCTTAAGGTAGTTGGCATTTAAAACGGCTTGTCTTGCAATCTGCTGCAAACCGTAATTGCCATGTAGTTTCATATAGAGATAAGCGCGCAAATAAATACCAAAATTGCCATGAAAAGAGACGATATTTCCGATACTACTAGCATCATTTCCAATTAATTTATAAGCGCCATCCACTTTTTCCACTTTTGGAGTGGGCAAAAAAGGCTTTAATTTTTCGTTGCAAAATACGGGGCCACTGCCAGGTCCCCCTCCTCCATGAGGAGTCGAAAATGTCTTATGCAAGTTCATGTGCATCACATCAAAACCCATAAGTCCTGGCTTTGCCATATTTAAAATAGCATTTAGATTAGCCCCATCATAATAAAGAAGCCCCCCTTTCTCATGCACAGCCCGCGAAATCTCTAAAATTTTAGAATTAAACAAGCCAAGGGTATTGGGATTTGTCAGCATGAGGCAAGCAGTTTTTTCTGAGACAACACTCTTTAAATGCTCCAAATCCAGCTCGCCAGAAGGAGATGTTTTAATAGAAACAACTACATATCCTGCCATTTTCGCGGTTGCTGGATTAGTCCCATGGGCATCATCTGGAATAAGCACTTCGTGGCGCTCATGATTTCCCATTTTTTTATGGTAGTCAGCAATCATGCGGATGCCCGTAAACTCACCTTGAGCGCCTGCATTTGGCAAAAGAGTGCCCCCTTGCATGCCAGAAATGGAAGCTAGCATTTGGGTAAGTTCATAAATAAGCTCTAAATTGCCTTGTACCAGATCATCTGATGCCAGAGGATGCGTTTTTACAAAGCCTTCCAAGCCAGCTGCCCATTCATTGACGCGCGGATTAAATTTCATGGTGCAGCTGCCAAGCGGATAAAACTGGTTATCAATTCCTACATTTCTGCTACTAAGCCCATTGAAATGACGCGTCAAATTAATTTCTGAAATTTCCGGAAGATCAATAGGAGATTTTCTTAAAAGCTCTTTTTTTGGATGAAAGGCTTCAAATAAAAAACTGCTTTTTGGCAAGCTATACGCATGTTGCCCTTTCTCACTTTTTTCAAAAACCGTTTTCATTTTAACCTAAGTTTTTAAGGTTCTCGCAATTTCCAAATAGAGATTTAAATCTTCCAAGCTTTTTGTTTCAGTCACGGCCACTAGCAGATGCTGGTTCAATTCTTTAAAATAAGAACTTAAAGACAATCCTGGATTGATTTTTTTTTCGCAGAATTTTTTCAGTACGGCATCTAGTGGCAAATCAAATTTGACAACAAATTCATTAAAAAAATCACTTTGACTCCAGATAGAAATTCCTGGAATCTTGCTTAAATTTTCCCTTAAAAAAGCAGCTCTTTGATAATTGGTAAGTGCTAATTCTTTTACGCCTTTTGGTCCTAACCATAAAATACCAATAAGAGAGGCCAAAGCAGCAAGTGCTTGATTTGTGCAAATATTAGAAGTTGCTTTTTCTCGTCTGATGTGCTGCTCTCTTGCTTGCAGAGTCAATACAAATCCTCTTTTTCCCTTCTCATCTAAAGTCTCTCCCACAATCCTACCAGGAAGCTGCCTTAAATGCTGTATTTGACAAGCAATATAGCCCACATAAGGCCCTCCAAATTGCAAAGGGAGTCCAAAGGGTTGTAAATCGCCTGTCACAATATCAGCTAAGACTTCTTTTGCGTTTTTATAAAGTCCAAAGCTTAAAGGGTTAGCACAAAGTATGGACAAAGCACCAGCTTCCCTTGCTTGTTGAAATACGAATGATGCATCATCAACGCCGCCAAAAAAGTTGGGATATTGCAATAAAACGGCAGCTGTTTGATCATCTAAAAGCTCTTGATAACGCTTTAAATCAAGCGAGCCATCTTGTAAAAAGGGAACAAGCTCTATTTTTATCTCATGGCTTTTTAAATATTGCTCCACAACTGCCAAATAATTAGGATGGATGCTATTTGCAACCAGTACTTTGCTCCGCCCTTTATTGATTCTAAGCGCCATCAGCATACTTTCTGCTGCTGCCGATGCCCCATCATATAAAGAGGCATTTGCAACATCCATACCAGTCAATACTACAAGAGCTGACTGAAATTCAAAAATTGCTTGTAGCATTCCTTGAGAGGCTTCTGGCTGATAAGGCGTATAAGAGGTCAAAAATTCTGCTTTTGAGCAGATCGATGAAATAATAGGCGGAACATGATGCTCATAAGCTCCAGCACCCAAATAATTTTGAAAATGAGGAAACTGGTTTTTTTTAGCCAGTGCTTGCATGAGCTTCATGCCCTCATATTCAGACAGACCGTCATCTTCTGCAATTTTTGGCATTTTCAATGCATCAGGGATGGAGGAGAAAAGCTCATCGACGTTTTTTACGCCGATTGCTTTTAGCATCTCTTCATTTTGCTCTTCTTTGTTCGAAATAAAATCCATTATAGTTTTTTATATTCTGTTTCATTTAACATGCCGCTTAATTCACTTGGGTCTTCTAACTTGATTTTAAAAAGCCAGCCTTGACCCTCTGCCGACTGGTTCACAAGTTCGGCTTTTCCTGCAAGCTCCTGATTGACCTCTACAACTGTTCCAGTCACTGGAGAATAAACATCAGCTGCTGCTTTTGTCGATTCTAAAACGGCTGCTTCTTCACCAAGTTTGACATGCTTTCCAATGGCTGGCAACTCTACATAGACAATATCCCCAAGCTGATCTTGTGCATAATCAGTCACGCCAACTGTTCCAATTCCATTTTCTTCCAAAACCCACTCATGCGTCTTTGTAAACTTCATCCATTCACTCCATCTAATAAAGGAAAATTTTTAATATGGGCTGAAACATCGTTGCCCCGAATCTTTACATCTACAGTATCACCCGCATTCAATTTTTTATCCGACAAAAAAATCGCGATCGGCTTTTCTAAAATAGGAGAATAATTGCCAGACGTGATCTTCCCAATCAAAAAACCCTCTTTAAATACGTCAAAACCCTCTCTTGCGATTGCTTTTCCCTCTAGTACCAGTCCATATTGATATCGTTTTTTTGAAACTGTTTCAAGCTTTAAAAGTGCTTCTTTTCCAACAAAATTCCTTCCTTCTAATTTAACTGTCCAAGCTGAAACGCTTTCATTTGCAGCAATAGAGTCTGAAAGCTCATGTCCATAAAGGCAGTAGCCCATTTCAAGCCTTAAAGAATCTCTGCAGCCAAGGCCTGCAAGCTTTAAGCCAAAAGGAGCTCCTTCATTTAAAAACCAATCAAAAAGCTCTAAAATAAGGTCTTGTGTGGCATAAATTTCAAATCCAAGCT
>DAORNI010000022.1:11542-13440 GCA_035440845.1 Parachlamydiaceae bacterium | reverse complement strand
GATAAAATAATTTTATGTCCATGATAAGAAACTTCTGCAAATTCCATTTTCTTTAAATGCTTCGCTTCTAAAAATAGGGGAGAAATTAAGCTTAAAGCATTTTTTCCTTGCAAACTTAAAATCCCCATGTCTTGATAGCGGTCTTTAATTTCAACAGAAAAGCCACTGGCATGCTTTTTTAAATGGTTTAAGCTTTTTGCCCGATTTGCAGCATTGACCACTAAAAAATATTTGGTCTCATTCATCGGATAGACAATTAGATCATCTACTGTAGTACCATCTTCCCTTGGCCAAACGGTGTAGATCGCTGTATGCTTTTTTTTTCCTAAAATGGCATTGGTTGAAAGAGTATCTAAAAGCTTGGCAGCCTCATGGCCAAAAACCTCAATCACTCCCATATGGGAAACATCAAAAAGGCCAACAGAGTGGCGGACAGTTAAATGCTCCTTTAAAATACCCTCATACTGCAGTGGCATCTGCCAGCCTGCAAAATCGATCATCTTGGCACCTTCAAGGAGATGCTTTTCAAATAAAGCTGTTCTCATTGTGTAAATCTATTTTTTTACAAGTTTTAAACTGCTCCAAAGAGAGGGTTGCTGTTCAATTTGATATTCTGCTGTAAGGGCAGAAAAATGCTGCGGCTCTCCATGATATCTATTGATCCTATAGGTAAAGCCAAGCTGGCCAAACTGTTCTGGATCATAACCATGAAGAGATTGTTTGGGTATAAAAATTTCTAAAGAATAGCCTTTTGGCAAACTTTTTACTTTAAGTTGTAAATCAGATGAAGAGCTAAGCTCATGGGCATCTTCTGTTCTAAATTTTGTGATTTCGCCAAGCTGATGATCCTCTACTGCTTCTGGCAAAAAAAAGAAATGGTGACAAAAGCGCGTATTAAAACCAGACGTCTTCACATTGCGCGTATCAAAAAAAAGCTCGACGCTATCTCCTTTTGTAATAGCTGGATAAAAGCATTTTTCGATCGGCTTTTCAATAGAGACTAGCACTTCAATGCCATTTGAGCTAAAGCCCATAAAAAGCGTGGCAAAATTTTCTTCATCAGTAAGTGCTGCCGTTGCAGGCAGCAGATACTTGTCCCCTTTTGCTTTCATCAAACTAGGATAGGGTTTTTCAAGCTCTTTGCAATCCAAACTCAACTGAAAGAAATTGATAGGAGCTAAAGAAAACCCTTCTTCATCAAACATTGGAATTATCCTAACTCGAATTCGGATTGCTCTGGAAGCTCTTCCAAATCGATTGTTTTAATCGGCTGGTTTAAATATTCAAGGGAAATAGCATGAGCCTCTTTAATTTCTTTTAAGGCATTTCTCATCAAATGTTTTTCAGCTTCATCAGAAAGCAATTTACGAGAAGCACTCACTGTTTCAAAAAGAGCATGTACATCTTGGCCGTTTCCTTTGCTTTTCACAAAAAAGAAAGAAAGATCGCCATTTGGAGCCTTTAAGACACTTGTCCAGCTGTTAACTGGCAAAGTGAACAGATCTTTATTTTCTGTTTCTTTGCTCTTTACAAAATGAGATGCTTTTTTCTCAAGCTTCCATTGCTCGTTCAAAGGTTTTCTAGATGGCAGCTTTCCTTCTTTTATTTCTGGTGCATCACTCAAATAAAGATCGGGGTTTTTCTTTAGCTTTTCTAAATTTTCTTGCATCAAGCTAAAAAAGCGAAGCGCTGCCAATACATGGGGAGCTGCTTTTTCCTCTTCTTTTGCAGCTTTTGCAATTTCTTTTAAAAGAGCGCTAAAGTAATCATCTGCTACTAATTTTTTTGATTCCTCAAAAGAAGTCCAATTTTTAGAGTCTTTATTCTTCTGAAAATGAAGCTTTAGTTTATCTTCTAACAAGGCATCTAAAATGCCATTTTGATCAGCTTCTGCAAAA
>DAORNI010000022.1:6562-11526 GCA_035440845.1 Parachlamydiaceae bacterium | reverse complement strand
AAGTTAAAATCTCTTCTTCAGGGCTCTTGTCCAGCACTGTGATCAAATAGTAGTTTTGGCCATTTGCAGTAAAACGCAAGGGATTTTTGCCCATTTCTGCAGCATCTAGCTCCTTCATTAAACTTGTTCCATCGCTTAGCCCATCAAACACGGCATTTGCGCCTTTTTTGCTGATTCCAACAGCAAGGGTGCGCTCGCGTGCTTTATCTAAGCTTTCAAAAAGCCATTCAGGATGCATTTCTACAATCTCTTTTCTTGCAAAAAGATCAACTCTTTCGCGTGCTTTTGGATCTAAGCCATCTAATATTTGCAAGCGTTCCTCATTGGTATCTGCTTTTTTTATACCAAGTTCTGGAAAATTTCCTTTTAGCAAATCCCAATGGGAAAGTTCAAAATTCCACGTCTCTTTTAAAGAGACTTTTGATAAAAGACTTCGTTTATTTGCTTCTTTTAACTTAATTAAATAGCGCTTTTGCACAAGCTCTGGTGTTTTTTTTGCAACAGTGCCAACTGGCAAAAAGACTTCTGGTAAATCGCTTGCATTGGAACGCTGTTTTGCAACTTGCGCCAAATAAATTTCAAACTTTTGCATGGCAGTATAGTCTGCAAATTGCAGCTCTTTTGGCAAGGTGTAAAGATCTCCCTCAACAGTCTCTCCTGCAAACTCAGCAAATTTTTGATAAAGCTCAGAAGGATGCTTTAACAGGGGCTTTTAAAAACAGCATTTCCAACGTCCTTAAAAAGCCTTCTAAAAAGAAGGACTTGACGCCAGGTTTTGACAACTTGCGCCTGGCTCATTCCTAAAAGGCGCAATTGCTGATTATAATATTCTTGGCTATTTGCAACGCCAATATTTGGATTGTTTGCATTTTGGTTATAGCTTAACTGAGAATTCTTAAGTAAATCTGCAAAAGCTTCTTCTTTTGTTACCTCATACCCTTTTTGCTCAGCTATTTTTGCTGCATTGATAATAAACTGCGCAGCCAGCCTGATAAAACGGGAGCCAAACCAATCTTCTTGCGTATGGTAGCCAAAAATAGATAGGTCTGTTTGGTCTAAAACAGGATCATGAGAGATAAAGTTAAACTGCTTTTCCTGTGATTCAATGACATATCTGGAATAGTAGTGAGGAAATTCAAACTCGTTTAAAAAAAGTTGAACTCTTGCATCAAAAGCTTTTTCTGAAGCAGGCGAAGATTCATTTTGGAGTACCTTTAAATTTTCGCTAATTTTTGGTGCATAGCCTGCCCAAACAGATTCTTGCCCAATAAATTTTGCTTGCGGATGCTGGTAGGGCTTGTAACTTTTTTCTTTTTGAAAACGGCTTACTAGATCAGGCTTTAGATCTTCTAAATAATTAAAGGCTAAAATTGTGCCAAGCCCTGTTTTTAAAAGGTTGTCCCGGATGACGCCATTGTTTAAAAAATTAGGACCCCACGCACCCTGAAAAGCTTGCTTGTCGTAATTGTCTGTTGAAATAAATGCAACCATCTCATCAAGCTCATGTCGTCTGATAGGCTCACCATCTATAGCCACAAAAACAACCTGGTCGCGGACAGGATCTAAAACAATGGTGCTTTGCGTCCCAAAAAATGAAAAAGAGATCACAATGACAATGGTAACAGCCAAGTAAATATAGCTTTGATATTTGCGCAAAAATTGTAGCATGCCAAAACCTCGAAAAAAAAATTAAAGCTTATGGTATCAAAATTCAAGCTTTACAACAAAGGCTTTTTTATATGGCTTCTTGATAGAGAAGTTCCTGGGACTGCTTTTGCTGCTTGTGGAACGTATAGGTTGGTTTTCTTAAGTTGCCTTGCACACTGACGACAAACATTTCCGCCAGTTTAAATAAAAGATTATAGTGCTTCATGCGCACTTTTACTAACAAGTTTCCATCAAAATCGATATAGGATGGATAAGTTGTATCTGCTAAATAAAACTTTGAAAGACGCCCTTCGCTATAGACATCTTTAAATTTGGTCAATAAAATTTTTCCATCTAAAATTTGATATTCCACAGTTCCAATGACAGGTGTTAAAACTGTTAAATCGAGGCCAATCCTCGAAATAATTTCAGCAGGCAATGCTAAAATTGTATTTTGTAAATTTTTCTTATGCGGATTTTTAAAAGAGATGCGCCCATAACCAATTAAGCTATCAAGATCTTCAACATCGCCTTCCAAGCATTCCAATTCCAGCTGACTAATCACCAATGGCTTTTTAGTTAGTGAAGAAAAGAGATCCGCCTTTCTTATCAAACTTGGCCTTATCTCTTCTGCCCTCAAAAGAGGCAAAGAAATTCTCCAACATTGATTAAAATCTTTTGCAAACTTTATTGTATCCGCATAAACATTTCCGCTGGCATCTTCCAAATAAAAATCAGAAACCACTACTTTGTCTTTTTGATAATCTACTTTTGCGCCAAGCTCTTGAAATCGATAACCTTTAAAGTCAAAATCAGCACCTAAAAGCTCTCCTTGGAACAAAGAATCCAAAAAGTCAAGATCTTTACCATTAAAAAAAGACCAGTTTCCTTTTAAAGAATATCCAGAGCCTATTTTCCACGTTTTCAACTTCTCTAAAAAGGATCCGTCCAAAAAAGCAAGTTTTGCAAAATCAAAAGAAATGTCTCCTGCTAAATGAAATTTTCCTTTTTCCAAAGGTTTTTCTGCATCTCTGACAAGATGGGCATCCAAACCGCAAAAAGCACCATCTACTGCCTCAACTATGATCTCTTCACCCAAATGCTTTCTCCAGTAAATGGTCAAAGGGGATTCTGCATCCTTTTCATCCATAACAAGGAGCTTACCAAATTCTAGAGTTTTTGATTTAGACTCTAATTTAAGCCAAAAGGGGAGCTTTTCATATTCATATTTGGTGGAGAGCTTAAATTCGCAAGGGTCAAAATCTACAATAAAATTTTGCAATCGGTGTTCTTTGCCAAAAGCGCTGTATACGCCATCTTTTAATGAAAGATGCAAAGCATAAAATGGCTTGGAAATATCCAAGTTAAAGCTGCCTTCAAAAAAGCCATCTGTTTTAGAATCCTTCAAAAGACCAAGGGCTGTTTGATTCAACTCATCACCAAAAGCCTCTTCCAACCCGTTTGCCAATGCGTGCAAATTATTGGAAGGCAGCTTAAAATAAACGCCCTCTAAAGAAAAGGAGTGATCAGACAAACCGTATTCGACCTTTTCAATGTCTAAATGAGCAATTTCTGATGCGTCATGCAAAGCTTTTGTTTTAATGCCCCTTAAAACAATCCCTTTATCCGTTACATAGTGGCAAGAGAGCCTTTCAGCATCTTGAAACTTCAAATTTTTAAGAGAACATTTAGAGAGCGATGCATTTAATAAAACATCTGCATGAATGCCATGTAAACCTTTTCCAAGCTCTAGTTTAAGCTGCCCTTTTGCTCCCATGTCTCCTTTTAAAGAAAATTTATTGATCAGATTTTTGCAAAAGGCAAATTCTTTTAAATTCTCCAGATGTGCTTCGCAAAAATTAATATCTGCTAAAATTGCATTTGCCTCTGGCTCATATTCGCCTTCCAAGCCAATAAGCAGGGAAGATCCCATCTGCGCCCCAAGAAAATTAATTTTCCATTTTTCATCGTGATGCAAAATGTCTGCTGACAAAGAGAGCTTGTCTAATTTCAGTTCTTCTATCGACCAGACAGGGCCAGATTTTGTCCCTTTTAAAAATGCCGTTTCAAATTGATAAGCACCTACTTCCATATTTTTGCCTTCAATATGGTAATTGAAAAGCGATTTTGTCTTGTCAAACTCCAAATTGGCTAAAAAGTCTCCAGAAGCTTTTTTAAGTGAGTTCAATTCTTTTAAAAGCCCTCTGGACAAAAAGAAAAAGCCAGTTCTACTAAAGCGCTGCAAATCATTTAAAAGAGGCTCTAGTTGAAAAGCCAATTTCATGTTCAAGACATCTATTTCAGACCACTCTTTTAAAACGCACTCAAAAAGCGTTGGACGCATATCTCCAAAATGGGAAAGCCCCAAATCAAGGGCAACTTCAACTAAACTACAAGACTCTTTTTGCTCTTTTTCTTTTGTTTTTCCAACAACGCGTATCATGTCCCGGTTTTTATCTCCAACCCAAAGGTCAAATTCCGCCTCACTTTTGCTGTAATCTGTAAAGCGCACATGGTCACCAGCAAACAAGTACTCTTCCGCACGCCCTGGTTTTCCAACAAAAAGAGTCCCTTGAATATCAGAAAAGGACAAATCGTTTGCTGTATGCGTATAATCAAAGTTTAAACTAAGATCTTGCAAGCTTGCATCGCAATGGTCGCTTAAAACGGTGCCATTTTCAATCGCGCCCTGAGCCATTGCAAAAAAGCTGTAATCATCTGGTTTAAATTGAAAATTTAAAAAAGCGCCCTCTTGCCTCAAAAGCACATCGGCCTCTAGAGGCATTTTTAAAAAGAAGTAGGGCTTGTTAAAATGGGAAAAAATGGCTTTTGCCTCTGAAAATTTAGCCTTCATGCCAGTGATTTGAAAATTGACGTCAAATTCTCCCTTGTTCTCGCTGCTCAAATCAATCTCTTGGCTGCCGCAAAAGTAAGCACCCTTGCAAAAAGCTTCTATGAAGGGAGCCCTTATCCTTGTTTGTTCTATCTCAAAATCTGCTTGAATGTCGGTAAATACAAGCCCATTGTTTTTTTCAAAATAGGTTCCATTACAAACAGGGATTTTTCCAAAGCTTTTGCCTTCTTTAAAACTGTAGCAAAATTCTGCGCCCAAAATCTGATCCACTTCTATAAGAAAATGGCTGTTTTCCAGCGCAACATCTTTTTCACTGTGTGTCACATAAATTCCATCGCGGTCAAAAATGCCTTCAAAATCGCCATAGCCGCTTAATTTAATCGCATTGTCTTGAAAAATAAAGGGAGCAATGTATTTTTCTAAATTGAGATGATAAGAGCGGAACCAGCCGTTTTGCAAAGCT
>DAORNI010000022.1:0-6539 GCA_035440845.1 Parachlamydiaceae bacterium | reverse complement strand
TTTTTGTTCTTCAAGCTCAAAGCCAAAAAGGAGGGACTCTTGTTTGTTTTCCTCATCAGAAACAAGGTCAAGGCCACCCTCGAAAGAGAAAAACTCGTCTAACGTATTGGCATCCACTAATTTTTTAAGACTTCCCTTTAATAAAAAGTCGCCTTCTTTAAAAGATTGTTCCACGTATTGCTTTTGAACATCTGGAAAAAAAGAGATCAAATGCTCTTTTCCTCCGGTAAACTGTAGCGTCATCAATTGATTATTGTCTAAAAGATTAAACTCTAAAGAGCCGTTTCCGATCAATTGGTTATATTCTAAGCAGCCAAGCGAAACTTCTGGCTTAAAAGAGAGACACGCCTTTTTAAAGTCGATCTGTCCTCTGTTCCTTTCTGAAAAGCGAAAATGAGCCAAAGGCAAGCTTGCGTAAATGCTAAGGGGTCTATAAGCAAAAGAGAGGTCTTTGGCGACAATATCTGAGACCGTTTGAAGATCTGCTTGCCCAAAGGCAATCCCGGCATCTCCATTTAAAACACCGTTCATCACTTCAAATTGAGAAAAGCCGTTTGTCAAAGAAGAGAGCAGCTGCCCAAGCGTTTTGCAGCATAGATCCTTTAAAGAGACGTGAAGAACCTGCTTTTTTGCATTATTTTGAAATAGTTTAAGCCTGATGCTGTTTGCCTCATCTTTTAAAGACCCAAAACAAGCTTTTAAATTTAACTCGTTCTCCTTGATACAATCGTGGTCTAAGCTAAAATGAACTTGGCGCTTCTTCTCATCTTGAAAAAATTTCAAAACCCCGTCTTTAATCTGCAGCTGATGGTTCACTTCAAAAAAAGGATTTTTCTTCTCATTTTCAAAAAGCTTATAAAAAACAGGTGTCACTAATGCCAAATCCACTTTTGGATTGGCCAGGGTCAAATAGATGTCCATGCGTCTTTCTAAAAAATGAGGCTCATAATACACGATGAGCTGTTCTGCAACAGCCCCTGTTTCACCGCCAAGGCTTTTTAAAGAAGGATTTTCAAAAACAATAAACCTGTCTTTATGGATGACTGATTCTTCTTGCAAAGAGGCGCATAAATTCTCTTTGCAGTAATTTCTTAAGGAAAATTCTATAAAACGGGATAAAAGCGGTTCGCGAAAATAAAAAATGCCGCTAAAGATAAGAGCGATAAAAAACAGAAAAAGAAAACGGCGTCTCAACATTTTAAAAAATTTTAATATGGTCTAAGAACGGTTATTTTGAACCAATTGAAAATTGGATGCAATAAAAAAGGTGACAAAAAGTGTGATTTTAAGGATAAAATAAAGTTTTGAAGCCAAGTCAATTATATTAGGATAAAATGCTAAGGAAATTACTCGATAAACAGTTAAAACTTTCTCAAAAAGAAGGACCTCTTCATTTTTTACGTCCTCTAATAGAAGCAACTGACACCTTTTTTTTTGAAGCGCCCATCAATACATCAAAGGGACCCCATATTCGAGACGCGATCGATATCAAACGATGGATGGTACTGGTTGTTATTTCCTTAATTCCTTGCATCTTAATGGCGATCTGGAATGCGGGGCTTCAATCCACTGTCTACTCTAGCGGCAATTACCATTTGATGAACGAATATTTAACACATGCCACATCCTGGAATGGCTACTTTGAGTTTGCCTTCAAAGATGGAAGATGGCTCTCCTTTTTAATGGAAGGACTAAAAATTGTTTTGCCCCTTACTATCTTGTCTTATGGGGTTGGCACTTTTTGGGAGTATCTTTTTGCTTATTTAAGAGGCCATGAAATTTCAGAGGGGCTTCTTGTCAGTGGTATTCTTTATGTCCTGGTCTTGCCCTCTACTATTTCTTACTGGATGGCAGCAATTGGCATTTCAGCCGGCATTATTTTTGCAAAAGAGGTTTTTGGCGGCTCCGGCATGAATATTGTCAATCCGGCACTAGCTTGCAGGGCTTTTCTTTTTTTCACCTTTCCTGGCAGGATGTCTGGGGATGTTTGGGTAGGGCAAAATCCAAGCGTTGTGAGGGAAAGCCTTGTCAAAATGAACCATGAATCTAAAATCAGCTCGCTTGATGGCTACTCGCAAGCAACTGCATTAAACAAATTCAATATCACGCCAGAAATTAAAAATATCCATATCGATGCAATTGGAGCCAATTATGGGACAAATAACAGTGCAACATTTGACATCGTCCATTCCCAGTTTGAAAAATGGAAAGAACTAAGCAGCAGCGATGCTATTTTTGGAAATTTAAGTAGCGAAGAGCTCCAGAAATTTGTGACTAGTCAAGCATCAGAAGGCGGCCTTGGCCTATCTTCTGGATTTTATGAAGACGCTTATCGTTTTGCCTCTTTAAAATTTGGTCTTGGTCATAACGCAGATGGCAATTTTTTCTTTGGTGATATGCTAGGCTCCCTTGGTGAGACCTCTACTTTTGCCTGCCTTTTGGGTGCTCTATTTTTGATCTATACAGGCATAGCTTCTTGGCGCACCATTGTTGCCATGGGACTTGGCGCCTTTTTAATGGCATTGCTTTTTCAATTCAGCTCCGATTACTTAAGTGCAGACCATGGCGCTTTTTTACCCGCCCAGTTTGGTTTTCCAGCTTATAAACATCTTCTGCTTGGCGGTTTGGCATTTGGCATGGTCTTTATGGCAACAGACCCTGTTTCTTCTCCCTCTTTAAAAATAGGGCAGTGGATTTACGGTTTTCTTTGCGGATTTATTGCCCTCATCATCAGGATCATCAATCCGGCTTATCCAGAAGGCGTCATGCTTGCAATACTGATTGGAAATGTTTTTGCTCCCTTTATTGATTATTATGCAGCAAAAATTTTAAGAAAAAGGAAGCTAAAGCATGCCTGAAGAGGAAAAAAGAAATTATACAAATGCTCAAGTCATCACTTTTATTGTAATTTTAAGCGTCGTTTGCGCCCTGATCTTACCGCTTCTTGCCAGCGCATTAAAAGAGCCAAAAGAGATTGCAAAAGAGCTGGATAGAAGCAAACAGATGATGATTGCAGCTAAAATGCTCTCGCATAGCGGCTATTTTCTTATAGAAGAAAAAGATGGCAAATATGCCCCTGCAAAATATGAAAAAGGAGGGCTGCTTGTTCCCGGCTCTTCTAATGATATTCCAGGAAGACAAGAGCTTTTAGAAGTTTTTCAAAAAAGACTGATCCCCTATCTTGTAGACGCAACCGGAAATTTAACAACTTTTGAAAAAGCCGGCATTAATTTAGATGACTATGTCGCAAACTATAAAAAGACCGGTTACTATAAAGAGCCTTTGAAGCTTATTTATATGATCATGCCAAACAGCGAAAAAAAAGAAGGAGAAAAGCCTATTGGATATGTGATCCCTGTCAATGGCTTTGGCCTTTGGGACGCCATTTATGGTTATATCGCCATCAAGCCAGATGGGGATACGGTCATTGGTATTTCCTGGTATGAGCAAAAAGAAACTCCAGGACTTGGAGCCAATATTTCAGAAGAGTATTGGCAAAGCCTGTTTCCTGGAAAACTGATTTTTCAAGAATCTCCAAACGGGACAACAGACTTTAAGACAGCCCCTATTGGAATTACTGTGGTACGAGGTAAAGTCTCAGAAGTTTTAGGTACTGCACCAAAAGCAAAAAGTGCAGTAGATGGCATGGCTGGCGCCACATTGACTGGCAACGGAGTAACGGAGGGCTATAGAACCGTTTTAGAACCTTACCGTCCTTTTTTCATAAAACTGCATGAAGCAAGCGGGGTAAAAAACTAATTTTATGGCAGACACAAAAAAATCCAGTTTTTCTTACTTGACAGAGCAACTTTGGGGTGAAAACCAGGTTTTAGTGGCGGTCCTTGGGATCTGCTCTGCCCTTGGTGTTACAAATAGACTTTCTGTTGCCATTACAATGGGTCTATCGGTCTCTTTTGTCACGGCCTGCTCTGCTTTTTTTGTTTCGCTTTTGCGCAAAGTGACACCAGACAGCGTGCGCATGATCACACAACTTGCAATCATCTCTGTTTTTGTTATTATCATCGACCAGTTCCTCCAAGCCTATTTCTTTAGCATCTCAAAAGTTTTGAGCGTATTTGTTGGTCTTATTATCACAAACTGCATTGTCATGGGGCGCATGGAAGGCATGGCCAAAAATGTGCCGCCTATTCCTGCATTTTTAGATGGTTTGGGTGCTGGCCTTGGATACGCCTGGGTGCTTTTTGTTGTCGGCTTTATCCGCGAGCTTTTTGGCTTTGGACAGCTTTTTGGCTTTCAAGTGATTCCTCCTTCCTTTTATGCGACAGCAGAGCACCCCAACCGTTTTGAAAATTTAAGCTTAATGGTCAGTCCCCCGGCCGCATTTTTTATTATCGGCTGCATGATCTGGATTTACAACAACATCAACAAGAGAAAATAATGTATGTGGATGGGTAATTACGAACCGATCAACTTATTTGGTCTTTTAATCCAATCTGTTTTGATTGAGAACTTTATTTTTGCAAACTTTTTAGGGATGTGCACCTATCTTGCTTGCTCCACTAAGCTTAAAACCGCAAACGGCCTTGGAATAGCTGTTGTCTTTGTCACAACCGTTTCTGGCATTTTAAACTGGTGCGTCCATCGGTTTATCACAGGGGCTGGCGCCCTTTCGTGGCTAAGCATCTTTGGAATTAATGCCTCTCACATCAATCTCGAATTTTTAGAATTTCTACTTTTTATCTCTATCATTGCAGGCTTTACGCAAGTTTTAGAAATTTTCATCGAAAAACTGGCTCCTGCCCTTTATTTATCCCTTGGTCTTTACCTGCCTTTAATTGCCGTCAACTGCGCGATTTTAGGCGCCTGCCTTTTTGCAGTGACTAGAGACTATCCTTTCTACCCAAATGCCGTCTATGTCTTTGGCTCCGGACTTGGCTGGTGGCTTGCCATTGCCTTGATCGCAGCAATCCGCGAAAAGCTTGCCATTTCCAATGTCGTGTCTTCTTTAAAAGGAATGGGCATTACTTTTATCATGACCGGTCTTATGGCCATGGCATTTCAAGGCTTTACCGGAATTAAGCTAGCCGTGCCAACTGGCAGTTCCAAAGAAGCAGTAGCTGCAGAGACTCCTCCTGAAAGTCAGCGTGAACTAGATATTCAGCATTAATAACCTGAGTTTTCTAGTTTCTCTTCTTGAAATTCAGGTTAATACTTAAAAGGAATGATCTATGATAGGAGCAGGCCTTGTAGGATAAGTCTCCTTTGGGTTGACTTATCCTACAAGGCCTCGCAAACGGCATGATGAGCATGATAATTTAGACAACAAGGTTTATAATGTTACAGGTAACGTCCATGTACCAAAAACACTCGTATACATACTTCTCATTACAAAAATTCCAGTTGTTAAATGATAGCTTTTCCATGTAATAACAACAACTCCATTATTTGCAACTTTCACGCTATAATCTCTTTGAACAGATTCTAAAAGAGGAACTGAAATTAATACTGAAGGAGACCATAAACCTGCTTGATAAGATGCTGCATATAAATTCATCGTTCCTAACGCAGGATCACGTCCAATCCAAACAGAAACAGCCTGGTTTGAACTGTTAATGGATACCACAGGGTCTCTTGAATCTGTTAAAGGATTGGCAAGATTGATAGAAGGTGCATAAACTCCTCCAATTTGCGTAACAGCTAAAATTTCAAATGCATTATTATACTCTCCCCAGACTGTAATGGCATTACCTGTTGTCTCATTTACATCCGTAAAAGCAGTGAGTGAAAAAAAAGGCACCACCAATAAAGAAAAAGCAAAACCTAACAATTTAATTTTCATAAACACCTCATTATTCAATTTTAATAATAGTCATATAAGCTAAATCATAAAGATATGTCGGAGATAAAATAGATGGAGAAGGAGCTTCCAGATTAATAGGATTTAAACCATAATTTACAAGATAGATATTTGTTATGGCGGCTACATTGATTATAACAGAAATAGGAGAAAATGAACGGTTAGCTTGTGTACTTAAATGAGAGCCTTGAATTACACTGTTGCTTGCATTTGTGAGAGAACTAATATCGGTAGCTAGTGCAAAATCTGTTTGGTTTGTATTGCTAAGACCATATGTAATCAAATAATTTCCCGGCTGTAAAGTAATTTGATTATTGATAGCTGGGTTAAATACTGACCCCGGTAATGATGTACGAGAGCCTATTGAAACCCCAGAAGATGGAGAAATATAGGTTGCTGAAATAAATTGTGCCGTACAATCAGAAGGCGTTGGCGGTGTACCTCCTTGTCCAACTCCATAAATACGATATCCTTGAGTATTACCAGTATTCAAAGGCCCAGAAATTCTAAGATAGGCAGCCGGAGAGCTTCCTGTTCCCCCGGTTCCAGTAGGTCCTGTAACACCTGTAGCGCCTGTAATACCTGTTGCACCTGTTATGCCTGTAGCTCCTGTAATTCCTGTTGCACCTGTTACGCCTGTGGCTCCTGTTACGCCTGTGGCTCCTGTAACACCTGTAGCGCCTGTTACGCCTGTGGCTCCTGTAATTCCTGTAGCACCTGT
>DAORNI010000021.1:29708-30991 GCA_035440845.1 Parachlamydiaceae bacterium | reverse complement strand
GAATAGCCTTTATAAAGACATCAACAACTTTCGATATAGCTTCTCCTTCGCTGGTGTGATATTTTTGGCTCACACTTCAGTTTTTTTCTATTTAAATTAAAGGTTGTTTGAGTTATTGATATACGTTTTTTATTGTTTTAGAGATTTGAAAATGAAGAATGTATGGTGCTCTGCTTTTATTTTGTTTGTGGTTTTTTTTAAGGCTTTGGTTGCTGAAAATGGGCTTCCGCTCTCCAATACGGATGGAGGCGCTTCTACAATTGTAGACAACTGCGTGAGCGTAATCACGGGCGATTATATGGAGTCCTCATGCGATCTTTTTTTGCAAGGACCAGAGTCTCTGATTTTTGAGAGGTTTTATTCAAGCGGGGATCATGATGGAAAAAGCCTCTATGCAGGTTTTCGCCATAACCATGAAAGTGAAATTACAACCTATGTGCCAGAAGAGACCAACCAGATAGAGGCTGTCTATACGAATAAGAATGGCAGGCAAGCCAAATATTTTGGAAAGATGGCTTTGGGGCGGCTCAAAAGCTCCACTTTAAAGTATCAGGAGCATTTTGGAAAGGGTTATACCAATTGCGGCTCTCAAACCATTTCTGCAAGAAATCACATTAAAAATACTTCTCTTATAGATCATGCGGACAAAAGCGATTTAAAAGTAAGTGGAGAAAACGGATCTGAACTCTATTTTAGCTGCTATAGCAACTCAGATATAAATGGAAGAAAGTTTCATCTTTCAAAAGAGACAACATCTTCTAAAAATACTTTTGAGTACCAATACAAAAGTAATTGTTTGTCTTTGATCTCTTGCAAGGACTCTTCTGGAAAAGTTCTTTTTGGCTCTGTTTATCTTAAATATTTAAAAGACAAAGAATTAAAAATAAATCCTGTTTTGGAAGTTGAAGCGCATGACGGGCGTAAAGTCATTTATAAATTAGAAGAATTCAAAGAAAATAGACGCAAATACCTGGCTACTTCACTAGACAAATACCGCATCAGAAAAGTCCTTCGTCCGAATGCTCCTTATCAGGGATATGAATACCATAAAAATAGTTTAAAAATAGCGAAGAAGAAAATGCCTGGCGGCAGGTTTTTAAACGTGGAATATTTTGGAAAGGGTGAAAAGCCCTACTCTTATGGAAAAGTTTTCAAGTTGTCGGCGCCAGTTGGTCATGACAGCCAGCCAGTAAAGACCTACTCATTTGCTTATGACAAAATTTCTGATAAAAGAGGGAAGTTGCACAAAGGGCTGACATATGTCTGGAATGCTAAAAATGATT
>DAORNI010000021.1:21281-29684 GCA_035440845.1 Parachlamydiaceae bacterium | reverse complement strand
TATGTTTTTGATTCGGAAATGCGTTTAGAGACGGTTGAAAAATATAGAGGCCCTAGCAAAAAGCATCTCTATTCCACCGAAAATTTTTACTGGAGTCATGAGGGGAACCTTTTATGCCATGCCATAAAAGATGAGCATCAAAAAATATGGGCAGCAAGGGCTTTTAAATATGACCCTCAAGGCAATGTTTTGGAAGATTCTTTTTATGGGAATTTGCAAGGCGGCATTTTCCACATGGAATTTGATGAGGTAAAAAAACGTCCGCATCAAAAAGGGTGCAATAGCTGGACTGTCTTTTACCGCTATTCTAAAGATGGAAGAAACCTGATAGAAGAAGAGTGCTATCAAAATGGAAAAAGCATTGAGTATACGTACGAAAAAAATCGCGATCTGATGATTTCCAAATTGACTCTTGAGCATGGAAAAATCCGTATTCGCGAGTTTTGTGAATATGACGCTTTTGGACTTCAATCATGCAAGATTGTGGATGATGGATCCAGTAAAGATAGAAACAATTTAACAAATGTGACCGAGCGAAAAATTGTCAAAATTGAAAATCAGTCCCATATTCCAATCGGTCTTCCTAAAATCATTTCTGAATACTATTTAGATTTAAAAACAAAAAAAGAAATCCTTTTAAAACGTATCAAGAATAGCTACTGCAATTTTGGCAATTTGGCTTTGCAAGAAGTATATAATGCAAATGAGGAGTTGGTTGCTTCAAACCGTTTTGAGTATGATTCTCACGGAAATATAGTTTTAGAAGAAGATATTGAGAAAAACCAGACGATCAAAGCGTATAACAAAAATGATGAACTTATATTAGAAGAAAAAGTCTATAAAAATGAATCCCGCCATTTGACTTATGACTTTGCAGGAAGGCTTATCAAGGAAGAGAATCATTTAAGCGATGGAACAAATCTTAGCTCATCTTATCATTATGATTATTTGGGAAATAAAATTGCCTCTATAGACTCTTTTGGACAAAAGACTGAATATGTTTATGACGCATTCTCCCGCTTGATCAAAACGACTTTTCCAAATTATATCGATCCTCTTGGAAAGGCTCAACAGATGTCTATTTCTAAAGAGTATGACATTTTTGGCAATGAAACAGCCAGTATCAGTCCTTCTGGTGCTAAAACAGTAGCAGAATATAATGCAAGGGGAAAACCGATTCACATTTGCTATCCGGAAGGTTCTGTTGAACGATTTTTGTATCAGGATGATGGAGCTTTAAGTGAAGCGATTGCAAAAAATGGATCCAGGACACTTTTTGTTTATGATGCTTTTGGTAGGGTTTTAAAAGAAGAAACCTATTCAAAAGAGGGACTTTTTTTAAGTGGAAAAAGCTTTTATTATAATAGCTTCCATAAGATAGAAGAAGAGATCAATGGGCAAAAGACTCTTTACGCTTACACCCCGTTTGGAAAGTTAAAATCGATCAGAAAAGACAATTCTTTTGTTGAGTATGAATATGATGCTTCCCAAAGGATTGCAAAAGAAAAAACATGGGTGAATCAGCAAAGTTATCAGGCTAAAATTTTTATTTATGACCTTTTAAATCGTGTTATAGAGGAGAAAATTTTAGATGAGAGTGATCAGTTGCTAAGTCGCGTACGCTATTCTTATGACAAAGCGGGCAATAAAATTGAGGAGGTTCGAGGTGAGGGATCTGTCTTAAAAACAGTTTATAATGGAGAGGGAAAACCTGTTCAAGTCATAGATCCAGAAGGTAATTCCACTTACTTTACTTATAACCGTGAGTTTTACAACAAGCATGGTCAGTATGTTTTGCAAGTGCTTGAAGATAATTCTTTGGGTATTCAGACAATCACGGAAATGAATATTCTTGGAAAGCCAGATAGTGTAATAAAGAAGAATAGTTTAGGAGAAATCCTTTCCAAAAAAGAGATAGGTTATGATGCAGATCAAAATATTTCTTTTGTAAAAGAAACAGTCATTGGTGGTAAAGAGCGACCAGACATCCTTACAAAGTATTTTTATAATAAAGAAAATTCTTTAATCCTCTTAATTGAAGCATTTGGAACAAAAGAGCAGAAGACAACAGAGTTTTGCTATAACGCATCTGGTCAAGAAATTGCGACTAAAAAACCGGACGGAACAGCGATTGAAAAAACGTATGATGCTTTAAATCGATTACAATCTTTAAAAGCTTCTAACGGCTCTTTTTCTTATGCTTTCGAATATGATAGCAGCGGCCATTTGTCAAAATCGCACGATTTAGTAATTGGCAAGACGGTGGAACGCTCCTACGACACCTTAGGCAACTTGTTAACAGAGAATTTTGGGAATGGAATTATTGTAAAATATAGCTACGATTTTATTGGAAGGCCGCTTTTAGTAGTATTACCAGATGACTCTTCTGTTTCTTATACCTATGATGCCCTTCATTTGAAAAAATGCAAGAGAGTATCAAAAAATGGGAAGACCATTTTTTCTCATGACTATCTCTCTTATGATTTAGCGGGACATTTGCTGGAAGAGAAAAATTCTTGCGAATCTGGCATTTCACGCTATCAATATAACTTAAATGGGTATCTTGAAAAAACAGAGTCTGATCTGTTTTCTGAAGAAATAAGGCATGATGCTTTGGGTAATATCATCCGCATTAAAAGAGAAGGAGCCTTTTTTGATGAGGAAAATTCTTATTCCTATGATGATTTAAAGCAGCTAAAAGAAGAAAAAGGCTTGTTTACTCATACTTATCAGCACGATTCTTTAAATAATTGCATTACCCAAGATGGAAAAGAGAAAAAAGTCAACAGCTTGAACCAACTTTTAGAAGCAGATGGCAAAACCTATTCTTATGATGCCAATGGAAATCGCCTTTCTGATGGAGAAAAAGAGTACCAATATGACGCATTAGACCGCTTAGTTTTGGTCTCTTTTAAAGATGAAGTTTATGTTTATGCTTATGACAGTTTTAACAGACGCCTTAGCAAAACGCATAAAAATAAAGAAGGCAGTATTTTAGATGAAGAGTTTTATCTCTATTTTGGTCAAAATGAGGTGGGCTCTTATGACAAAGATCTCCATTTAAAAGAATTTCGGATGCTGGGAACTGGAAAAGGGGCAGAAATTGGCGCTTCTCTTTTAATAGAGTTAAATAGCTCATCTTATTTCACTCTTCATGACTACCATGGAAATATCATTGCTTTGGTAGATGTCGCCACTTTAGAAGTAAAAGAGCACTACCACTATTCCGCTTTTGGAAAAGAAAAGTTTTTAAATAATCCTGTAAACCCATGGCGTTTTTCGAGCAAACGGGTAGATCCAGAGACTGGTTTTTCCAATTTTGGAAGAAGATATTATGACAGTGAGACGATGCGGTGGCTAAGTCCTGATCCTATCGGATTTGAGGGAGGGCCAAACCTTTATGCTTATGTCATGAATAACCCTCTTAGCCTTTATGATCTATACGGATTAGAAGCAGTCGGTAATAACCAGCGTTGGTCAATAGGACGAGTAGGCAGAACCATCAAAGATGCAGTCAATTATTGCATCAGAAATGTAAACCATTTTATTCAACGTACCGTTTCTTTTACAAAAGATTTATTTAAATCCCCTTCTGAAAAAGTCTACTACGACAGAAATTATGAAGATTCGCTTAAACAACAATCGCGTAATATTCCTATTAACAGTTATAATCCATCTCCTATTCAAGGTATTAGAATAGGTTTAATAAATGGAATATGCAATAGTGAAGAAGATGCGTTAGCAAATGCAAAAATTGTACATGAAATAGCTGGAGACGTAGATTTTGCTTTGATATACAAACAAACATATGGTCTTGGTAATGATATTTCTGCTACTGCAAAAAGTATTGTAGGAAATCGTGCTACAAAAGCATCTAAATGTGCTTATGAAGATATAGTACCTTTTTTAATGAAAAATCCTGACGGCCATTATTTGCTCATATGTCATAGTGGGGGTGCAAGTGAAAGTAAATTAACATTAAAATTACTTCCAGAAAATTTGCGACAACGTGTTCATGTTTTAGCAATTGCTCCAGCCACTTATATCAGTGAGGATTTATGCAGATCGGTGCATCATTATGTCAGTGCCAGGGATTTTGTTCCTCTCTTTGATTTGAAGGGAAAAATTGCTTGTCGTGATACTTTGACAGTATTAACTCCTCATAAAGATGCTCCACTCTTTGATCACAGCTTTTCAAGCCCGACTTATCGTGGTGCAATAAAAGGATATGTAGATAAATTTGTAAACAGATATGGAAAATAAAATGAAGTTTTTATCATCATTAATTTTAATAATTTATTTAGCGCCTTCTATGTTATTTTCAATGAGTTTTCATCAAGAACCTTTATATTGTAAACTTGCTGCTGAATTGAGAGCACAATCAGCAAAAAAATTAGAAAAAAAACATCAGATGAGTTTCTGTGGGACTGCAGGTGGTATGATGGATAACATCAACCTGTTAGGATTTAGTTTTTTAATTAATCGCCCGATGACAAAAAATGAAGTGCGGATGCTTGCTGTAAGTTCTACACAAGATTTTTTAAATGATATTAATCAAGATGAAAAAGTGCGTCAGTATTTAAAAATTTATCCTTTTGATATTGAGCATATTGAAATTACATTTCTTTTTAGAACGCATGATCAAGGAACAGTATATCATCCTAACTTAGCTGTTGTTTCTGTATATAATGGAAAAATTAAGTACTCTACTAATAATCCTTTAAATGATAATCGCTTTTTAGTGCAAGAAACAGAAACCTTTGAAGATGCTGTTAAAATACTTAATGGTGAAATACCAGCTCCGGAATCCCAAATAAAATGAATCAAAAGCATTTAATATAATTTATCCAAAAAAAGATAAAGTAATTTATAATATATTGAAATTAGAAAAAAGTAAAACAATTGGTTTTCTAGCTAAAAGGAATAATACAGCACATGCTAAGGATGACAATGAGCGAGAGCTGGAACATCTGCTTGGCCCAAAGAGTGTTGTCTTTGGTGGTAAAGCCTTTTAAAGAAAGAAGCAGCCAGAGAGTGCCAAGAGAGACAGTCCAGATGAGATAAAGGTTTCCTGTGTATCCAAAGAGCGTTAAAAAACAAGCAGCTACAATAAAGGCTATTATGTAGAGTGTCGTATGCACCTTGGTGCGAAAAAGGCCTTTTTGAATGGGAAGTGCGTGGATTCCTGCCTTTTTATAATCGTCTAAATGGCGGATGGCAATCGCAAAAAAATGAGGCATCTGCCAAAAAATCAAAATAGTAAATAAAAGAAGTGCTCCTGTATCTAGTTTTCCGCTTGCTGCTGTGTAGCCAACAACGGGCGGAACGGCACCAGCAAGCGCGCCAATGGCTGTTCCATAAATGGTGCGACATTTCCAAAAGCTATAAACACCCACATAGATAATAAAGCCAAAAGCGGCAATAAGTGCTGTAATGAGATTGGTTTTAAAAGTCAAAATCAGCATGCCACTAATGCCTAAAATGGCAGCTAAAATAAGTGCATTTTTTCTTGGAATTCTTTTAGCCGCCAGCGCGCGATTTTTAGTGCGCTCCATTTTTTGATCGCTTTCAGAATTGATGTCGTTATTTAAAATGCAGGAGGAGGCCATAACAAGTGCAAGTCCAAAAAAAGCAACAAAAAAAAGGGAAAGATCAAAAACAGATGATCCAAGAGAAAAAGCGGCAGCCAAGGTGATGAGGTTGCCAAAAACAATCCCTGGCTTTGTTAAAAGATAGTAATCGATCAATGCGTCATCTCCGTATGTTGATGGGGCATCATGTCTGCCATCATGCGTTTGTAGAGGTCGTTCATCACCCAAATAGAGCCAATCAGGACAGCCAGTAAAATGACAACAGTAAAAATAAAGGAATTGGTGTAGTAGCGGGGTTTTTCTTCAGTTCCAAGATGCAAAAAGAAAATGAGTTGTAATACAGCTTGTAAAACAGCTAGAGAACCTAAAATAAGAAGGAGAAATTTCAGTTCGATTTTGTTACTGATGCTCAAATAAAAAGAGAGGATCGTCAAAAAAAGAGATAGAATAAAACCTAGAAAATAAGATTTATAGTTGCCATGCCACTCTTTTTGAATTTTTTCTAAAGCCATTTTATAAAGATCCCATTAAGTAGACAAATGTAAAAATAAAAATCCAGACCAGATCCAGAAAGTGCCAGAAGAGATTAAAAAGGGTAAGCCTCCTAAATGTTTCTATTTGAATGCCAAAAAAAATCAGCTGTCCCATTAAAACAAAAGCCCATAAAAGCCCAAAAAAAATGTGCAAGCCGTGTGTGCCAACTAAAGCAAAATAGGAAGACAAAAAAGCGCTTTTTTGAAAGCCGTTGCCTTCTAAAATCAATTTTCGAAATTCGTAAAGCTCAATGCCAAGAAAGGCAATTCCTAATAAAAAAGAGAGAAAGAGCCAAAACAAAGTGCGCTCTTTTTTGCTTTTGGAGGCGTTGATCAGGCTAAAACCGGCTGTTACGCTGCTACTTAACAAAATCATTGTTTCTGCAAAAACAAGGTTTAAATTAAAAATTTCTTTACCGCTTGGTCCATTGAAAATTTCGGTGCGCAAAACAGCAAAGGTGCAAAAAAGAGTGGTAAAGAGAAGGCAGTCTGTCATCAGATAGAGCCAAAAACCAAACACTCTGTTTGTAAATGTCTCGTGATGCAGTTCGTCTAAAGCATGAGTCATGATGTACTTTCCATTTTTTTCACCTCTTCTTTTTTAAGAAGGAGGTAATCATCTTGTTCTGAAAGTTTGATGATCAGCGCTATTAAAATAGCTAAAAAACTGATGATGGCAAGCCACCAGATATGCCAAATAAAGGCAAACCCAAAGATGAAACTTAAAACCCCAATAAAAAAGCTGTAAGCACTGTTTTTTGGAAGATAGATATCTTCATAATCCTTTTTAAAAGGCTCTTTTTCTCCATGTTTGATCTGCCATAGCGGATCGCGATCTGTCACTGTGGGGATCCTTGCAAAATTGTAAAGGGGAGGTGGTGAGGAAACCGACCATTCCAGTGTTCTGCCATTCCATGGATCTCCTCCGGTTTTATCTGCATAGCGCTTTTTATGGAAAAGTGTCCAAAAGAGCCCAAAAAATTGAATGGAAGCACCTATAAAGAGTATGACAGCTCCAACTGCCGCTACCATAAAAAGTGGATGCCAACCAGTAGATGCCTCATAATGGTCTAAACGTCTTGTAGCTCCCATAAATCCGAGCATGTAAAGGGGCATAAACGCGAGTAAAAATCCTCCAAGCCAGCACCAAAAAGCATACCAGTTGAGCCTCTCATCCAAAATCAAACCGGTAAATTTGGGAAACCAGTAGGTAAAAGCTGCAAAAAATCCAAAGAGAACCCCACCAATCACCATGCCATGGAAATGGGCAATTAAAAAGAGGCTATTATGTACCTGAAAATCAACAGGAGGCACAGATAAAAGTACACCCGTCATGCCAGCTACCGTAAAATTAAGAAGAAAGGCAAAAAACCAGAGCATGGGAGAGGTAAAATGGACACGGCCTCTAAACTTGGTAAAGAGCCAATTAAATATTTTAACACCTGTTGGAATAGCAATAATGATGGTCAGAATGGCAAAAAATGCATTCACATGAGGGCTTGCACCCATAGTAAAAAAGTGATGCAGCCACACTAAAAATGAGATAATCGCAATAAAAATAAGCGCAAAAATCATGGACGTATAGCCAAAAAGTCTTTTTTCAGAAAATGTTGGGACAATTTCGGAAAAAACACCAAACATCGGCAAAATCAAAAGGTAGACTTCCGGATGTCCCCACGCCCAAATCAAATTGACATAGAGCATGTAGTTGCCGCCTCCATCTGTTGTAAAAAAATGGGTGCCGATTGTGCGGTCTAATGTAAGTAAAGCAAGGGTTGCCGTTAAAATAGGAAAAGCTAATACAACCAATACCATGGAGCAAAGACAGCTCCAGACAAAAATAGGCATTTTCATCAGCGTCATGCCAGGACAGCGCATTTTTAAAATGGTGGTTAAAAAATTAACACCAGAGAGCGTGCTTCCGATGCCTGCAATCTGCACAATCCAGATCCAGTAGTCTACTCCTTCATTTGGACTGTATTGAATGGCCGACAAGGGGGGATAGGCAAGCCATCCGGCCGTTGAAAATTTGCCTATTGCGAGGGAGGCCAGGGTTAAAAAGGCGCCGGCAGTAAAGAGCCAAAAGCTTAAAGCATTCACGAAGGGAAAAGCCACATCCCGTGCTCCAATTTGGAGAGGAACAATCAAATTCATCAGTCCAAAAACAGCACCCATTGCCACAAAAAAAATCATAGTGGTGCCATGAGCTGAAAAGACTTCCTGGAAATGGCTAGCAGATAAGAGTCCTGAGGAATCACCAACAGCAAGTGCTTGTTGAA
>DAORNI010000021.1:9028-21209 GCA_035440845.1 Parachlamydiaceae bacterium | reverse complement strand
ATGATCCCAATTTTTTTTGGATCCACCGTTGTGATCCACTCATCCCACAAATAGCGCCAACGCTTTAAGTAAGTGATGAGAGCGATCAGCAGCAAGCCAATAGAAATCATCCCAAAAACGGTTAGGTTTTGGATGAGGTCGTGCTTAAAAGCTTCTGTTGTCAATCTGCCAAACATCTTCTATTGCCTATTAGACTTTTTTCAAAAGTTCATTTCATCAAAAAACAAGTTTTGAAAGAATTCTGTTAAAAAGTTTTTTATATACCTAAAAAGGAACTTTAAGCAAGAAAAAGTTTTAAATAAGATGATTTTAATCCTTTCTTCTATCCTGCCACCCTGCGGCGGCAGGATAGAAGAAAGGATTAAAGTGTAAAATTCTATGCTAGTGAGAGGGCGGCATATATTGGTGGACGATGCGTTTGAAGAGATTTGCATCTTTTAGCTGGAAAACCTGAGGGCTCTTTAGTGTGGAGGGCTTTGCAAGCTCTTCATATTCTTTTTGAGAGAGGTTGTTTTCAGACTCTTTTACTTTTGAAACCCATTGCTGATACTCTTCTGGATTAGAGCTTCTTGTTGTAAAATGCATGTTGGCAAAGCCCTCTCCGCTGATATTGGCAGATGAACCTTGAAAATCGCCCGTTTCATTAGCAATTAGGTTTAAAAAGGTGGTCATGCCGGGCATGGCATAAATCTGGCCGCCAAGGTGTGGGATCCAAAAAGAATTCATGGGTGCATCTGCTGTAATTTCAAAACGGACGGGAGTGTCTTTTGGGATTTGCAAAAAATTAACAGTGGCAATTTCCTCTTCCGGATAGATGAAAAGCCATTTCCACTGCAAGGCGACTACTTGAATGTTTAATTCTTTTTTTTTAGCTTCAAGGGATTTGAAAGGATCTAGTTCATGTGTTTTGACCCATATTAAAACACTTACAATAACTACCATGACAATGGGGAGTCCCCACCAAATGCACTCTGCCAAAGGGCTGTCATTGAATTCTGGATCATATGTGCCTTTTGGATTGTCTGCTCGGTAGATCCAAGAAAAAATAAATGTCAAAATATAAACTGGCAAAATGACAAGCAGCATAAGTGCCTGGACAATAAACAACAGATTGCGCTCTTTTAAAGCGATTTCCCCTTTTGGGAAAAGAACCCCAATTTGCTCTCCAAAATGCCAGATTTGCAAAGGCTGCATGATCAAGATGACAAGAAGCATCGCTCCTGAAAAAAACAGCATGGAAAAGATTGATTTGTTGCGCTTTTTCATTTTTAAATTAAAATAATGATTTATTTTAAAGTCTGATTTTTTTATGCAAAAGTCAAGCTATTTTTTAATAACCTGAGTTCTTGAGAAAAAAAACCTGAAGTTCGAGGAGAGAAACTAGAAAACTCAGGTTAATAAAGCGGTGATATGTCAGAGCATCTTTTCAAGTTAGGTGAGTTAGAGCCTCAAGAGAAAACAGCAGGAGGCACTAGTACAAGACCCTATAAGAAAAATTTTCCGGCATTAGTGGGAGTGTCTTTTTACAAGCTGACCCTTTAAAAAAAGAATTTCGGGAGTCTCACTGGCATGCCAATTCCGATGAAATGAGGTTTTGCTTGAAAGGAAAACTTTTAGTTTCCCTCTATGCAACCAATAGACTTCTTTCAAAACTTGTTTTCATCTTTTCAATGTGTGGAAAAGCTTCTCTTTCAAAAACATCTTCTTCATTGCCACAAAATCTTCTTACGGCAAGTTCTAAAATGGCATCCGTGATTTCTTTTTCTTGATAATGAGCTTTGTTAAGTGAGGGGGTGTCCTTTAAGATATTGAGTCATGGTATTATTGTCTGGAAAATATAAAGTCATAAAATTTCTTTCGATGGAGTATAGACTATTGATATTCTGCAATCAGGTATTTATTTCGCAATTCAGTAAAAGCTTTTCTTTTATCTTCTTGCAAAGAGCGCAGCTTCCAGACAATATTAGACTCATTCTTGATGATGCTATAAATTTCTTTTGTGCCGTTGACCTTATCAAACATCTCTTTTCTGTTTTTTGAAGACTCGAGGGCTGCTTCAAACTGCTCTTTATAAAGGCCTTTTAATATGCCAATTAAAAGATATTGCGTAGAGACTGGTTTATAAATAAGAGGGTCTTTTACGATAATTAAAACACCCTCACACGGCTCATTTTTAAACCTGCCATAAAAAGGCTTGTAATAAAAAGGTTCAAAATAGACTCCCGGGAATTTTTGATCGTTCAATTTCTTTGCAAACTGTTTGGCATTGATCCAGGGAGCACCAACTACTTTAAAAGGCAGCGTATGGCCAATTCCGATATTGACGATCTGCAGTTCTCCTAAAATACCTGTGATGGGGTAATAAAAAGCGGTCGTTGCCTCCGGAATATTGGGGCTTGTTGGAATCCAGGAGAGTTTTGTATCTTGAAAGCTCATTTTCCTGTTCCAGCCCTTCATTTTGGCGACATTCAGTTTGCAGCCAATTTTATATTCTTCGTTAAAAAACCTGGCTAGTTCCCCAATTGTCATGCCATGGCAGTAAGGGACGTTGATATAGCCCACAATTGATCTTAAATCCTCATCTAGCATGGGACCATCTATTGTGACGCCATTGATGGGATTTGGACGATCTAACACCAATACTTCAATTTTGTGTTTGGAAGCCTCTTCCATGGCGTAAAAAAGGGTGGCGATATAAGTATAAGACCTAGAACCGATGTCTTGGATGTCATAGATCAAAAGGTCTAATTGAGAGAGCATCTCATCTGTTGGACGTCTTGTTTTTCCATGCAGGCTATAAATAGGGATACCATCATCGCTTTTTTCATCCGCAATATATTCAGAAGCGTGATTTTGCCCGTTTAAACCATGTTCTGGAGCAAAAAATGCGGTAATTTGATAACCATATTTTTCAGCATTTTCTTTTAAGAGGTCTGCTGTTGACTTCATGTTTCGGTTGATTGCAGTATGGTTTGTGATAAGACCGATGCGTTTTTTAAAGAGAAAATCTTTATATTCTTTTGAAAAAAGGGTATCAGCACCTACAACTACTTGTGAATCAGCAAACAAACAGCCAGAAAAAAACAATAGTAAAAAAGATAAAAGTTTAATAGCCATCAGGTGAGTTTTAAGGGATTTTGATTTTTTTGTAAACAGCGTCTTATACCACCTTTTAGAAATGGTACTAAATTTTAAGCTCTTTTAGCTTGGGGATGGCAGATAAAAATTCTTGCTTGACAGCAGGGTCTAAGAATTTGCCTCCAAAATCAGAGGTTCTTGTGAGAGAGTCTTTATCTTGGATGCCGCGCATCCTGACGCAAAGATGCAAAGCGTCGATCACAACAGCCACATGATCTGTGCCTAAAATTTGCGACAAGCTCTCTTTAATTTGTTTGGTCATGCGCTCTTGCACTTGAGGGCGGCTTGCAAAATAATTGGCAACGCGATTTAGTTTGGAGAGGCCAATGATTTTACTGTCCGGGAAATAGGCGATATGGCAATGACCTAAAATTGGAATAAAATGATGCTCGCAGACGCTTTTAATGCTGATGTTAGACTCAAT
Organism: Parachlamydiaceae bacterium; assembly: GCA_035440845.1. Classification (GTDB taxonomy): domain Bacteria; phylum Chlamydiota; class Chlamydiia; order Chlamydiales; family Parachlamydiaceae; genus JBBSJT01. The sequence continues at coordinate 17,647 of DAORNI010000021.1, read as the reverse complement.
TAGCATCTCATTGTAGTGGAATTTATTTTCTTGCGTTGTGATAGAGGGAAAGTTTTTTTGTTCCAGACCTAAAAATAATTCTTTTACAAGCATTTTTGCGTAGCGTGCAGGTGTTTTTTGCAAAGAGTCATCTTCAAGATTCAATCCAAGTGTCTCTAAAATTTTTTGAAAATGGTAGGAGATGAGCTCTATTTTTTCATCATCTGACAAGGAGTTTTGAATTTGGGGAGATTTTGCAATCAGATCAAAATTAATTTGAAGAAGATCCTGTAATTTTTCAGATAGCATAGTAAACTTTTTTTAAAACCTTTTATAGTGCACTTATTGCATAGCAGTTTTCAGTTTCATAAAGGACTATTTTTGTGACTTTGACATTATGGCCTTCTAATTCTTTGGGGGCTACGACCAAAAGGAGGTAATTGGCAATATTTTCAGCTGTGGGATTAAAGGGGCAGATAAAGGGTTCTTTATCGGTTTTTACCATTTTTAAGGCCTGGATCATCTCTTCGTCTTTTTCATAAACTAAGAAGGTATGGTCAAAATAACGATTGATCCAGCCTCCTATTTTTTCTTTTAATACAGAAAAATCGATGACCCTGCCAAGCTGATCCAATCCGTTGCTTTCTGCAAAAATATGGGCAGAGTAGTTATGACCGTGTGGGTTTTTGCAAGGACCCTCATGTCCAAAAACGCGATGTCCTGAAGAAAAACAAATTTTTCTTACACATTTTATTCTGCTCATTTAATCCTTTATTACAAACGATTTACAAATTATATCATTTTCTTTTTTTCGTTGGAAGTCCTTTCTTATAAAAGAGGCTTTGTGTTAAGTTTAACACTCATTTTGAGTGGTTACTTATTTTTTTAAGAGGGTCTTTAATGAAAAACTCAGAGATATTGAAAAAAGCGAAAGAAATTATTTTATCAGCTAAAGGAAAAACACTACTTCTTGAGGAGAGAAAACTTAAGGCGATCGAACTTGCTGCTTTGATGCTGACAGAAGCAAAGACCATTGAGACTGTCAAAGAGAAGAAAATACAAGACCAGCTTGCAAAAATGATGCAGGACGAAAATGGAAAAAGTTTTTTAATCCAAATGACAGATCAGTCTTTTAGAAGCTGCAACCCTAAAAGAACTATTAGTCAAATAAATTTTTTACTTAACAAATATGGCGTCCCTAAATTTTTGAACAAAGTAGAGCAGCTTGGCATCTCTTCCATCGAATATCTTGGATCCTTTTTTCCTTCTCTTTTTGCCTCTTTGACAAAACAGATGATCCGTAAAAAGACAGCCCAAGTGATCTTGCCAGGAGAGCCAAATAAATTGATCCGCCATATCCGCCGCCGCAAAAAAGAAAATGTGAGGGTGAACTTGAATCATTTGGGGGAGGCGATATTGGGAGAAGATGAGGCTAAAAGACGCTTGAACACCTATTTAAGCGATCTTGAAAAGCCGGAAATCGATTATGTCTCCATCAAGATCTCTACTATTTGCAGCCAGCTGAATTTGCTCTCTTTTGAAGAGACTTTGAATATGATCATTCCAAGGCTCTCTTCTTTATACCGGGCTGCCAGGCAAAATAAAATAGTAAAAAACGGGATGAGAGTGTCTAAATTTGTGAATTTGGACATGGAGGAGTTCCGGGATCTTAATTTAACTGTAGAAGCTTTTAAAAGAGTACTAGAGCAAGAGGAGTTTCGCGATTTTTCAGCCGGTATTGTGCTTCAAAGCTATATTCCAGACTCTTATTTGACTCAGCAGGAGCTGACTCTTTGGGCAATAAAACGCATTGCCAATGGGGGAGCTCCTATTAAAATAAGAATTGTAAAGGGGGCAAACCTTGCCATGGAGCAAGTAGAGGCCTCTTTGAGGATGTGGCCGCAAGCGCCTTATGAGAAAAAAGAAGATGTCGATGCCAATTATAAGCGGATGCTTTCTTATGGGGCTAAAAAAGAGCATGCCAAAGCAGTCCATTTAGGCGTTGCAAGCCATAATTTATTTGATATCGCCTATGCGCTTATTTTGGCATCTGAAAATGAGATTGCACATTTTGTTTCTTTTGAAATGCTGGAAGGGATGGCAGACCACATGCGGCGCGTTGTGCAAGAACTATCCGGATCGATGCTGCTTTATTGTCCTGCTGCTACAAAGGAGGAGTTTCAAAATGCGGTTGCCTATCTTGTGCGTAGATTGGATGAAAATACAGCTCCTGGAAATTTTTTGAGGGAAGCTTTTTCTTTGATGCCAGGAAGCAGCGACTGGAAAAATCAGGCAGAGCTTTTTGCTTCAAGCTGTGACAAGGCTTTGGAATTCGATTTTTTACCAAGAAGAACCCAAAACCGGTTTTTAGAGCCAAAAAAAATAGCCCTTTCCTCTCCTTTTGAAAATGAGGCAGATACAGACTTTTCGCTGACGGAAAACCGCAAATGGGCAGAAAGAATTATTGGAAAATGGCTTTTAGAAAAAATCGGACAAATTCCACTTCATATTGCGGATGAATTTGTGGTGACAGAAAAATATGCGTCCAAAGCCTCTCCTTATAAGCAAGAGCTTTATCGCTTTTCGCTGGCAGACCACCAGCAGATTGAAAAAGCTGTCCAAACAGCAGAATTGTCACAGGCAAAATTTGGCAAGACGGCCTTGCAAGAGCGCATGAAGCTCCTATCAGCTATCGCCCATGAAGTGCGCTCTCAAAGAGCTGATTTAATAGGAGCCATGGTTTTAGAGGGCAATAAGAGCGTCATGGAAGCAGATGCTGAAATTTCAGAGGCGATCGACTTTGCAGAATATTATTTAAGGAAAGCTGAAGAGCTTGCAAAAATTGAAGAAGTGGAATTAAAGCCAAAGGGCGTAGCTCTTATTGCCTCTCCCTGGAATTTTCCTTGTTCGATTCCTCTTGGTGGAATAACAGCTGCTTTAATGGCGGGAAACAGCGTCCTATTCAAGCCGGCAAAAGAGGCTGTATTGACCGGTTTTTTGCTGGCAAAAATCTGTTGGAAAGCGGGCGTTTCTCCAGAGGTTTTGCAATTCATCATGTGCGAGGATGAGAAAGAAGGCAGTCAGCTCATTCAAGATCCACGCATTCAAATTGTTGTACTGACAGGTGCCACAGCCACTGCAAAGCTTTTTTATAAATTGCGTCCGGGGCTTCATCTTTTGGCTGAGACAGGTGGAAAAAATGCCATGATCGTCACAAGTTTGGCAGATCGGGACTTGACTGTCAAAGAGCTTGTGCATTCCGCATTTTCTTATTCTGGACAAAAGTGCAGTGCGTGCAGTTTGGCAATTTGTGAAAGGGAAGTCTATGAAGATTTAAATTTCAGGGAACAATTAAAAAGTGCAGCTTCTAGCTTGAAAGTAGGCCCTGCATTTCATTTATCTTCCAAGGTGACTCCCTTGATTGGTTCTGCAAGCCCTCAATTGCATTATGGCCTTACAAAATTGGAAGAGGGCGAGGAATGGTTGTTAAAACCAGTTCAAGACAAAGATAATCCAAATCTTTGGTCTCCTGGTATTAGATTGCATGTGAAGCCAGGAAGCATTTCCCATCAGACAGAGTTTTTTGGACCCGTTTTAAGCTTGATGTGCGCTGACAATTTAGAGCATGCAGTAGAGCTTGCAAATGGAACAGCTTATGGGCTTACCTCAGGATTGCAGTCCTTAGATGAAAGAGAGCAAGCTTATTGGATGGATCATATTGAAGCTGGAAACCTTTACATTAACCGGAGCATTACAGGAGCCATTGTGCAAAGGCAGCCCTTTGGTGGTTGCAAAGAGAGTTCATTTGGAGCCGGCTTAAAAGCAGGCGGCCCCAATTATCTCATAGAATTTATGAATAAGACAGAAAAAAAAGCACCCATAGAGAGAAATGAGCCAAAGGCAGAAATAAAAGCATTTCGCTCTCTTTTAAACGGATTGTCACCAAAAGAATTGGAGCTGTTTGATGCAAGTATTGGCAGCTACGCTTTTTATTGGAACCATCTTTTTAGCAAAAGCGAAGATGTGAGCCTGTGTGTTGGACAAGATAACTTTTTAAAATATGTGCCGCGAAAAGAGATGGCATTTCGTGTTCAGGAAGGCGATAGCCTTTTAGACATTGCACGAGTAGCAGCAGCAGCCAAAACATGCGGGACTGAAATAGAAATTAGCGCGTCGCATCCTATTAAAGGCTTAAAATTGATTATAGAAAATGAAAAGGCTTTTATTCAGCGTATAAAACTTGGAAAAATTAAAAGGGTTAGGCTTTTAAAAGATCCAAGTGAAGATTTAAAAAATAGTTTGGCAGAAAATGCCTGCAACGTTGTGCAAGAAAAAGTCTTTTCTCATGGGCGTTTTGAGCTTTTGCACTATTTAAGGGAAGTAGCACTTAGTATTGACTACCACCGCTATGGAAATTTAGGCGCGCGTGAAAAAGAGAAAAGAACAGCTCTTGTGCAGTCTTGAAACTGAAGGAAAAATATGAATTCTTTATTAAATGGATTAAATGAAGAACAAAGACAAGCGGCTCTTTCCATTGAAGGGCCTTTGCTTGTTTTAGCAGGAGCCGGCTCTGGAAAAACGCGTGTTGTCACATTCCGCATTGCGCATATGTTAGAATCGGGCATTGAACCCTCTTCTATTTTAGGGTTGACGTTTACAAATAAAGCAGCAGCTGAAATGCGCGAAAGGGTGCATAAACTGACTTCCAGCTATGTTTTAATTTCTACATTCCATAGTTTGGGCGCCAAAATTTTAAGGGAGTCGATCGGTTTTTTGGGATTCAAACCAGACTTTACGATTTATGATGAAGAAGACATTTTAAAGCTTTTAAAATCATGTTTGGACGAACTGGAGATTAAAAATAAAAAGTTGGATCCTAAAACATTTCGTCAACTGATCTCAAAAGCAAAAAACGAGATGCGCTCTGCTGATGATGTGAAGGATGAAAAAGTAGAAGATGAGCTGGATGCACTATTTTCTAAAGTCTATACCCTTTATGAAACCAGGCTAAAAGAGTATAATGCAGTTGATTTTGATGATCTTCTCTATTTGCCGGTAAAGCTTTTTCGTGAATATAAGGAAGTGCTCTCTCTTTATCAAAATCGCTTTAATTATCTATTGATTGATGAATATCAAGACACCAATGCCTCCCAGTATGAGCTTGCGAGGCTGCTTGTTCAGAAAAGTCAAAATATTTTTGTTGTCGGTGACCCCGACCAGTCGATCTACTCTTGGAGAGGGGCAGACATTCATAACATTTTGGATTTTGAAAAAGATTATCCTGGGGCCAAGGTGATCAGACTGGAAGAAAATTACAGAAGCCGGGAAAATATTTTAAAAGCCGCCAATGCCTTGATCACAAATAATCAGGACAGATACGAAAAAAAATTGTGGAGCCGGCTTGGAAGCGGAGAAAAGATCAAATGCCATACAGCATCTAGTGAAAGAGAAGAAGCTAGCTTTATTGCAGAGCGCATCCGCTATTATCATGACGAAAAAGGTGTTCCTTATAGCCAAATAGCGCTTTTTTACAGGACGCATGCGCAGTCGCGCGCTTTTGAAGATTATTTTTTGAATAGGAGAATTCCTTATATAATCATTGGCGGTATCTCTTTTTATCAAAGAAGAGAGATAAAGGATATTTTGGCTTTTTTAAAGGTAATCTATTCAAACAGCGATTTTATTTCTTTTTTAAGAACCATTAACTTACCAAAACGCGGCCTTGGCGATGCAACGCTTGATAAATTGCAACTAGCAGCTTCTCAAGAGGGAATGCCGATTATTTCTTATCTTGAAGCTTTGGTAAGTCAAACGGCTTTACATTACCCTGTCAAAATTTCTTTAAAACAAATGACAGGCGTCAAGGAATATCTAGGGCTTATCTCTGAATTTAGAAAAATACATGAGTTGACATCGATTGGTCAGCTTGTCAAATCTTTAATAGAAGAAAGCGGCTATTTGAATCTTTTAAAAGAAGATCCGGAGAGCTATGAGGAGCGCAAAGAAAATTTGGATGCTTTGATTGCAAAAGCGTTTGAATGGGAATTTTCAAAAGAGGAGCCCACTCTTGGAGCTTTTCTAGAAGAGCTTTCTTTAAAGGCAAGCCTTGATGAGACAGATGAGAATAAAGACCGTTTGAACATGATGACCATCCATAATGGAAAAGGGCTTGAATTTACTGTTGCCTTTTTAGCTGGTCTTGAAGAGGATTTGTTTCCGCATGTTAATGCAAGGGACAGCAGGCAACAGCTAGAAGAAGAGAGAAGGCTCTGTTATGTAGGGATGACACGGGCAAAAGAGTATCTCTATTTGACAAACTGCATGCAGCGCTATATCTGGGGCATTTCCCGTATGCAGCGGCCAAGCAGGTTTATTAGAGAAATTCCTTTTGAATATCTTGAAAAAATCAGAAGTCCTCTTGGTTTTGAAAGAAAAAGATTTGAAAGAAAAGAAGTTATTGAGTTTATTGATGAAATAGACCAGACAGTAGGCCTTAATGAAGAATTTAGTGTAGGTGAGACTATCTTTCACCAGGAGTTTGGCATCGGTGTGATCAAGCACATTTCTGAAAGCTCTGTTGGCAAGGTATTTAAGATTTATTTTAATAATGACAAGCGTGAAAGAAGCCTGGCTGCCAAATACGCCCGTCTTAAGAAGTTGTAGAGCGTAGAAAGCCGATTTTAAATCCTAAAAACTTAGCTGCTGTGTTTATAATCGCATACGGAACAAGATAAGGCTTTTCTTTTAGCAGGCGCTTTAACATCTCCTTAAAAAAAGAGGAGCCTCTTTTATTTAAAGAGCCTGTAGAGAGCAGCTCCTGATACTGCTTTCTTCCTTTTCCCATCAAGTAATAACGAAAAAATTCCTGTTTTAAAGTATAGCTGTGGGAGTGCTTTACAATGCTTTTGGCAGAGTAGGCAATTTTATGCCCTTTTTTTAAGAGCTTTGCAACAGCTACTGTATCTTCCCCAAAAATAACATCAGAAAACCCTCCAATTTCATCGAGAGCAGAATTTAAATAGGCCGCGCAAGAATTAGAGCAAAAAAAAGTGTAGGCTCCATAATAATCTTTATCTTCTAGGCTTCTGATATGGCTTTTTTCCGGATAGTTGAAAGATCTAGGAAAGCTTTCAAAAAAGTCTGCCCCATCCTTTGGAATTTGTCTTGCATAAGAGATAGAAGCTTTTCCTTCAACCAAAGGTTTAATTAATGTTTCTGCAATTGAATTACTTACTGCATAAGCATCATCTGTTGTAAAAATGACAATATCTGTTTTTAAATGACGACGCGCTTTTTCTCTTGTCAAGCCGTGATTGAACTCTTCTTTTGCAATGACAAGAGTTTCAACTCCTAGCCTTTTAGCTTCTTCTACAGTGCCATCTGTAGAAGATGAATCTATAATGAGAATTTTGATATTTAAAGGAGAATTTAAAAAAGGAGTTAAACAATTTTTTAAATGATGTTTGGAGTTCCATGTAGGGACAATAAGACCGACTGTAAAATCTTTTTTCATAATTACCGTTTTTTTTAACTACAACATAATAGCTAACGACAATTATTTTGGAAAGTGGCATAATTTTTAACTTATGCATATTGTTTCTGGAAAATTTAAAAATCAAAAATTAATTGTCCCTAAAGGTAGTTTGACAAGACCAACATCTTCACGCTTGCGCGAGTCTTTATTTAATATTTGCCAAAGCTATATAGAAGATGTTTATTTTTTAGACATCTTTGCAGGTTCTGGCGCTATTGGTTTTGAGGCGTTAAGCCGAGGGGCAAAGCATGTGACCTTTATTGATTCTTCAAAAGAGGCTATAAAAGCGATTCAGGACAATGCAAAAAAGCTCTCTTGTTTGCAACAAACCACTATTTTGTATGGAGATGTTTTTGAGCAGTTGGCAAAGCTTGAAAAAAGAGAAGTCTCTTTTGATATCATCTATGCAGACCCACCCTATGATGCTTTTAAAGGTGACCTATCTTTTAGCGCACTGATCCTTGAAATGGTAGACAAGGGAAATTTATTGAATAGAAATGGAGAGCTTTTTATTGAAGATTCTTCAGATTCCATTCCCTCTGTCAAAAACCTTCAAACCTTAAAATTAAAAAGTGCAAGAAAGTCTGGACGCTCCTTCTTGCAGCAGTATATAGTCGTTTAAATTTAAATTAAGTACTTTAATTGCAGCCAAAGCAAAAAAAAACGTGCTTACAAGCTTGTCAAAACTCAGGTTTGTAAGCTTAAAAAAATGGCGATGGCAGGTTGAAAGGACGATATCTTGGTTACAAAGAAAATTTAGAAGAGTGGTTATCCTCTGAGAAAGGAAGGTCAAATATTGGAAAGGCTTTCTAAATTTTAGTTTAATAAAATTTTGGGTAGATCAATTATCGGGATAGGTTCATGGATTCAAGGAGTTGCCAAGTGCAAAATTGGCCAATTGCCTGGTGGTAGAACATGCGGTGCCCAAAAACAGGAGTGCAGTTTTTCTTTTTAGCTTCCAGTAGAAATAATGTCCATTTTGGAATGGTATGAACATCCATGGCAATACAGCCTTCCACTATCCATTCTTTATTGATTGGCATTTCAACGGCTGTGGCGTTGATCAAAATATCGTAGCCTTTTTTAAACTGGATTTGCAAGTTATT
>DAORNI010000021.1:0-9008 GCA_035440845.1 Parachlamydiaceae bacterium | reverse complement strand
GCCTTCACAGCCAAGCTGTTTTGCGCACTGAACGGCTTTTTCTTCATTTCTGTTTAAAATGGTGACAAAAGCGCCTTTTTTAATGGCTTGAAAGGCAATGGCTTTTGCAGCGCCTCCGGCACCCAAAAGAATGACTCTTTTGTTTTTAATGGTTGTTTTTTCTTCTAATGCCAAAAGGGCGCCCTCAGCGTCTGTGTTGCTGCCAATCAGTTTGCCATCTTGGATAAAAACGGTATTAACAGCTTCTATGGCTCTTGCTTTTTCATCTATTCTGTCTAAATAGGGTAAAATGGCTTCTTTTAAAGGCATGGTGACACTTAAACCTTTAAAATCTGATTTTTTGATTTTTTGTAAAAATTGCTCAAGCTCTTCTTTTTTTATAGCCATTTTAATATAAGCGGCATTGATTTTTTTCTTTTCAAAAAATGCATTATGGGTGATGTGTGAAATGCTTTTTTCCACAGGATTTCCAACAAGTCCAAAAATAGAATCTCTTTTTGAAGAAGAAAATTTATAATCGTGCACAAGTTCATCTAAAGAGAGCTGTCCGGGAGCTGATGGTGTATCGACATAGGCAAAGGTCCAGTGGTTTAAAATGCGCGTGATGGTTCCATATGTACCCATGCACAGTCCGATCACATTTTTTTCTGTAGTCTTTAAAAACTGCAGCATTTGCAGGGCATCTAAGGAAGAATTTGCATAAAATGCCATTTTGTAAAAATCTGTTTTTTTTTCTTGCATGCGCTGCAATACTGCTTCAAGGTCTTTTGGCGTTTCTTTAAAATCGTGATAGGAAAGAATAATTTTGATTTTTGGGTATTGTTTTTTGAGCTCTTCGATGAAACTTTTTGGAACGGTTTCTTCAAGATCTATAAAATCTGGATGAAAAGAGGCAAGCTGCATGATTTTTTGGAGCCTTTTTTCTTCACTTTCTTGGCAGTTGCCACCTTGAGAAATGGATCTTAAAGTAAAAATAACTCGGAGTGACAATACAAAGTCGTTTAAATTAAAAGGATCGGTAAAGCAGTCCAGGCGAAATTCCAGGGCATGTGCGTGAATGCTTGCCTTTTGGATTTGTGCTTCAATCTCTTTTTTTGAAGGGCCTGTGATAACTGCAACTAGCATGATTTACTAACCTATAGTCGTTTAAATTTAAATTTTCGCTTTTGACCTATGTCAAAGTCGAAAATTTAATTTTAAACGACTATATGAGGTGTCTTAGCAAACGATCATTTCTTGTATTCCTTAAGGGTCGATTTTTTCGATGAGCTGATCTTCTGCATAGCGTCTTGCCAACAAGAAATTGCCTTCCTCATCATATTTGGTCAAGAGCCCATTTTTTTTGTCATTCAAATATTCCGCTTCAAAAATCAGTATGCCTTGCTTGTTCCACTCTTGAGAGATACCATTTAAAAGCCCATTTTTAAAGGTTTTGAGCGCAGAAAGGTGCTTCTCTTTTTTATCAAAATAGATTTTTTCAACTCCATCTTTTACATCATTTGCAATCAAAACTTCACGCTGCAAATTGCCGCTTGGAAAATATTCATAGGCCATCCCCTGCTGGCGATCATTTTTAAATTGGGCGGCAATTTTGAGCTTTCCATTATGGCCATAAATGGCAACTGGTCCCTCTCTTAACCCATTTTTATAAAAAGTAGACACCACTTTTGTGCCAGCTTCATTATATTCAGAAGCCTCTCCTTGTAAAAGCCCTTTTTCGTAATAGCCCTCAAAAGATTTTACTTTTCCAAATACGGAGTGACAAGGGTAGTAAGTGATGTAAGAACCATCTAATAAATTATTTTTGTAAGAGCAATGAATCTCTTTGCCGCTTTCCTTAGCAAGAAAATAGGAGCCATTCAACAGACCACGTACATAAAAGGCCTCTTCTAAAAGCTCACCTTGCTTATCCCACAAACATTTTTTTCCATGCAAAACATTTTCTTCATAGTGTAAAAGAGTTTCTTGAATACCATTTTCATAAAAGCTTTTTTGCTCTCCATTTAATTTGCCGTTTTTGTAGCAGAGCTCTTTTTCAATTTGAGAAGTGTTGCCAGAAGTTTCATAATAGCTGATGTGAGTTCCAACAGGAGCTCCTAAAAGAAATTGCTTTTTTTCATGCACGCTGCCATTTTTAAACCAGGTTGTGTAAGAGCCGTCTAAAAGCCCATTTGTATAATAAGCTTTTCTTTTTTCTTGATTGGTATCATAAAAAAACTCTTCTTTACCACATTTTATCCCATTTTTATACAAGGCAACGCTTTTTAAGCAGCCATTTGGATACCACTCTTGAACCATCCCAATCTTTTTACCATTCTCAAAAGAAGCAAAAAAGATGAGCTGTCCGTTTGCATCAAAGACCCTCTCTTCACCATTTAGCTTGCCAAGAGAATTAAAATGCGCCTCTTGCCTTTTAGTTCCTTTTTCATCAAATATTATAAATGAACCTGTTTTTTTTCCTGATTGGTAGCAGCATTCTACTGCTTTTTTGCCATTATCATACCACTCTTCAAATGACCCTTCTTTTTTCTGTTTCAAGTAGCTGCATTTTGTTTTTGGCTTTTCGTTTTCAAAAAACTCCTCGTATACCCCATTTAAGAGGCCATTTTCGTAATGACACTTTTTTTTGATTTTGCCATTTTCATGCCATTCTAAAAATTCGCCTTCTAAGCCTGTTTCATTTTTGGCATATTGTCGTTTTTTTTGTCCTGTATCATAAAATTCGAGGATAGGCTCTTTTAAAACCCCTTTTGCATCATAGCAGGCAATAAAAATAAGCTGGCCGTTTTCATTTTTTTTATAATGCTTGTGAACAGGCTTGCCATTCAAATAATTTCCTTCAGCTATCAAAGTGCCATTTGAAGAAAATTCCAGCTCCATCCCCGCTTTTTCTCCCTGCTTATAGCTTACCCTGTAGCTTTCTTTTCCATTGGGGTGGTATTTGATGTGAAGCCCGCAAGGGATACCAAAGGCAAAATCTTGCACTTCCTGGCAGGTTTTTTCAGGGTAGTAAAAAACAGCAGCCGGCTGCTTTGCCGTACTATTTAAAAGACCAAAGGCATACATCTTTTTGGATTGGATGATGCCATCTTCATACCATTCTAGAGCCTCTCCTTGCAAAAGTCCTTTATCGTATGTCTTTAAACTTTTTTTACTGCTGGAGGGGTAAAAGCATTCAAGAGAGCCTTGCAGTTTGCCTTTTTCAAAAAAGCCTGTTTTTGCAACAGCTCCATTTTCATAATATTCATTAAAAATCCCATGCTTGATGCCATTTTCATAAAAGATCTCTTTTTTTGTAACGCCATTTGGATAGATCTCTTTATTTGGGCCTTGCAAGATGCCTTGATAGTAGCAAGCAACCGTTTTAATTCTTCCTCTTTCATCGTAACCAATAGAGGGACCATGATAAAGAACAGCAGAGGCTGGCTTATTGACTAAAATGAGGTCGCTTTCTAAGGTGAGCTCTCCTTTTTTATTGTAGCAGATCTCTTTTATAGGACGCTCATCCAAGCTGCCAGGAATAGGTTCATAAAAGACAATGGTTTTAGGTTTGCCATTTTCAAAATAAGCTGTTTTTTCAGGGCGCCAATTAGGCTGTTTGATTTTTATTCTGGTCACGCTTTCTGATTCCTCTGAAAAGAGAGAAAAAGCAAAAAGAAGAAGAAAGACTAGATTTTTTTTAAGTTGTAGCATTAAAATTTTTACCCGGCTGACTGTTGGATGGTCTGCTTTTTAGTTTCAGGAAGAAAGTAAGAGAGGATGAGCGATGTAACAAAAAAAACTGTGAGGACAGAAAGGGATTTTGCGGCCGCATCTTCTGTAAAACTCCTGGTCAAAAGAGCACCTCCTGCAAGTCCGATTGGGTTTGCAATGCACCAGGCAAATCCCATTAAAAAGCCACTCACTTTTCCAGGCTCCTCTGGATAGAGCTTATTACCAAAAGCAATGAGCAGTGGATTGGTGATCAGGGATGATGCTCCTATAAAGAAGAGTAAAACGAGCAAAAACTCGTTTGAAATAAAGGGAAATTTTAAGAAAACAAAGAAAAGAGTGATCGCCAATGTATTTGTTGCGAGCATTAATTTTCTGTAAGAGAATTTATCTGCTAGGATCCCGCTTGGGATCATCGCACATGCACCACCTAAAACCAGCAAGAGATGGCCGCCTCCAAAAGTGATCCATTCTGCAGCTTCTCTTGCTTTCAAGATATCTGGGAGCAAAAAAATAGTTGCCCATCCCACAATCTGGTTGCACACTTGCGTAAAATAAAGCCTGGTCAAATATGGTTTTTTAAAAAGCTCGCTAATGCATTTTAAGGAAAGCGTCTCTTTTTCTTTTTTTTTAGAATATTCGGCAAAAGGATAAAAAAAGAAAAAAATAGCAAGAAAAAGGGTTGGCAGCATGAGAAAAGAAGCTAAAGAGCCAAAATGCACATAAACTTTTGCAAATGCTATTTGACTGCAGGCAAAACCAAGAAGACCGCTTGTTGAAAAGAGGGCGATCCATAAGCCTTTTTTATTTCCGGAAGAATTGCTTAAAAAGCCAATTGCCGATGGATGGAAAGCTGAAGAACCAAGGCAAGTGATTTGGAACAAAATAAAAAGAAACAAGTAGTTTGTTGTGCAAGATATTAAGCTGCAAATAGATGTAGCAATGAGGCCGCTCATGATAAGAATTTTGCAATAGCCCCTGTCACTTAAAGTTCCAAAAAAAACTTGGAGGGCTTCTCCTATGAAGACGCAAATAGCTGCAATGATTCCCATAGTGGCGATGTCTAGATGGGCAATCGTCTTGTAAATGAGCCAGATGCCGATCATAAAATCGACTAGAAAATGGCTGATCAGAAGAGTACCTAAAGTGCTGTAAGCTTTTAAGGAATTTATTTGACTATTCATCTGATTGTGTATGGTTTAAGAACTCTATAGTACAAAAAGAAAAGATTTATTACTACTCAAATAATTAATGGAAAACATGTCAATTCAGTGTTAAAAAAATACTTGCAATTTGAAAGTTCATTTGCTACACATCAGTTTAACAAGATTTTTTTTGAACATGTGCTGTTCTTCTTTTAAGTCTTTAAAACTTTTAACATTTTTAAAATGGAGATTTTACCATGAAAAAAAAACAACTATCAAAGTTGGCATTAATAGGTCTTGCAACAGGAGTTGCAATGACAGCTGCGGTTGATGCAAGTACCATGACCGAGAAAAATGGAACTTATTTAGCTGGCGGATGCGGTGGCAGTGGATGTGGTGGCAAAAACCGTTCAAATCCCTCTAATTACACAGCAGATACTTACACAATCCCATCTAATGCTCCGGTCAATCCGAACACGGCTCCAAAACCAGAAGCAATCCAAAATAACCCAAACACAGCAAATGGACAAAACTGCTCAGCAAACCGTCCAGCTAATGGACAATACCAGCAGCAAAATCAAGTAAGACAAGGGAGCTGCGCAGGTGCAAAACCAGTTCCTTATCCAAATCAAACTCAAGGACAGCCGCAAGCAAGAAACAGCTGTGCTGGCGCAAGACCAGCTCAAGGACAGCCAGCTTCTCATGGATGCAGCAGCCAAACAGCTGGATGCGGAGCTAAAACAAATAACGGCTATCGCAGATAGTCTTTAAATTGTTTATATATAAGCCCTTTGAAATAAAAGCTTTCAAAGGGCTCTTTATCTTTTTAAAGGAGAATTTAAAATGAAAAAAAGTGAAATTAAAAAGTTAGTACTTCTTGGATTTTCTGCCGGATTTTTGATTTCCAATCAGGCGCATGCAGCTGCAGAAAAAGAAAAGTCAGGAATTGATTATAGTGCAGCTGATAAAGATTACCATTTGATGACAGAAAAAGAGCTTCTTTCTGAACTAAATGATGAGGGCAAAGCGATCTATAATTCTCTTGATGCTAAAGAAAAAGAACTGGCAATAGAAGTAGCAAGTCAAAAATGCGCTAGTTTAAATTCTTGTAAAGGTTTGAATGCTTGTAAAACAGATAAAAACAGCTGTGCTGGACAAGCTGGTTGCAAAGGACAGAGCAAGTGTGCCTTTTTAGATAAAAACTTGGCCGTTAAGGTAGCGCGCGATAAACTGATGAAAGAAAAACGCTTAGATGCTATTAAAAAGTAATTTAAATATTTGATTTTACCTATCACTTTGGAAAAAAATGAAAAGACACATTCCAAGCCTTGGCATTGGGATAGGGCTTCGCCCGGTGCATTATGAAGAGATTTTTCGCGACAAACCAAAGATTGACTGGTTTGAAATTATCAGCGAAAATTACATGGTAGAGGGGGGAGCCCCTCTTGAAAATCTGGAAAAAATTTTAGAGTCTTATCCGGTTGTACAGCATGGAGTGACCTTGGCGATCGGGAGCCCAGATCCGCTCGATTTTGATTATTTGAAGCGGTTAAAAGCTCTTGCTAAAATTACAAAAACACCCTGGATTTCAGATCATCTTTGCTGGGGAAGGCTGCCAGGTGCCCATTACCACGATCTTTTACCACTTCCCTACACTAAAGAAGTGGTGAATTATGTAGCTGAAAGGGCTAAAATTGTTCAGGATTATTTGGAAGTCCCGTTTGCTTTAGAAAACCTGTCCTCTTATGTCGGCTATAAAATTGATGAAATGCAAGAGTGGGAATTTTATAGTGCCATTGTTGAAAAAGCAGATATCTGCATGATGCTGGATGTCAATAATATTTATGTGTCCAGCAGAAACCACGGTTTTGATCCAAAAGATTACCTCAATAATATCCCCGTTGAAAGAGTCATCCAAATTCATCTTGCAGGGCATTCAGATTATGGCTCTTATGTGCTAGACACCCATGATGATTTTGTAAGGGATGAAGTATGGGCTCTTTATGCAGAACTTTATCCAAGAACAAACAAAGCTTCTACCTTGCTTGAGTGGGATGATAACTTTATCAGCTTCCAGCAGACATGGGAAGAGGCTTTAAAAGCAAAAAAATTCCAAAAACAGCTGGAAAAAGGCAGGAAAAAGAGAAAAGAACTGGTTCTTGAGGGCGCTTTGAAATGATTTTTGATTCAAAAGTTCCTTCTGAATTAAAAAAAATTCAAAAATGGTTTGCAAGTATCATCACAAGGCCTCTTGATGAAAAAAATGAGATCATGCCGATTAGCCCTTCTGGAAAGCCGATTGTTCAGGAAGCTAAGCAGTTTATTATTAAAAGTCCTTCATTAAAGCCGTTTGAGCGTATTCAAATTTATAACCAGCAATACTGGTGGAGGCTCCTTGCCATCTTGCATGACAACTTTCCTTTGACGGTGCGTCTTTTTGGCTACTATGAGTTTAACCAGCAAATAGGGTTTCCTTATTTGACTGCTTATCCTCCTTGTCACTGGTCTTTGAACCTGCTTGGAAAAAATCTTTCTAAGTGGATGGAAGAGTCTTATAAAGAAGAAGATAAAGTACTTGTTTCAAATGCTGTCTTGGCAGACTATGCCTATATTGACTGTTTTTTTGCCGAGCAAAAAAAAACAGCAGATTTTGCATCCCTTGTTCAAAATGGAGAAGAGCTTTGCAGTTTACAACTAAAGCTGCAGCCTCATGTGCGCCTTTTTGAATTTCCTTTTGATCTTTTTACTTTTCGCACTGCAATGCTAAAAGAAGATCCAAACTATTGGCTGGAGCATAAATTTCCCAAATTAAAAAAAGGAAAATTTCATTTTATCCTCTATCGCGATCATCAAAATTATGGATCGGTCAATTTTATTTCTCCTACCGAATACCAGATTTTAAAACTTTTGCAAAAAGGCACATCCATTGATGCCATATGCGAATGGGTAGAAACGCAAGATAAAAAAATAAGAAAAGAGGCAGAAAAAGGGATGCAGAACTGGTTTCAACAATGGGGAACTTTGAAAATTCTTTTTAGTATAAAATAAAAGATTGACAACATTTTATTTTATGGTACAACAAATGGCATGCCTAAAAAAAAATGTACTGGCACTACTTTTTAACACCATATAGGAGTTTTTCACGTGAAAAAATTTTTATTCTCTCTTGTTCTATCTTTAGCTGCATTTAGCTCATCTTATGCGTCATGTCCAGCTTATGCTAACTTTTTTAGCATCAGCAGCCAACCAGTTCTTGCAGATGCAGCAGTGCGTTTTGATCTGCAAAACCTACACCGCTACATCACATTGTCAAATGATGGTTTTTCAGTAACTGTTGAACATACTGGAAACTATTCAATAGCATTGGTCGCAACAGGAAGCCTTGGAGAATCTGGTACTCAAGTTGTAGGTCCTTGGAGCGTTGGACTTTATCAAAATGGTAGTTTAGTGCCAGGAAGCGTTGCAGCAGCACATAATGGAACTGATGCAGATGATAATTTGATCACATTGACAACAACTTCAAACGTAATCGTGCGCGCTGTAAAAGGAGATGTTTTCCAAGTACGCAACACAACATTTTCTGAAATTGAATTAATTGGAACAATAAGTGGCGGCGCTCCACAAAACACAAGTGTTTCAATCAATTTTCACCAAATTCGCTAGTTGATTATTTATTTTTTAGCACAGACTTTAAAGCCTGTGCTAAAATTAAATTAGATTTTATGTATTATATTATTTGTTTTTTTGTTTTTACCTTTTCATCTATTTATGCAAGTGATGATCCCTTGCTTTCAGATATTTTATCTCGTCATTGTTCACCTCCAAGACCGATATGCCGAGGTTCAACTGGACCAACCGGCGCTACAGGTGTTACAGGAACTACAGGCGTAACAGGTGCAACAGGAATTACAGGAGCCACAGGCGTAACAGGTGCTGCAGGAATTACAGGAGCTACAGGCGTAACAGGAATTACAGGAGCTACAGGAATTACAGGTGCAACAGGAATTACAGGAGTCACAGGCGTTACAGGTGCAACAGGAATTACAGGAGCTACAGGCGCTACAGGTGCAACAGGAGCCACAGGCGTAACAGGCGCTACAGGTGCTACAGGAATTACAGGAGCCACAGGCGTAACAGGCGCTACAGGTGTTA
>DAORNI010000020.1:30864-31120 GCA_035440845.1 Parachlamydiaceae bacterium | reverse complement strand
CCACCCCAATTTATATAGAGCTATCCTCTTTTAAGGCTACTCGCAGGTAAAATGCAAAAAGACAAACAAAGTCCGCTTATTTTTGCTGGATCTTCCCATCTTGACCTCGCAAACGAAATCTCTAAAATTTTAAAAGTAAATCTTGGAAAAGCAAAGATTGACCGCTTCCCAGACGGGGAAGTTTCTGTTGAAATTTTAGAAAGCGTGCGCGGGCATGATGTTTTTGTTTTACAAAGCATCGCTAAAAACCCAGACC
>DAORNI010000020.1:27373-30851 GCA_035440845.1 Parachlamydiaceae bacterium | reverse complement strand
CCCAGACCAGTACTTAATTGAGCTGCTTGTTTTA
Source organism: Parachlamydiaceae bacterium (assembly GCA_035440845.1). Lineage (GTDB taxonomy): Bacteria > Chlamydiota > Chlamydiia > Chlamydiales > Parachlamydiaceae > JBBSJT01. The sequence continues at coordinate 30,817 of DAORNI010000020.1, read as the reverse complement.
GTAGACGCATTAAAACGCGCGTCTGCCAAAAGTATTACTGCTGTCATCCCCTATTATGGCTATTGCCGCCAGGATAGAAAAGATAAGCCGAGAGTCCCAATTACTGCAAAACTCGTCGCCAATCTTTTAGAGACAGCAGGTGTCACGCATGTATTGACAATGGACTTACATGCCGGACAGTTACAAGGTTTTTTTAATATTCCCGTCGATCATCTTTCCGGCAGGCCGCCTCTTGTGGAAGCTCTAAAGAAATCGAGAAAAAGTAGGGATGATCAACTCGTTGTTGTAGCTCCAGATGTTGGCAGCACAGTACTTGCAAAACATTATGCCAAAGATCTTGGCGCTGATTTTGCACTGGTAAACAAATGCCGCTTGAGCGCAGAAGATGTTGAGATCGTCGCACTTATTGGGAATGTAAAAGGTAAAGATGTCCTTCTCGCTGATGATATGTGCACAACTGGTGCTACATTGTTGTCAGCAGCGAAAGCATGCCAAGAGAAGGGTGCTAAAACAATTAAAGCTGCCATTACGCACCGAGTTTTTGTGCGTGATGCAATCCAAAAAATTGAAGACAGCTCAATTGAAGCACTATTAGTCACAAATACAATTGCACATGACGGGGCAACTGCCTCTCATAAAATCCAGGTTGTATCTGTCGCTTCCCTCTTGGCAAAAGCCATTCAACGCATTCTTTCGCAAGAATCAATCTTACCCCTTTACGAATAGAATAAATTAAAGAAATTCTCTTTATTGTTTTTAGCTTATTCTATATACTTTGATGATATTATATTTTTACTGGAGGATTCCAATGAAGTTAACAACACGTAAAAGACCCGCTGAAAAAAAATGCGAAGTCAACAGATTAAGACGCGAAGGATTTATTCCTGCAGTGATCTACCGTCGCGGCAAAGCGGCAGAAAACATCTCAGTTAGCACACTTGAGTACAACGCACTTTTAAGAGGTGTGGAACCAGGCCGTCTTTCAACAAAAATTTTTACTTTGTCAGACGAAAATGGCGTTTCAAGAAAAGCTGTTTTAAAAGAAGTACAGTATAACATCATCAACTACAATGTGATTCATCTGGACTTTGAAGAACTTCACGAAGACACAGAACTTAAGATCAACATCCCTATTGAATGCACAGGCGTTGCAGACTGCAAAGGCATTAAACTGGGCGGAGCGCTTCGCCAGCCTATCCGTACTCTTAAAGTCAAATGCTTCCCAAAAGATATTCCGGAAGTGTTTTATTTAGATGTGAAGCCACTAGAGCTCTACGATAAGTGCCGCTTGTCAGACTTGGAAATACCAGCTAGCATCAGGCCGCTTGCTCATAATATGAACGAAGTTGTAGCTGTTATCGTAAAACGCTAATAAAAAGAGATAAATGAGCGCTCCATCTGCTAAAATATCCCTCATTGCAGGTCTTGGAAATCCCGGGAAAAAATATGAGTTCACCCGTCATAATTTAGGGTGGCTTGTTGTCCAGGAATTGGCTGCCATGCATGGCTTAAGCTTTAAAGATGAGAGCGCGTTTAACGCAAAAGTGGCAATAGGACAAGTTTTTGGACGTAAAATCCATCTTCTTTTGCCAACAACATACATGAATGAAAGCGGAAGAGCTATTAAGCGCTACTTAGACTTTTATAAGCTGTCAGCAGAAGAGCTGCTTGTAGTAAGTGATGATGTCGCAATTGCTTTTGGAGAAATGCGCTTTCGCCTTTTTGGCAGCGCGGGTGGGCATAATGGTTTAAAAAGCATAGAAGCCCACCTTGGCAGTGCACATTATGCAAGACTTAGAATGGGAGTTGGCGCTGATTTTGAAAATAAAACATTAGCAGACCACGTTTTAGAAGTTTTTAGCGATGAAGAGCTTAAACAGCTTGCCGCTTTTGTGCAAAAAGGAGCCACCTTTATTGGATCTCTTGTGTAGTTAAATTTTCTTAAACAAATTTAATTACACAAGAGATCCATTGACGGTAAGGTGCAAGATTTAACAATTGGAGAATAATATGATGAGTTCAAAAAGTAAAAATCTTTATGAGGGCATGTACATTATTAGCGCCACGCTAAGCGATGATGCTCGCAATAAAGCTTTAGATAAAATTCAAAAAGGGATCACAAGCCATGGCGGCGAAGTTGTGAAAATCCACGATCAGGGAAGACGCCGCCTAGCTTATGAAATTGGCGGACACCGCGAAGGCTATTACTACCTGATCTACTTCGAAGTCAACCCGTCTGCTATCAATGAATTATGGCATGAGTACCACTTAAATGAAGACCTCGTGCGTTTTGTCACATTGCGTGCAGAAAAAGTGATGGACAAAATTGAATTTAAACAGATTGAAGATCAACAATAAGGGGCGAACATGTCATTTAACAGACCAATGAGACCAAAACTGCAAGAAACTGTAGAACCGCGTTCAAGAAAGCGCAAGCGCTGCCCTTTCACAGCTGCAGGAATTAGACATATTGACTATAAAGATACAAACACCTTAGTAAAATTCATTACAGAAAAAGGTAAAATTTTGCCAAGACGCATCACGGGAGTTTCAGCTTACCACCAGAAACAATTGGCAGCAGCTATCAAGCGCGCGCGCTACATTGCTTTATTACCGTTTGTATCAGAAGCATAAGAATTATATTAAGGAGAAAATTTTATGGCAACTAAACTGCTATTAACAGAAGATGTCGAAACTCTTGGCCGCAAAGGCGATGTGGTGAGCGTCCGTGCAGGTTATGCACGCAATTTCTTGCTTCCGCAAAAACTGGCTCTGATTGCAAATGCCAACACATTGCGCAGCAAAAAACGCTTAGAAGAAGAACGTGCAAAACAAGCACTTGTCGATCGTCAAGAATCTGAAAGCCTGGCACAAAGCTTAGAAGGCAAAATGGTCACTACATTTGTCAAAGTAGACCATGAAGGCCACATGTATGGTTCTGTTTCTACTGCAGATATCATACACTTGATCCAAGAGCAATTGAATGCGACGCTTGAAAAACGCGCTATTCATTTAAAACATCCTCTTAAAACGCTTGGCACACACAAAGTGGAAATCAAGCTAAAAGAAGGTGTAACAGCACTTGTTCAAGTAAGAATTGCAGCAGAAGGCACAACACCAGAAGAAGAGACTCAAGCTGAAGAAACAGCTCCAGAATCTGAAGGTTAAAAGTCCTGAAAGGGTTTAAACTGCAGATGTCCTATTTCCTGCAGCCTTTCAGGCTGCATTTTCTTTTCTTGCTTATACCCAGGGCAATGCCCTGGGCTATTGCACTTTAAGCTCTCCTAGCTATCTTATAGTGGCTTAAATTTTAAAGGATATTTACATGCTCTCTTTTATCTCCCCTGCTAAAATCAACCTTTTCTTACAAGTCATTGGCTCCCGGGATGATGGTTATCATGAACTTGCTTCTCTCTTCCAAACAATCAGCTTGTATGACACTCT
>DAORNI010000020.1:20090-27359 GCA_035440845.1 Parachlamydiaceae bacterium | reverse complement strand
AAAACTCTCTTTAAGCAAAAAAGATTTTTTTACCTGTTCTAACCCTGAAATTCCAACAGACAGCTCAAATCTTGTTTTAAAAGCACTTTCGCTTTTTCGCTTAAAAACAAACATCCAATCTCCTGTTTCCATTCATTTAGAAAAACACATTCCGCATGAAGCTGGGCTTGGAGGAGGTAGCAGCAATGCAGCTACAGCCCTCTTTGCTTTTAATGAGCTATTTAACCACCCTTTGTCTCTACTTGAACTGCAAACGTTTGGAGCTTCCATTGGCTCTGATGTCCCTTTCTTTTTTTCTGAAGGAACTGCCTTTTGCACGGGGCGTGGAGAGATCGTCCAAAACCTAAAACCTCTTGAAACAGAATCTCTTTGGATTGTAAAGCCAAAGGAGGGGTTAAAGACTCCCCTCATCTTTAAAAATTTAAACGCTGACCAGCTTCCAAAACGTGATCCAAATCACTTCTTAAGAAGCTTTTCAACAAAAAAACCGCAATTTTTTAATGATCTGGAAGCGCCCGCTTTTTCCTTGATGCCAGCTTTAAAAAACCTGAAAGAAAAACTCTTTTCAGATGGATTTGAGACTGTTTTAATGAGCGGCTCTGGTTCTTCTTTCTTTTGCATCGGCAACCCGCATTCATTTGACACTAAATGCTTTGCATTTACCTGCAGAGCCGATTTTCTCAATAGAGAAAAAAAATTATGGTACAAAAACAAAAAAGCTTTGCAATAAATCGCGCGTTCAGCTACACTTTCGTTTTCAACATTCCGGGTTAGCTCAGCGGTAGAGCAGTAGACTGTTAATCTATTGGTCGCAGGTTCGAATCCCGCACCCGGAGTATATAAGAATGAGGCAATTACTGCGAGAGCAGTAATTGCCTTTTTTGTTCTGTAGCGCACTAATGGTGCATTCCTCCACAAAAAATGGCAACACATCTCCTCGCCAGCTTAAGTTTCAATCTAAAGGACAAATTGGTCATTGCTTACTTTCTGATTTAACACCGGTACTTATTGCAGAACAAAGAGACAAGCTCCTAAAAGGGATCACCTTTCAAGGCACTGTCCGCTCCCCTGCTACTGTCGTCCGTTACTTAGCAGCATTATCACACGCCTTAACTACAGCAACAAAAGAATGGAGATGGATAGATGATTCCCCAATGCAAAAAATAACAAAGCCAAAAGAGCCTAGAGGGCTTGTCAGATTCCTCGACAATGCAGAACGAGAAGCTCTTTTATCTTCCTGTCAAGAAAGCAGTAATCCTTATCTCTATATAGCATTTGTTCTCGCTCTTTCTACCAGCATACGACAAGGCGAATTAATGAATCTTTGCTGAGAAGTCATTGACTTATTTAAAGGTCGAATTGTCTTAAATCAGACCAAAAATGGTGAAAGACGCGTGGTTCCTCTTCAAGGACTTGCTTTACAGCTCCTTCAAAACCACTCATCTTTTAAAACGCAAGATATTGGACTTATATTTCCATCTAAAGAAAATCACCTCCAACCTATGGATTTACGGTTTCCATGGGAGCAAGCACTGAAAAAAGCGAGCGTTAAGGAATATCGCTGGCACGATAATCCCCACTCTTGTGCCAGTTATCTGCTTATGAGTAATGCATCATTAGCAGAAATCGCAGAAGTGCTCGGTCATAAAACTTTATCAATGGTTAAAAGATATGCCCATTTATCAGAATCTCATACATCAAACATCGTTGAAAAAATGAACCAAAAAAATATTTGGAAAATAATTCTAAACGAAAAAACCTATGACCGCCATAAAGATTCTTAATTTGCAAAGCTAATGGAGCAAATGCTTAATGAAATAGACCGACATGCTAAAAGTTAAAAATATTTTATGCCACTTATTTTTGCTCTACTACGTAAAAACTTTTAAAGACTATCAGTAATTATTCTACTACTTCCTTTATTTCGATTGCCATTTTAGAAAAGCTCCTTTAGATATTCCGTCAGCTTCACATAAGTCATCCCTATGAGCAGAAGTACCTATCGTTCCTTTTCTTGCATGTATAACATTTGCCTTCATCTCATTCGATGTGATTTTTGTAAAATATTTTGGTTCACAAAGATTAAATATTAATCCACCAAAAAATCCAAAAGGGATCACAAGTGTTCGCAGAATATTTTTGGGCGTATGCACAAATATTTCATGCAATCCAATCTTAGCCTCATCAAATTTTTTATTAAACGGGACACAAAATAAAATTAAGAAGCCACCAAAAAAAGTCTCAACTATCCCTGAGATTCTTGTAGCTGTTGTAATTATAGTTGAAAAACAATGCACGCCAACGGCTGATACCTTTAATTCTTTTCTTTCATCAGTTACTTTATCAAACCAATCATACAACGCAGACTGAATTTCATAATTAACTAAATAAGAAAATGAAGATGAGCATAAATGTGTAGTAGAAGGGAGCATTTTAAATCCTTTGAATAGGTTCTTGTTTGTTATAATATTCTAGTTTTCTTGTATAATCTGTAACACAAGCCGCTATACAACCTGACGCACTTCCTTGTTTCTTTTTTTTAAATTCAATGCGGCAAACGTAATTGGAGATGTTACAACAGGAATTGCAATTCCCACATAAGAGTCAACTTGCTCTTTTAAAGCAGTTTTTAATTTTAATGATGTATTAACAAGGGCTGTTTGACCCTCTTCTTTTATCATATCTTTAATTTCTTGTTCTAGTTCAGGATTGTAAAAGATTTGAGCTCTATCTGAAACTGGTGATGACATAATATTCTTTATAACATTATTTTTTTATAATTATATGTTAACTGCGTAAATCAATTAAACTTTAAATGATACTTCATTTTTTGTATATTATTAAAAAAATATATAACTATATAATTAATAATAAAAATCAATCTATAAACAAATTATCTCTAATGTCACACATTTATTACACCTGTCGCATGAAAAAAATAGAGAGATATCAAAAAAAAAAGATAAAAAAATAGCTTGATGTCACGACTAGGATTTGGTTTTGAGGAAATGCGTAAAAAATGCGTATGCAAAGGCGGCGGACTGTTAATCTATTGGTCGCAGGTTCGAATCCCACACCCGGAGATAGAGCGCTTAAAGATTTCTCTTTAAGCGCTTTTTTTATTTTGTGACTTCAACTTAGCCTTAAATTCAAGCCCATTGCAACACACAAAGAAACAAGAGTATGCCACTTAGAGTTCCCTGCACCAGAAAGCATTTTGTAAAGACTTTCGCGGCCAACATGTGCTTTTTTAGCTAATGCCCCAATACCACCTTGTGCTTCAGCTACATTGCGAAAGGTGATTAAAAAAACCTGTTGAGATTCTTCATCACCTTTGAAACTCTCTTCCAAACATGTCATCGTCAACTATGCTTCAAGTAAGGAAGGCGCCCATCTCCGGAGGCAATAGATAATTTAAATTAAGGTTAAGATACAGTAATGTGTTTATTTTTTTTTGATTTAAAGCGATTGACAATGACAAATACCAAATTAGATAAAATAGTTTCTGAATTAAGGTGAGTTATAGTCGTTTAAATTAATTTTCTTCACGCGCGGAAAGAGACCTAAGTTTCTTTTTAGCAGAATGCTTAGCTTTTTTAGCAAGATTTTTGCTTTTTGTAGATTTAGAAATTTTTGTAGGTATTCTTTTAGGCGGGGAATAATTTAGTTTGTCGACAATTCTTCGCAGCTTCTGAATGCAATCTTTTTTGTTAAAAAGTTGGCTTCTTCCTTTTTGACTTGTCACCACAATTCCAGTGGGAATATGTAAAACGCGCACAGCACTGTCTGTCACATTAATATGTTGCCCACCACTGCCGCTAGCGCGAAAAGCTGTCACCTTGCACTCTAAAAGCAGTTCTTCATCAGAATCTGGCAGAATAATTTTTTTCATCTTAATTTACTCAATACGTTTACAAAAAATAATTTGTAAAGAAATATAGCTTTTGATTTTTTTAGGACTACCATTTTTTTATGATCTCTTTCACAAGTTTTTTAAGTGCAGACCCAATAGATTTTTTGCCAAACTTGCAAGCAAAGCATTGTAGCTGATTCCACTGCACCTATCCATTTTTTTGAGACAAAGGATATTATAAAATTGAATGGAATGTTTCTCTTATTCCAAATAATGGCTCTGTCATAGAGCATTTTAATCTCCAAAAAAATGAGGCTGTTTTATTAGACCCAATCCGGCAAGTTGCAAATTTATAGCTTTAGCTATCTTTACATATTCTTACTACTTTTTAGGAAAGCAGCGCTCTATTTTTTTAGATTGCTCGTTGCTGATATATTGATACATGTTCCAAATATCATTGCCATTGAGCCTTAAGACCTGGTTTGGGTTGTAAGTTGCAATCACATTAGCAAATATTTCAAATAAGGTTTCATTCAAAAGCTCAAAGGCGATTTCTGGAATAAAGACGGGGTCAAACGGGTCTGGACTCATCTTCTTTCCTCTTTCTCTCAAAAGAGCCGGCACCTCTTTTGAGGCTATCTGTAAATTTTGAAGAATCGGCACCCAAACGCTTTGATCCACTCCATGGATGCTAAATGCTTGATTGACAATAGCTGGCTGAAAGAAATTTACTTCCAGGTCGCGAAAACAAGGAGGAGAGGCATCAAAAGCAAAAGCTTTTTGGAAGAGGCAAGCCGCAGTGAGAATAGCAAAAATAAGCTTTTTCATAAACGCTCCTAATTTTTATGGACAATAGCTGATATCCATAAAAAACTACAAATTTATTGCGCTTTCCTTTAGCATCAAGATTTTAAGGGTGATTATGATCATTGACGGAAAAAAAGTCGCGAGCGAGATCGCAGAAGAAATCAAAGAAAAAGTCGCGCAAATAAAAGGACGAAAACCCTGCCTCGCAGTCGTTTTAGTGGGCAATCACCCAGCTTCTGTTGTTTATACGACAAGAAAAAGGCAAATGTGCGAAGCTGCCGGCATCCGCTCTTTAAAAAAAGAATTTTCGGCAAACATTTCAGAAGAGGCTCTTTTAAAAGAAATTGAAGCACTCAACTACGATGATGAAGTAGATGGCATTTTAGTGCAGTTGCCGCTGCCTCCTCATATCAATCCAGAAAAGATCACCTATTATATCATTCCAGAAAAAGATGTGGATGGTTTTCACCCGACAAACATGGGCAACTTGCTAATTGGCGATCCAAAAGGCTTTTATCCTTGCACTCCCCTTGGCATCAAAGTACTTTTAGAGCGCTACCAAATTGAGACAGCAGGCAAGCACGCTGTCATTATTGGCAGAAGCAATATTGTGGGAAAACCAATGGCAGCTATGCTTGTCCAAAATAAAATCTTTGGCAATGCAACTGTTACCATTGCCCATCAGCAAACAAAAAATTTAAAAGAATTGACACTTTTAGCAGATATTTTAATTGCCGCTATTGGCAAGCCAAAATTTATCACGGCCGACATGGTAAAACAGGGCGCTGTTATAATAGATGTGGGGATCAATAAAATAGATGACCCTTCTAAAAAAATAGGCTACCGCATTGTGGGCGATGTCGATTTTGAACAGGTTTGCAAAAAATGCTCCTTCATTACACCAGTTCCAGGAGGCGTTGGTCCTATGACGATTGCCATGCTGCTGAGCAACACTCTTTTAAGTTATGAAAAAAGCCATTTATAGCTTAGCTTTTCTGCTTGTTAGCTGTAGCCCTTCAACAGAAGAAAAAAGCGGTTCTGTTTTTTTGGGAAATGCAATGACCATGGACTACAAAGTCATCATTGGCGATGAAAACAGCGAAAGAAAAAAAATTCAAATGATCATCGACTCTACTTTTTCTGAAATAGATGCCATTTATAATAAATGGAACCCACAATCAGAGCTCTCATCCCTCAACAAATTAAAAGCATACCAAAAAAAAGTTCTTTCACCGGAACTTGAAGCTTTTTTAATCAAGACAAAAGAGATCACTCTTTTGACAAACGGCCTTTTTGATCCAACAGTCGAGCCATTAGAAAGGCTTTGGAAAAAAGCATGGGCAGAAAAAAAAGTGCCAAAAGAAGAAGAGATCAAAAAGATTCTTTTAGCTGTCGGCTTAGATAAAATTGTAATTGAAGAAGGCACTTTTTATAAAACGCACGATCAATTAAGTTTAGATCTTGGAGGCATTGCCAAAGGCTTTGCAGTTGATCTGCTCACCTTTAATTTGAATAAAGCTGGTTATCAAAATGTTTTTGTCGAATGGGGCGGAGAAGTAAAAGCAATAGGAGAGCATCCAGATAAAAGAGCTTGGCGTATCTTTATCAGCCGCTTGCATGATCAAAATCCGGAACATGCCATTTCCCATGTCGATTTAAAAGACAAAGCTGTTGCAACAAGCGGCGATTACTTGCAAAACTGGACTGTCAGGATAGAAAATAAAACAATCATCTACTCCCATATCTTTGATCCAAAAACAGGCTATCCGCTAGAAATTACGCGCTCTTCCATTGCCAGCGCTACTGTTTTGCACTCTTCTTGCCTAATGGCCGATGCTATTGCTACTGCTTTAATGCTTTTTCCAAATCAAGAGAAGGCAAAAGATTTTGCCCTCTCTTTACAAGAAAAAGAGCCTGATATGCAATTTTGGATAATTTCTCGGGAGCAAAATTAATATGTACTGCTATTTATTAATTTTTTTATGCTGCTTTAACCTTCTTCAAAGTGAAGAGTGCTGCCAAACTATTCCAGTCTCTTATAATGGCAGGTTCATCCCTCTAGACGTCTCTTTAAAATTGCAGCTTCAAGAATGGCATGGAAAACAGCAAATAAAAAAAGAAGCCCTTACTGCATTTGACTTTTTTTTAAAGCTCTATGCATTTGGAACAAGCGCCTTTGATGAGACTCCCCTCTTTTTTATCCATTATGCCAAAGTAAAAAAAGCACTGCACTTAAACGAAAAAGAAAGCTATTTTTCTTATGGCCAGTTAAAATCTAAAGAGTTTAATTTAACGCCGCTAGAAAAAGAACCTAAGCGTTATTTGGAAGAGGCTTTTTTGCTGCGTGCCAAATTGCACGCTTACAAAGCCCTAAACCAGCAAAAAAATTTAGATTATGAAAACAGCTTTTATGAGCTAAAAGAAAAGGGATTCAAACCAAAAGAGATAACACTTGAGCTAGAATCCAACTACCCGCTTAAAAAACGTCTGATCCAAGCTGGAGACCTTTTTAAAGCAATCCCTGACAAACAGCACACCTGGTATTCCATTGATGCTTTAAATTTAACAGTATATGATGCAGCAAGCGATGCACTAAAACCTATCTCCAA
>DAORNI010000020.1:7506-20004 GCA_035440845.1 Parachlamydiaceae bacterium | reverse complement strand
AAAAGCTGTTAAATCTGCATTTAAAAATTTAAGTGCTGTTTTAGATGAGGCTTACCAGGAAATAGAAAAAACGCCCTACAGTCAAGCTTTTGAAAAAACATTGTACTACCCATCCAAAGCACAACTAAAAGCAGAATTTTACTATTATCACTATCCCATTGCAAAAATAGCTATAGTTTTTTATTTGATCGCCTTGATCGCCCTTTTCTTTGGAAAAACATTGAAGAAAAAAAGTATCGGTTTAATAGGTTTTATTTTTTTAAGCGGCGCATTTTTATTGCATACGGCACTTCTTTTAATGCGCACTTTTATTTTAAACAGACCGCCTGTTTCAAACATGTTTGAAACTGTTTTGTATGTGCCCTGGATTGCAATGGTTGCCGGCTTTATTTTTTATCTTTTTGAAAAAAACAGATGGCTTTTAATTACCTCCTCTTTTTCCTCGCTTTTTTTGCTTATTTTGCTTGAACTTACAGGCATGCATCAGCAGCTAGAAAATGTGCAAGCGGTTTTAGATTCCAACTACTGGCTGACAATCCATGTTTTACTCATTGTGGGAAGCTACGGTATTTTTGTCTTATGCGGTCTATTAGGACAAATTTATCTTGGCTACACCCTTTTTTATCCAGGCGAGAAAGAGGAGATGAAATTTCTTTCAAAATTTATTTTACAAACGATGTACCTTGGTGTTTTTATGTTGATTCCAGGAACGCTGCTTGGCGGCGTTTGGGCCGCAGAGAGCTGGGGGCGTTTTTGGGATTGGGATCCAAAAGAGTCTTGGGCTTTTATTTCCAGCTCTATTTATTTGGCTTTTATCCACGGTTATCGCTTTCATAAAATTTCCTCATTTGGCTTAAGCCTTGGTGCTGTCATCGGATTAATGGCAATTAGCTTTACCTGGTATGGAGTAAACTATATATTAGGAACAGGCCTTCATAGTTATGGATTTGGAACTGGAAAAGATATTTATTATTATTCTTTTCTACTATTACAAACAGCATTTCTTATTATTGTTTCCATTAAACATCAAAAACGGCTTGAACTAAAAAGTAAAAATCTGTTATGAAATTTAAGATAAGTTATGAAGAGTGAAATTTTAAACCCTGTGAGGTAGCTGCAAAATGAGACATGTCAAGAGTGAACGACTAAAAAAGCTAGAATCAGAAATTAATGACTTAGAACAGTGGTTGAAGCTTGGTCTTGTTCCTAAAAAAGACATTGAAAAGCACAAGGAAGAAATTGCCGCTGTTAAGCTAAAAATTGAAGAAGAAAAAGAGCGCCTCCAATTCTTAAAAGAGAGTGGAGAAGCAGAAGAGTATATCACACCCAAGAGGCCGTCCGCAAGAGCCGGCTACACAGAAATGCCAAGCATCCCGGATATTGATATGGGAGAAACTGCTGGATCTTTTGCAGATTCTGGCTTTGATATGGATTCAGAAGCTGCCGATGTGGAATCTTCTGTCATCGAAGAGCGCGATGATGCAGAAGATGGCACAACTGCCGATACCGGCGATGATGATGACGAAGACAGCGATGATGATGACTCTTATTTCAGCGACAAAAACCGCTGGAAAAGAGGCGGCATTGTTGACCCAGATGCAGATGAGTGGTAAAGAAAAAGTCAGCTTATATTTCCATATCCCTTTCTGCACAAAAAAATGCTCCTACTGCCATTTTTATGTCTTGCCAGATAAAGAGCCTTTAAAGCAAACGCTGATGGAAGGGTTTAAGCTGGAATGGGAATCTCTTAAAAATCATCTCGCAGACAAAGAAGTTGAGACGATCTATTTTGGTGGGGGCACGCCCTCTCTTTTGGCACCTTCTTATATTAAAGAAATTTTAAGCTGGATTCCTTTTAAAAAAGGAATTGAGATCACATTAGAGGTCAATCCGGAGACAGCTTCAAAAGAATTGATGCAAGAATACCTCCAAGCTGGCATCACAAGAGTAAGCATTGGCGTCCAGACCTTTGACAACAAGCTTTTAAAAATGCTTGGGCGCTTGCATTTGGCTTCAAAAGCCAAAGAAGCAGTTTTTGCTGCTTTTGATGCAGGCATAGAAAATATTTCAATCGACCTCATGTATGATCTACCGGAACAAACACTTGCTGCCTGGGAAGAGACTTTAAAAGAAACGGTTTTATTGCCGATCAGTCATTTGTCCCTCTATAATTTAACGATAGAGCCGCATACACTTTTTTTTAAGCAAAAAGAAGCCATTGAAAAGCTTTTGCCAGATGAAGAGACAAGCCTTAAAATGTATGAGATGGCCTCTGACATTTTAACTGAAAAACTGACACAATATGAGATTTCTGCCTTTTCAAAACCCGGTATGCACTCGCACCACAATGTCGGCTACTGGACAGGCAGAAGTTTTTTTGGGCTTGGACCTTCTGCTTTTAGCTATTACAAAAACAGACGCTTTCAAAATATTGCCAATTTAAAAATCTACCACCAAAAGCTCCTTAAAAATGAGTCTCCGGTAGATTTTGAAGAAGAATTAGAACCGATAGAGAGAAGACGAGAACTTCTAGCCATCAACATGCGCTTGATGGAAGGCGTTGATCTAAAAAAATTTCAAGAGCGCCACGGAACCTTGGATGAGGAAACCTTTAAAACAGTTCAAAAGCTTCAAGAGAGTGGCCTCATTATAAAAGATCCTGTTTTAAAACTCACAAAACGCGGCATACTCCTGTACGACAGCGTCGCTACCGATATCATTTAACAGTTATTAACTGTCTAAGCTCATGCAGGAGAAGTTTTTTTAAGGGTGAGCGCGGGATGTGGCTCACATAATGAACATGGCGGATGCGCTCATATGGCATGCAAGAGACATTAAAAGTCTCGACCAGTTTTTTACACTCTGCCGTTGCCGCTAAATGGATAACGTTGCCTAAGCGCTCATCTGAACAAACAATTAAAACTGCATCGTCTTTTATATCAAGAGAAAGCCTGATCTCCTCAAGCTTTTGCTGCAAGCTTGAGAATAAAACTCCTTCCCCTCCAATCTTAATAAAATCTTGAGCCCTTCCCTTAAAAATGAACTGGCGCTCATCCAAAGCAACCAGGTCTTCTGTTGTGAACCAGCCCTCTTTTTTTGGATCTTGCATTATCACAATATCTTTAGAAATAAGAACTTCACAAGTTAAAAGTGCCTCTGATCTAATTTCCAAAAAGCCACCCGCATTAATGCGCGCTTCTATATGACTCAAAAGATGCAGATCAGGAGAATTATTATCAGACGTTGCAACCTGAGAAGCGCATTCTGTCAGTCCATAACTTGGCAAAAGCGGCCAACCAAGTTTTTGTGCTTCCAGATAAATCTCATGATTTAACGCTCCTCCGCCAACAATAACTCCTCTTATTGTTTTGGGAGCTTTTAATTTTTGTTTGCAAAGATCATACACTTGCGCTGGAACAAGAGAAGTTAGAGTCACAAAATGAGATTCTATCAAAGAGCAGAAAAAAGCAGGCTCCCACTTTTCAAGTATGACTACTTGACTGCCTGTTAAAAAAGCCCTTGCATGAATTCCAAGACCACCTACATGAAAAACAGGCAAGCAGTTTAACCAAACATCTTTTTTACTGGTGCTTAAATGCTTATTAACTGCTTGAGCAGATATTAAAATAGCTTTTTTTGAAAGAGCGATCAATTTAAAGCCCTCACACTCTTTTTGTGTAGAGCCAGAGCTTGCCACTAGAATATGTCCGGCTAGCTCTTTGTTTAAATTTTTATAGATAAGCTTCTGTATGACAAGTTCTTTGTCCCTACCTATCCTTGGATTTAGCAAAACATTCAAGTTTTCGTCTTCAAAATTCATCTTTTCCTTATCCTGCATCCTGAAGAGCTGCAGGAAATTATACCAGTTTCAAGAAATAAAGACATATACTGTCAAGGAGGCCCCCTGATTTTTGTTAAGGCATAGCCATCATCGAAGCAGCTAAAACCTCAAAAGGCTTAGCGATGCAGACGGAACAAAAAGCAGTGGCTGCTAGATGCTGGCAAATATGACTTTATTTCTTGGAATTGGTATTAAATCACTATACGCCCAAAACTCCAAAAAATAGTAAACAAAAAATAAGCCAAGATCGACTGCCCTAAAAAACGGTTGTAGCACTCTCCTGGCTCCTCTTTATAAATATAATAAATAAGCGACAAGCTAAGAGGTGAAACAAGAAAGGGAATCAAAGCCTCACTTAAGGGTTTATGATAAAAGTTAAGGACAAATGGCAATAAAACTAATAAAGCAATTTCCATCCTTGCCATCTTTTTACCAAAGCGCACAGCGAGTGTTTTTTTATGCACTTTTTTATCTTCTTCAAGATCGCGCAAATTGTTAATGGCAATCGGGATAGAAGCAAAAAAACCAAGCTGCACACCCAGCAATAAAATTTCCACATTTAAAAAGCCGGTCTGAAAGAAAAAGGCAGCTGTTGTACTTGCCAAACCAAAAAACAGAATCACAAAAAGCTCTCCAAGGCCATTATAGGCAAGCGGCTTTTTTCCTCCTGTATAAATAAAGCCAGAAAAAATAGAAGCTAGCAGCAGCAAAAAAATGGGTGTTCCCCCTTTCAATATTAAAGGGATGCCAAAAAGAAAGGCCAAAACAAACAAAGCAATGCCGCCAAAAAACACTTCATCTACTGCTAAAACCCCGCTTTGGATCCCTCTTTTGGGACCAAGCCTTGATGGCTTGTCCGCATTGTGCTTGGCATCATACACATCATTGATGAAATTAGTAGCAATCTGAATAGAAAGCGCGCTTAAAACCGCAAACAGCAATAAAAAATAGTCGATCTTTTTTACATAGCCGCTAGAGGCTACTGTACCCACAAAAAAAGGAATGCACGATAAAATTAATGTTTTTGGCCGGGTTGTTAAAACCCAGGCTTTTAAATAATCTTGTTTAGTAATTGTCAACATCAGGGTAATCTCGCAAACTGACTAAAATTAGGTTTGCGTTTTTCAATAAAGGCATTTTTACCTTCTTTTGCCTCTTCTGTCATGTAGTAGAGCATAGTGGCATTGCCAGCCAGATCTAAAAGCCCCATCTGTCCATCACAATCTGCATTTAAAGAGGCCTTTAAGCAGCGAAGCGCCAAAGAGGAGTGCTGCAGCATGTCGCGGCACCATTTGAGCGTCTCATCTTCCAAATCCTCAAGCGGTACAACAGCATTGACAAGTCCCATTTCAAGCGCTTCTTTTGCACTATATTGGCGGCATAAAAACCAGATCTCTCTTGCTTTTTTTTGTCCTACAATGCGTGCCAAATAACTGCTGCCAAGGCCGCCATCAAAAGAGCCCACTTTGGGACCTACTTGACCAAACTTGGCATTGTCTGCTGCAATACTTAAATCACACACAATATGGAGCACATGCCCTCCACCAATCGCATAACCAGCAACCATGGCAACAACTGGCTTTGGAAGCTGCCTGATCTGCTTTTGCAAATCGAGCACATTCAGCCTTGGGACTCCATCTTCTCCAATATAGCCCTCGCTTCCACGAATTTTCTGGTCGCCACCGGAGCAAAAAGCCTCTTTTCCTTCCCCTGTTAAAATGACTACACCAATGGAAGGCTCGTTTCTTGCAATATCAAAGGCGTCTTGCATTTCCATGACAGTCTCTGGCCTAAATGCATTGCGCACATGGGGGCGGTTGATGGTAATTTTTGCAATCCCATCTTCTGTTTTTTCAAATTTGATATCTTGATATGTTTTAATACTTTCAAAGCTCATTATAAACCTTCTAAAAATTGTTTGATCTCTTTCTCACATGCTTTTGGAACTTCCCATGCTACTCGATGGAAACAATTTTCTGCTATCCAGATTTTTGACTTTGGATGGGAAAATTGCATGGTTTTTGCAAGATGTTTAAATTTTTCATCGTGCTCTCCCACTATCCAGAAAATGGGCAAATCCAAATTTTTAATCGCCGGCTTCAAATCTTGCTGGTTGCCAAGCGACCAGAATTTAAGGCTTTGCTTTAAATGAAAGGGAGGATGATCTTGAGCTTTTCTTAAAAAAGTGGACTGGTTTGAAAATAGAGGCATCTCATTCCATTTTTTTAAAGAAGCATCAAAATCTTCTTCAAATTCGCGGAGTAGTTGAGAGTCACTTTTTATCCTTGTCTTTTTTTCATCCTCGTCTAATCCAGGATGCGTTGAAATAATAATGGCCGCCTTCCATTTTTTTGGATCATCCAACAAGGCATGCAGCCCAAGGCGTCCTCCCATTGAGTAGCCAAGGAGTATGTTTTTACCCTCCAGATGAGTATTTAATTGCTTTCCAAACTCATTTAGGCTTAAAAAACCATGCCTAGAAAACATAAAAGGATCAATAGGATAGATAAAAAGAGAAGACAGCACGTCCCAATCAGAATTTTTTCCTAAAAAGCCATGCAAAGCAACGAGTCTCATCCTAATCCAAAGTTAAAAGATTGTCTAACAACCTATCTCTTGCTAAATTGCAAGGGCGAATCTCAACTAATCTGTTCTTACAGCTCTTTTCTAATTTGTCCGGAACTTGCTCCCAAACTTCATATTCCATTCCCCAAAACTCCGCAAACGGCTTAAAATTCAGCTCATGATTGTTTTGAAAAATAGCCGGCTTGAATAGCCGGCTAAATATTTTTCCGCCTTGATTATTAACCACAAAAACTGTAACTGAAATGCCTGCCATTTGAGGAAGCATCCAGGGAGCTGCCATATCATAAAGGGCTGTTAAATCGCCTAAAATTGCAAAATTCTCTTTTACTTCAGAACAAAGTCCAAAAAATGTGGAAAGCTGTCCATCGATCCCATTTAACCCTTTACTCGCAAAAACCGTGAAATTTTTATTCTCTATACATGCTGCCAAATCCCAGTCGCGAATGGAAAGACTATTTCCAAGATAAAGGAGGCTATTGTCCGGTAAAATTTTAGAAAGCTGATAGAGCATGGCAGGAGAAGATTTGGGCTCTTGGATGATCAATTGCTGCAATCTGTTTTGATAGGCCTGATCTTTTTGCAACCACATTTTAGCTTTTTGAAAAAAAAGAGAAGACTTTTCAACTTTTAATAAAAGAGAAGATAAATCTTCTTGCAGTAAAAAGCCTTTTGGAGACCCTGTAAAGGGCAACTTAGAGATCGAGCAAACTTTGATCGGCAGCTCTTCCAAATCTCGCCAAAAACGCAATGTTGGCACGCCCCCAATTCTTATAACAGCATCTACTGGGTAATTGGCCTTTTTTGCCCATTGCAAGAGCTTTGCAGTCCCTCTAATATGCAAATGCTGCAACGCTTCTTCTTCCCTCAAATTGGAGCTGCTTTCTAAAATGACAGGGCAATTTAGTTGGAGCAACAAGTCGATCGCTTCTGCTTGTTTCTCTTTCTCTAGTGTACCGACAATCACTAATGGAAATTCTGTAGATTTTAAAAAATCTTGAAAGCCTTCTTTTTTATTATCTTCTAAAAAAGGCTTGGCTTTTGCATTGGGGTCTTCCAAGCAGACATTGAGATGCAAAGGTGAAATACCATCCCAACCGATTAAATTAAAATCGCTTATAGTCTCAATATCCAAGGCAAAAGCGTAGGAGCCAAACATCCCTTTTTGCTCTGCTGCTTGCGGGGCGCCAGTGCCTCTATAGCGTTTTGGTCTGTCTGCCGTAATTAAAACAAGAGGCATCCGGCTATAATAGGCTTCCATCACAGCAGGATAAAGTTCTCCTGCTGCTGTCCCCGATGTCACAATGACAGCTGCTGGCTTTTTTGTTTTTTTTGCGTTTCCAAGTGCAAAAAAAGCACATGACCTCTCTTCGTAATGGGTGTAACAGTTAAGCTCTTCCAATCCCTCTAGTGCAAATGTAAAGCTTGCATTTCTAGAGCCCGGACACAAAAAAACATCTTGCATCCCTTTTTCTATCAAACTCTTTAAAATATAAAGTGCTAATTCTTTTCCATTTAATAAAAGGTTCATAATTGTAATATTTCCCTAGTGGCTTTTAGTTTGAGCTTTACTTCGTTTAATTCATCTTCAAACAAGCTACCCTCTACAATACCGCAACCAGCTCCTATTTTCATACCAAAAAGACCCCACTGCACATTGCGGATTGCAACAACAGAAAAAGCCTCTTCTTTAAATAAGTAACCAACAGGTGCGCCAAAACGGTCTCTTGGAAGCCGCATCTGAAACTCTTCTAAAAAAGCCATGCCCTTCTCTTTTGGAAAAGCGCCAAGAGCAGGCGTTGGATGCAGGGCTGATACTAATTTCTTGAACTGGGGAGGGTTTTTAAGCCTCACTTTAATGGGAGTGACAAGATGTGTAAAATTTGCAAAAGGAATTTGCTCTTTTGGTTGCATCTCAAGCTCGCCAAAAGGACTTAAAGAAGAGGCAATCCCTTCTACCACAAGGTCATGCTCTAGCAAAAGCTTTTTGCTTATTTTTTCATTAGCAGACAGTGTTCCGGCACAAGCTGTTGTTTTCAATTGGTTATGCTTAAACTCAAAAAGAGCTTCTGGAGTGGCGCCTAAAAAGCCCTCTTCGTCGCCCCAAAGACCATAAATAAAGGCTGGATGCCTCTCTGCATAAGCAAGGGCTTTAAAGAGCGAATTTAAAAGACGCGCTTTGCACATGCGTTTGCCAGTCTTTTCAAAAAGGTAGGGAACTGCCTTTGCAAGCTCTTTTTTTTTAATTTTTTCCATTAAATTTTTAAATACCGCTTCAAAAAAGCCAAGCCCTGTAAGCTCCCAGTCAAGCTTTTCATCTATTGGCTCTTTTTCCTCTTCAAGGGCATCTTTTAACTCTTGTAAAGAAATTTCCATCCAATTTTCATGGGAGAACCAGGGCATCCCTACTTTAAGGAAAAAATCAGGAAAGTAAAAGTTGGGAGACACTTCACTGATGGGCGCTGGACTCCACGCCCTTTTCCCCCAACCAATCCATAAATTGTCATGATCTTTTGGAACAATTGTCCCTTTTTTTAAAAAAGCAGATAAAATTTCTCTGTTCATGGAGGCTCCTAAAGAAAAATAAATCTCATAACAAAATCTTTAATTACCTACCATGAAATAACTCTATTGCCCTGAATAAGTTTTTTAAGGTAAAATATGCTATAAATTGGAGGTCCTTATGGCTTTTATGAAACGCATGGTTTTATTTTTTGCTGTGAATATTTTAGTGGTAACTGCCATTTCCTTTCTACTGCACCTATTTAATGTACAGCCCTACTTAACTAAAAATGGACTAGACATCAACTCTCTTGCCACTTTCTGCTTTATTTGGGGAATGGCTGGATCTTTTATTTCGCTGCTTCTTTCAAAAACGATGGCGAAATGGATGATGGGCGTTCAAATTATTGATCCAGAAACACGCGATCCTGCTATGCGGGCACTTGTTGAGAGCGTCCATGACCTCGCAAAAAAAGCAGGATTATCTAAAATGCCAGAAGTTGGCATTTACTCGTCTGCAGAGATCAATGCTTTTGCAACAGGCCCATCCCGCTCTAACTCATTGGTTGCTGTCTCAACCGGTCTTTTGAACCGTTTGAACAAAGAAGAGACAGATGGCGTGATCGGGCATGAGATCGCCCATATTGCAAATGGAGACATGGTCACCATGACATTACTGCAAGGTATTGTGAACGCATTTGTGATGTTTTTGGCAAGAGTCTTGGCTTTTGTGATTAGTCGCAGTCTGCAGTCCAAAGAAAGAGAAAATCAAGGCTCTTCATTTGTTTACCACATGACTGTGATGGTTTTAGAAATGGCCTTGATGATTTTTGGTCAGATCGTTGTCGCTAAATTTTCAAGAAGCCGCGAATTTAGGGCAGATGCCGCAAGTGCCAGACTTGGTGGCAAAGATAAAATGATCAAAGCGCTTGTCGCCTTAAAGAATAACAAAAATATTTCGAACAAAAACCAGCCGGAAGCCTTCCAGGCGCTTCAAATTTCTGGAAAGCCCTCTAAATTTTTATCTCTTTTTGCCACACATCCACCTCTTGATGAAAGAATTAAACGACTCCAAACCTATGCTTAAATAGGAGTACTAAAACCTCTTTTTTATAAATGAATAGCTTTGCCAAGAGCGTTTTGGGTGGCTTCTAAAATCGCTTCACTTAGAGTGGGGTGGGCGTGCGAGGCGCTTGCAATTTCTTCGAGTGTAGCCTTTTTTTGGATGGCCATGACGCCCTCGCCTATCATTTCTGATGCTTGGAGGCCTAAAATATGAAGACCTAACAAGCGACCTGTCTTTTTTTCGCCAATGACTTTGACAAGACCTTCTGTATAACCGATGCACCTTGCGCGCGGATTTGCCTTAAAAGAGCAAGTGCCTATTAAAAGCTCCAAGTTTAATGCTTTTGCTTCTTGCTCAGTCAAGCCAACGCTTGCCACTTCCGGATGAGTATAGATGACACCTGGAATTGCCATGTAGTTGACTTTTGGGTTTAATCCCGCAATGATCTCTGCTGCAGCAATTCCTTCTTCTGATGCCTTATGGGCAAGCATAGGACCATCAATCACATCGCCAATGGCATAAATATGGGGAATGTTTGTTTGAAAGCTACCATTTACTCGGATCATATTTTTGTCGTTTAAAGCAATGTCAATTTTTTCCAGACCAAGCCCCTCTGTAAAGGCGCGTCTTCCAATAGAGACTAAAACAGCATCTGCCTCCAAATTTAAAAGTTCTTCGTTTGGTAAAATCAATTCTAAAGAGACTCCTTCCTTTTCTACTTTACCGCTTTTAACTTTTGAGCCAAGGTGAAATTGTAGTCCCTGTTTTTTTAAGATCTGTAAAAAAGCTTTAGAAATGGTAGTATCTAAACCATAGCAGATCTCATCTAACATCTCAATAATGATAACTTCAGTGTTTAGCCTATTATAAACAGAAGCTAACTCCACGCCAATCACACCAGCCCCTACAACAAGCAGTTTTTTAGGGATTTCTTTTAAGCTTAAAGCGCCAGTAGATGAGAGCACTTTTTTTTCATCGAAAGGTAAAAAGGGAAGCGGGATGCTGCTAGAGCCAGTTGCGATAATAAAATGATCTGCTTCAATTTCTTGGCTAATACTACCTTTTATCACTTCAATTTTATGCGCATCAATAAAGCGCGCCGTCCCTTCGATAGACTCTACCTGTTTTTTCTTAAAAGCGCCTTTGACTCCAAGGACGAGCCCTTCTACAATGCCTGCCTTTCGTTTCATCATCTGGTCAAAATTAGGGCGCAAGTCATGAAACAGCAATCCTAGTTCTTGACCTTGCTCTAAAAGTGCAAAATAGCTTTCTGTAGATTGCAAAAGCGCTTTAGAAGGGATGCAGCCTACATTGAGGCAGGTGCCTCCCACATTCTCTTTTTCTATGCAGACAGTTTTTAATCCAAGCTGGGCAGCTCTGATTGCTGCCACATAGCCACCAGGACCCGCTCCCACCACCGCAACATCATATTTTGTCATGTTATATATCCAGTAAAAGCCTTGAGGGATCTTCTAATAAATTTTTAACCATCACTAAAAAAGAGACCGCTTCTTTACCGTCGATCAAGCGATGATCATAACTTAAAGCTACATACATCATCTGACGAATTTCTATTTTGTCATCTATCACAACCGGCCGCTTCATGATCTTATGCATTCCTAAAATGGCACTTTGCGGAAAATTTAAAATAGGGGTCGATAAAAGCGATCCATAAACACCGCCGTTTGTAATGGTAAAGCTGCCGCCTGTCAAATCATCCACAGACAAGCCACCTGTCCTTGCTTTTTTAGCATATTGTTCAATCTCTTTTTCAATTTCTGAAAATGTCAAATGGTCTGCATGGCGAAGGACTGGGACAATAAGGCCTCTATCTGTCCCAACGGCAATTCCAATGTCATAGTACTCTCTATGCACCACATCTTCCCCATCAATATAAGAATTTACATTCGGAAAAGCTTTTAAAGCGTGTGCTACAGCTTTCACAAAAAAAGACATAAATCCAAGCTTTACGCCATGCTCTTTTAAGAAAATGTCTTTATAACGCTCTCTTAGCGCCATAATCTCTGTCATGTCCGTTTCATTAAAAGTTGTGAGCATTGCTGTTTGCTGCTTTGCATTGACAAGTCGCTCTGCAATGACTTTGCGGATTTTTGTCATTTTAGTACGCGTCTCTAGCCTTTCTCCTTTTTCTCCACTTATTGCCTCTTTTAATACTTTTGGCATCTCTTTTGGTTTTTCTTCGCTGCTTAAATTTTTTAAGCTCTCTTCTTTAAAGATGCGGGCAGCAGGTTTTGCAGTAGAGCCAACTTTTACCTCTTTTTTTTCTTCTTCAGCTTCTTTTACTTCCTCTTTTATAGGCTCTTTTCCTTCCTCGACAAAGCCAATCACCTCGCCAATTTTAACCGTGTCACCTACTTTAATATTCCAATTTAAAATGCCGCTTTTTGGAGCAAAAAGCACCTGGTTGACTTTGTCCGTTTCCAGCTCCACAATCTCTTCATCCACTTTTACTTGTGTATTAGAGGGCTTTAAAATAGTTGCTATT
>DAORNI010000020.1:2766-7341 GCA_035440845.1 Parachlamydiaceae bacterium | reverse complement strand
GCTGCTTCTCTTTTGGAATCAACTGTAAAAGGGGGTTTCTTAAATACTCATAAGCGCCCATATTGCTTGGCTCTTCCTGGACATAGGAAAAAGTTTTTGCATTTTTATAAGTAGCGATTAAATCTTTTAATTTAACAATATCCAAAGGATAGAGCTGCTCAATGCGCAAAATAGCTGTCTCCTCATTGTGCTCTTTTCTTGCAGCTTCCAGCAGATCAAAGTAAATACGTCCGGAGCAAAAAATAAGATGCGTTGCTTGTTTTTTGGGATTTTCCTCTTCTAAAACAGTTTGAAAAGTACCTTCTGTAAAATCTTTCAATGTGCTGACACATTCTGAATGGCGCAACAACCCTTTTGGGGTAAAAACAATAAGCGGCTTATAGACTTTAGACAAAACTTGCCTTCTTACCAGATGAAAAAATTGGACGGGTGTTGTAGGGTTGACAATTTGCATGTTGTTGTCCCCTGCCAAATTTAAAAAGCGCTCCAGACGTCCAGAGGAGTGTTCGGGGCCTTGTCCCTCAAAACCATGCGGCAGCAATAGTGTCAATGAGGAGCGCTGCCCCCATTTTTGCTCGCCGGACGCTATGTATTGATCAATGATTACTTGAGCGCTGTTTGCAAAATCGCCAAACTGCGCTTCCCAAATCGTCAAATCTTCCAAAACTTCCATGCTGTAGCCATATTCAAAGCCAAGGGCTGCAAATTCAGAAAGAGGGGAATTGATCAGATCAAATCTGCCTTGATAATCATTCAAATGCTGCAGCGGAAAAAACTCTTCTTCTTTTTTTTGGCTGACAAAAAGCCCATGCCTATGGCTAAAAGTGCCCCGGCAGCTGTCTTGTCCAGAAAGACGAATATTGACCCCTTCAACTAAAAGCGTGGCGTAAGCTAAATGCTCTGCCATTCCCCAGTCGATCGGCTTTTCTCCCTTTGCCATGCCAAGTCTTAAAGCGGTCAGCTGAGCAATTTTTGGATGAACATCAAAGCCCTCTTGCACTTTGCAAAATGCTTCTGCCAGCTTTAAAATCTCTTCTTTTGAAACAGCCGTTTTAACCGGTAATTCTTTTACAATGCCGTTTTCTATTGTTTCTGGAATAAAAATCTCTTTTTCCACAATTTTAACAGCATTTTTTTGCTCTTGAAGAAAATCTTTAAACTCTTTTTCAGCCTTTTCAGCAATCTCTTTTTCTAGCGCGCCCTCATGCAAAAGCTGTTCTAAATAAACTTCTCTAACAGGCTTTTTCTTGCGGATGATGTGGTATTCATGAGGCTGCGTAAAGCTTGGTTCATCTGACTCGTTATGGCCATATTTTCTGTAGCAGTTTAAATCGATAAAAACATCTGTCTGAAATTTCTGTCTGATCTTTAAAGCCAGCTTGGTAATAAAGACAGCGCCTTCTGGATCATCCTCATTGACATGAAAAACAGGCGCTCCAAATGCTTTTGCGATATCTGTGCAATAAGGGGTAGATCTGGCATCTTTTGGCGCTGTTGTAAAGCCGATCTGGTTGTTGACAATAAAGTGAAGGGTACCGCCTGTGCTGTAACCCGACAGTTTAGAAAATTGGAGTGTCTCATACACAACGCCTTGTCCAGAAATTGCTGCATCGCCATGCACTAAAACAGGGAGCACTTTTTTTTGCCCTTCCTCCCCTTTTTCCAGCTGCCGGGCTTTTGCCTGGCCTTCAATAACGGCATCTACAGATTCTAAGTGGCTTGGGTTTGAGGCCATCACAATTTTAACTTTTTTGCCTTTTGCAGTTTTAATTTCTGATTTAAAGCCTTTATGGTATTTCACATCGTAGCTACCCTCAAAAGCATCTGGGATATACATTTCATCAAATTCAGAAAAAAGCTCTGTATGAGGTTTGTTTAAAATGTTTGTCAAAACATTCAAGCGCCCTCTATGGGACATGCCAATATAAACTTCTTCAACCCCTTCTTCTGCCCCTTTTTCAATCAACTCTTGAAGCATGGGGATCAAAGTTTCTCCCCCTTCCAAAGAAAACCGTTTTTGCCCCACATATTTGGTATGCAAAAACACTTCTAATAGCTCTGACCTGTTCAGCTGATGCAGGATCATTCGCTTTTCATCAATAGACAAGCTATCTGGCGTTTTTTCAAGCTCTTTTTGGATGAACAGCTCCAGCTCTTTATTTTGTAAATTTTTCGCTTCAACTCCTATTTTACTTAAATAAATGTCACTCAAGCGCTCAAGTATTTGACTAAGAGGCGCTTGGCCTTCTATTAAACCATGGGCAAAAAAAGGCGTGGTTAAATCTTTTTCGCTTAAATTGAAATTTTCAAGTTTTAGCTCATCTATTAAGTTTTTTTTCACTGTTGGATCTTCCAATGGATTGATACGCGCCATCAGATGTCCAAAGCTGCGGTAGGCATTGATCAAATTTTGGATGTTGCATTCAGAAGCCGGCACTTCTAAAGCTTCTTTTTTTAAAGGAACCTTTAAATTCGCAAAAAGCTCTTTCCAGGAGGGTTCTACCGAGTCTTTGTCTGCCAAATACTTGGCATACATCTCTTCAGCTACTTGCAAATTATCGATATGGAGGAGCTCATCTTCTTCTTTCATAGACTTTAGATTTAGCATCTCACTATTTTTTTGAAAAGAGACAAGACATGATGGTTTAAATTTCTTTGACAACTAACTGTCTTAAATTTACATTACGTCTTCTACACATGATAAAATTTGAATTTATGAACAAGATAAGCAAGATCGTCTGCACTGGCAGAATAGGGGTTGATACCTGTTTTTTTATCTTAATCCTTGTGCTTTTATTTTTTACAAGCTGTGAGACTCAAAATCCTTATCAAAATAATATGAGTTATGAAATTTCTGGACGGGATCAAGAACACACTCCTCTCTACCGCATCAAAGCGCCCAAAGAATGGCTTGTAAAAAAACCAAATGTAACAGAAGACTTGCAAGACACAACAAAACCGCTTATCGAGTTCATCATCCAGGAAGGAAGCCAAAAAGCGCATATCACCATCCATAATTTTCCCTCTGACAGCATCGAAACAAGAATTCCACCAGTGGCACAGATCATGCGCTGGAAAAAGCAGTTTGACAGCTTAAATCCAGCTTCTATTCATGAAAAGCCGCAAAATTTTTCCGGCTTCACCGGTGTTTTTTTTGAAGGTTCTGGATTAATGAACAAAGAAGAAACCACACTTTTAAGCTGGAGCATGCAAGTTGGCAGCATGCACTATGGAGCATTAGAAAATAAAGAAAGACGTGCCAGCTTTACTATCAAAGCAGTAGGTGCCCCCTTTTTAATGAAAAAAAATAAAAAAGAGATCATCGCTTTTGCAAAAAGTTTCGAATTAATAGATGATATCATTCATGATTAGACTTTACCATTTTTTAGGCGGCATCACTTTTGCCATTTTTCTGATTGTTTCAGCTGCTCTTTTTGTCATTGCCGGCACTTTGATTGAGTCTAAAACAGGCTCTCACCTCTATGCCGCCAGCTTTACTTATGCAAATCCGCTTTTTACACTCCTAATTTGCGGCTTTTTTGTCAATATCCTTTTTTCCGCCACAAGGCGCTGGCCTTTTAAAAAAAGGCATATCCCCTTTTTAATCACCCATTTAGGGCTTTTGATGGTTTTAAGCGGAGTGATGGCAAAAAATATTTTGGGGACACAAGGGCATTTAACTCTTTTGGAAGGCTCTGCAACCAATAAAATCCTTTTGCCAAATACAAAAGCCCTTTATGTGGAAAATAAGAACAGATCCACACAATTTAAGTTAAATGATCCTTTAAAAGATTTTGATGGACTTCATATTGAAGTTGCCGCTTATCAACCAAATTCCACTGAAACGCTCCAGACGTGGATCAAAGGCGATTACGCCTTCATTTATGGCTTTTCGCCTTTTCCTCTCAATGAAAAAATTAAAGCAAAACTGCATCCAGACTATCCGGAATTTGAAGTTTTAGCCCTTCGTCTTCCACCTGAAAAAACAGTTGATTCAATAGTTAAAGAATACCAAAAGCCTCTTTTTTTGCTGATCATTGAAGACTTGAATAAACACATTTCTCTTTTTCTTTTTGATAAAGAAGCCCATGTTTTTAGCGAGTCTTTTAAAAGCGACGGTTTAAAGTCACTTATTGCCTATGATAAAGGCTTTTATGGCTATGCAGTGGAATTTAAAGCTCCCATATATTTGGATTCTGAAGAGCAGCGGCTAGAAAAAATTAAAACCGCTTTAAACAATACGGAAGAATCATTGCCTCCTCCGCTGCAGCTTTTAAAAATTGCCTCTCAAAAGGAAAAGCTGTCTTTTGGAGACCTTTTGATCAGCTTCTTGAAAAATGAAGATTCTATATTACCAGAACTCAATTTAAAGTTAGTCCCCTCCCATGAATATAAAGCATGCTGTTTGATCGCTTCTCTTTTTCCTATCCTTGAAAAAAAAAGAGAAGAGGGAGAAAATATTATTAAGTTTTTGAAAAAAGCAGGCTGGCCTTTTACAAAAAACTTGAAAAACAGAGATGACCATCTGTTTGAAATGCTTGCTGAACAAATTTATTTGCTGGGAGAGAGCTTGCC
>DAORNI010000020.1:0-2591 GCA_035440845.1 Parachlamydiaceae bacterium | reverse complement strand
AAGAGGAGATAAGCCAGAGGATGAAAAGCCTATTGTTTACCTAGAGTTGAACAGACAAGAGAGGCTCTCTTTAAGCTATGACCGTTCAGGAAAAGGATTAAAATGGGGAGCATCAAATAATCATTTTTTGCTGCGCTTCCAGCCGGAGTCTAAAATAATTCCTTATCATATTCGGCTGCAAAATGCACGGCAAGTCTCTTATCCTAATTCAAAAATTAACTTTAGCTTTGAAGCTGACCTGATCGTAAAAGCAGAAGAAAAAACAAAAGAAGTAACTATTAGTATGAATCGCGTTTATGAGACATGGGATGGCTACCGCTTTTACCTTAGCAACATCTCTCCTGGAGAAGAGGGAGAAGTCCAAAGAACGGAAATTATCGTGAGCCACGACCCCACCAAATATATTTTAACCTACCCTGGCGCTTTCATCTTATCGCTTGGCATCATCCTCGTTTTTTGGTTTAGCCATTACTTTAAATAATGACTTGCTTTTTTCTAATTATTTATTCATAATAGAGCTTTTTATGGAGAAATAAAAATGGCTAAATTAATTTTTGATCATAATGAAGAAGAAGTAGAATTACCGGATGACTCCCCCATTGCAGAAGCTTGCGAAGAGGCGGGCGTTCCTTTTGCTTGTACAGAAGGTGTTTGCGGGACATGTGTAATAGAAATTAAAGAAGGTCAAGAAAACCTCAATCCCCCGACACAAGAAGAAAAAGATTTCCTTGGCGATGGTACTGAAGATGAGCGTCTTGCTTGTCAGTGCAAAATCAAAAAGGGTTGTGTCAAAATCTCATTTTAAATTTAAGGATATATAGTTATGACAGCAACAACTCCAAAAATCCATCGTCATATGACGATCGAAGAAATTTTGTCTTTATTTCCTCATAAAGCGCAGCGTTTGGCGCACGAGATCACAAGTGCTGGTCTGCACTGCGTGGGTTGCCATGCAGCAACATGGGAAACACTAGAAGCTGGCATGATGGGTCATGGCATGGGCAACGACGCCATCGAGCGCTTGCTTGGCCGTTTGAATGTTCTTCTTGAAGAAGAAATGGACGCATCCACGATTACATTAACTGAAAAAGCTGCCGAAAAATACAAGCAGATCTTGGCTGATGAGGGAAAAACTGGCTACGGCATCCGTTTTGCAGAAAAAATGGCTGGCTGCAATGGTTTTGAATACATGCTCGACTATTCAGAAAAAGCGGGTGAAAATGATGTCATCTTTGTTTCCCGTGATATTGAGATTCATGTAGAAAAAAGCATGCTAGGCCGTTTGCTTGGCGCTGTAATTGATTATATCGACGGTCTTCAAGGTTCTGGATTTAAGATCAGCAACCCCAACGTCCGCTCTTCTTGCGGCTGTGGCTCTTCGCACGGTTACTAAAATTTCTATTTAAGACACATTGCTGCTGCAATGTGTCTTAAATAGAAAATTCTATTTTTTAACAAATGTTATGAGATCTTGATAGACTTGGCTTGCAGGCTTTTCTCCGTCTAGATCTTTTAAGAGGTTTTTATTTCGATAAAAACTAATCAACGGTTCTGTCTGATCTTTATAAACACGCAAACGCTCTTTTACAATCTCTTCTTTGTCATCTGCCCTCTGAAGAAGATCTGAACTGCAAAGATCGCAGATTCCTTCTTGTTTTGGGCTTGAGAAATACTTGTTATAGACATGTCCGCAACCTTGGCATGTCAAGCGCCCCGAAATGCGCTTCACAACGCTTTCATCGCTGCAATTCAAATTAAGAACTGTTACAGTTCCTGGAATTGTTGTCAAATGTTGGTCTAAAGCTTCTGCTTGCGGGATAGTGCGCGGAAAACCGTCTAATAAATACCCCTTGTTACAGTCTGGCTTAGAAACTCGGTCAAAGAGCATCGCTAAAACAAGATCATCTGGTACAAGTCGGCCAGAATCCATGTAAGAGCGTACCTTTTTGCCAAGCTCTGTATTATTTTTTAAATTTTCCCGGAAAAGATCGCCTGTAGAAATATGTGGGATATTTAATTCTTTAGAAGCTTTTACTGCTTGCGTTCCCTTTCCAGAACCAGGGGCGCCTAGCATGATCAAAATATTCATGGGTGACTCAAATTTTAAAACAAAAACAGAAGCGAGTATAGCCAAAGATAGCAGAACCAGGCAAGTCTTTTTTATCATCAAGAAATCTCCTTTAAGAGTGTCTTCAAAATGTCTCTAAATTTAAAATTTATTTTATTAAAAACAGCAATAATTATTTTTAATAATAATATTTTTAGTTTAATTACAATAAAAACAACTATATGGTTAATTTATTAATTTTAATTATAAAAGAGGTTTTTGTGGGTTCTGCCCATTCATTTTTATATACCACCAAAACTAATGTTCTCAGCATTTCTTATCAAGCAAATCAAAAAAATATTTCATCTGGTTAAATGGATTTCAAGAATTCTTTGAAATTGAAATGATCCGCGCAGCCTCTGTACAGCTGAATATGCAAACTAAGTTCATCTGATTTAGCAGCATATGCATTACGTCCTGTTGCTTGTGGTGCTACCTTATATTTTGCACTGTAACAACGGTACAAAATGCCAAAAAACATAAT